>NZ_AHMM02000015.1:0-300000 GCF_000243675.2 Leptospira inadai serovar Lyme str. 10 | reverse complement strand
GGCGGAGCGAGGGGGCTGCGACATCTGAGGACAATTCTCGTACAGGACCGGAAGGCTCTACACCTCTTGATTCCTTTATTATCGGTGCCTTGGACGGAGCAACATTTGCAGAGCCACAAAATGTTGGTAACTCCGAATCCCTACCGATTGTTTTAACGGGTGGGAACGATAAAGGAAAACCGATTGCGAATGATTACTCGAATGGGAAGATCGATGAATATTTGAGAAATAATCCTGGCGCAAAAGTTAAAGAGCTCGGGCAAGTTATTACTTCACAAGAAAGTGGAAAGCCAATAGATGGATCGCTTAACAAAATGGCACCGCAGCCTATCGGGGAGAATGAACTACTTCATATTCCTGGTACAGAATTTTATGTAAAAGGTCAAGGACTGGAGGGCATAAAATGGTACGCTGATAAGAATGGGCATATCATAATTACAACAGAAGGTTCTAAGAGGTCAGGAGAAATCATTCTTCGTGATGGCGGGTCGTTAATAATTCCGAAGGGTAAAAAAGTTGATAGTAACCAAATTCCTACGGAATGGACCAAGCCAAATAGTAAAATAAATCTAGATCCAATTATTCGTCTTCCGAATGATAATAATAAAAATAAACCAGGAAAAATGCAACCACCGAGTGGCGTAGACAAGCCTCGGTAAAATTAATAGAGCTTACTGTTTTATAACGCTATGAAATTTTCATTAAAAATAATTTCGTTTATAGTTTTTATCAGTATTTTCTTTGTATGTAAAAATAGTTTTTCTGATATAGAAGAAAGATTGAAATTGATAGAATTACAAAAAGAGAATATTTCTATAATTGAAATCGAAAATAATCGGGACTTTAAGAAAGGAGATTCTCGTAAAAATTTAGTAATTTTATCAGAAAAGATCAAGCGATATAAACCGTCCGTCATATTCTTTAATATGGCTTTCGTGTTGAAAATGGGAAATGAAGCTGAATTTGCCAAAGAATTAAATAGAGAAATTCGAACAATTTCTCTAATTGACCTGAATTCAAGTGATCGAGAGTTGGGCCTGTCCCCTGAAGCGGAGCGTTGGATTGGTAAGGCCATTAAGGGAACAATCAATGATTCGTATTTTGTTCATTCTTGGGACTTTACTGGAATTAGTATACCTCCCGTTGACATGATTTTGCGAAGTAAATATTTATGTTCGTATATTTCCTATTTAAATCTTGATAATATCAAGGAGACTTTATATCCCTATAACCGTTATGGAAAATATTTATTTGAAAATTGCTCCATAACGATTGCAAATGAACTGATAGCAGATACAGGATTTAGGATACAATTTGATTTATCGAATTTTAAATTTGGACTTTATTCGTCCTGGATAGATTATTTTGGTCTAGTTCGCTATTTTGCAACTAGGGGTGATGAAGAAGGCGGGATTCCGATTAGGTATAAGGATTTTAAAACTTATTCCTTTTCGGATTTTATTCGAACGAATGATAAGAGTATTAATCCGGGCGGAGTAATTATTGTGAACGGTGAGAACAGGTTACTCAAAACTCCAGGCAATCAAGATAGGTCGGAAGGCAGCATTATCGCGAGTGAAGTTTATACTTTGTTATATGAAGCTTCTCGGCCTCTATCTTTCTTAGATTCATTCCGTATTTTCTGTTATAGCTTTTCGACTATGGTTCGTAGCTTGACCAAAGGAAAGATAACGTTCTAAATATTTCGCACATTTATAGATAAAAAGAAAGGCTCTCCTAACCGATTGAGATTGTAAGCAAACAAATTTCAAGAAGAGGAGAACCCCCCATGAGGGCAGAAGAAGATAAAAGCCACCTGAAAGTAATCCAAGTGGATGAGACCCAACTCAAGAAGGACTTGAGTGAACTCGTAAGAGGTTCAGTCGAAGAAACGCTGAATGCTCTTTTAGATGAGGAGGCAGATAAACTCTGCCAAGCCTCGAAGTATGAAAGAAATCCAGATCGAGTAGATACCCGAGCCGGATCTTATAATAGAAACTTCGAAACAAAAGCCGGAAAAGTAAAGTTAAAAGTTCCTAAACTTAGAACAATTCCGTTCGAGTCTGCGATCATCGAAAGATACAAACGTCGTGAGCCTCGCAAAAACTAAAGTAGCAGATGAAAGCGCATATATAGCGAACGAGAAAACACTATCTGACTCTTCTTTTAGGGACCGAAATTCGAGCTTTCACTACGATCACTCTTTCTGAAATCCTAAAAGGGGATATAATTCTTGACATTATCTTCCGAACGCTAAGTATCTCAGTTAGAATTTGCTACCTCCTGCGGCAACGATGTGTAGGGTGCGAAGCAGTCGCAGCGTTTCCGGGTAACGGTTAATATTAAAAGAAAGAAGCCGCTGAGACCGTAGCGAAAGCGAAGCCCGGAGCAGCGTGACCCGGAACGAAGTGAAGGGGGCCGCCCAGAATGAGGAAAAAACGCAAAAGCCAAGTGGCATTAACCAAGGCGATCCTACAAGGAGCGCAGGGATACGAGAATGGAGGACTGAAGGAAGCTGTGACCGGAGCGATCAGCGGAATGGGTAGCGCGTATATGAACCCCTACGGGTTGAATGTAAACGTATCGTATAGCGACGAGGGCGGATTCGGAGGGGGAGTGAGTGTGGGTCCATCGACCTTGAACGTGGGGGCCAATTTCTCGCAACATGGTACAACTTCGTTTAATATAGGCACGAAAGCGGGTTGAGCCTCGCAAAAACTAAAGTAGCAGATGAAAGCGCATATATAGCGAACGAGAAAACACTATCTGACTCTTCTTTTAGGGACCGAAATTCGAGCTTTCACTACGATCACTCTTTCTGAAATCCTAAAAGGGGATATAATTCTTGACATTATCTTCCGAACGCTAAGTATCTCAGTTAGAATTTGCTACCTCCTGCGGCAACGATGTGTAGGGTGCGAAGCAGTCGCAGCGTTTCCGGGTAACGGTTAATATTAAAAGAAAGAAGCCGCTGAGACCGTAGCGAAAGCGAAGCCCGGAGCAGCGTGACCCGGAACGAAGTGAAGGGGGCCGCCCAAAATGAGGAAAAAACGCAAAAGCCAAGTAGCATTAACCAAAGCGATTCTACAGGGAGCACAGGGGTACGAGAACGGAGGACTGAAGGGAGCCCTGACCGGAGCGATCAGCGGAATTGGTAGCGCGTATATGAATCCCTACGGTTTGAATGTAAACGTATCGTATAGCGATGAGAGCGGATTTGGAGGGGGGGTAAGCGTGGGTCCGTCGAGCTTGAACGTGGGGGCCAATTTTTCAGAGCACGGCTCTACTTCGTTTAACATAGGCACGAAAGCTGGTAATTTAAAGTATGATCCGGCAAGCGGATTCAGTGGTAGCATCAACATGACGGGAGGCAATCCGAACGGAGTAATGGTGAATGTGGGGCAACACCAGGGTCCGAGCTTGACGTATCAGAGAACGGAAGAAGAGACGCAACTGGGAGGTTCGGTTACGATCTCGGAGAATGGGGATACGACGATCAGTGTGACGGATTATAATGCGACGGCGGTATCGGTGACCGGGAATCTGAATGATCCTGGTAGTTTCGGTAATGTTACGTTTAACAATAACTTTTATGCGGATGTGAACCAGAACCAGGCGATGGCCGGGGGAGACCAGTATATTCCTGAGACGAGGCAGACTGAGCGGACGAGCGGTACTTCGAATGAGGCTAGTCCCTATGATCCGAGTTCTTGGCCGGTGACTCCGGACCAGCAGAATGCGACAAATGTGTTAGGTGCCGGTTATGAGGCGACTCGGACGAAGGAAGAGGAGCAGGTACTTTCCGAGCCTACAGCTACCAGGGATGGCTTGGGTGTAGATCCGAATGCACCGCAAACGGTTATTCCAATAGGTTATACTAGAATTAGCGGATCAGGAAGCGCAAAATCGGAAGAGAGTTTAATGTCTTCAACCTTTTCGATTGAAAGTAACAGTGCGAAGAAATTACCAGAACTAGTGGACCCTAGTAGCTTTTTGACAGGTCTTCATGAGCGCGCTAATAATCTAATTACTAAAGGGAGTTTTTCAACGGATCTCCAATTCTTTAACCGGGAATTAGATTCTCATGGAACTATCTCCGCAATTAACTTTAAACAAGAGAGAGGCTTTGCATTAAATTCAGCAGAACGATTTGCTATAGACTCTCTGGAGAAAGCTAATAATAGGAATGAGCGTTTAAATGAAATAGCCAAAACAAGACCTTTGACAAGCGCCGAAACTTCAGAATATATTAGTAATCAACGATTAGCTTTGGATATTGAGAAACCTAATAGTCAGAGACTTTTTGATCAGTGGCGCGAGAACGGTCAAAAGAACAGGGTGAGCCTCGCAAAAACTAAAGTAGCAGATGAAAGCGCATATATAGCGAACGAGAAAACACTATCTGACTCTTCTTTTAGGGACCGAAATTCGAGCTTTCACTACGATCACTCTTTCTGAAATCCTAAAAGGGGATATAATTCTTGACATTATCTTCCGAACGTTAAGTATTTCAGCCAGAATTTTCTACTTCCCCCCGCGGCAACGGTGTGTAGGGTGCGAAGCAGTCGCAGCGTTTCCGGGTAACGGTTAATATTAAAAGAAAGGAGCCGCTGAGACCGTAGCGAAAGCGGAGCCCGGAGC
Source organism: Leptospira inadai serovar Lyme str. 10 (assembly GCF_000243675.2). Taxonomy (NCBI): domain Bacteria; kingdom Pseudomonadati; phylum Spirochaetota; class Leptospiria; order Leptospirales; family Leptospiraceae; genus Leptospira; species Leptospira inadai. The sequence goes on along the minus strand of NZ_AHMM02000015.1, from coordinate 295,359 downwards.
AGCGTGACCCGGAGCGAAGTGAGGGGGCCGCCCAGAATGAGGAAAAAACGCAAAAGCCAAGTAGCATTAATAAAGGCGATCCTACAAGGAGCGCAGGGCTACGACAACGGAGGACTGAAGGAAGCTGTGAAACGCTCTTTCTGAAATCCTAATTGTGCAAAACTTTCTGAATACTATCAAAACCTTCGAGTGTAGATTATGAAAAAATCGAATCCAATTGCTAACTCTAATAAAGGGAAGACTCCTGCTCCTGCGAAGCCCAAAAAGAATCTTCCTGTTGCTGAAAGGATCGATTCGAAGGTTAAGGTTGGTGAGGAGGAAATCTCCGAGTTTCCCGAGCCGCCAGGACCGGTCTGCAATCTAAAAATCGGTTCCGTGGACTTTTGGAGCGAGGCTATAGAGAGCTTCCGACCCGGGAATGAAACGGATCAAATTTATCTTCGTCATTTACGTGAGTGCATTTTGTGTTCCCAGGTAGTCGATGAATATCTTGAAACACATCCCGAATTCAAAAATTTATTTTCCAAGAAAAATCTTTTGGGGGACCCAAATCCGAGTAGTTTCGTATTTCAGGAGCAGGGGACTAAATTTTATAAAACGATTTCCTTTTTTATCCAAAAGAAGAAATCCGTTTTATTCTTCTATTATCTAATTGTCATCGGTCCTTTGGCGATGGGTGCTATCGCGCTTTTAAGATCCTGGTTTCATAAATAAACGGAGACTTTCCTTTTGTATCAAGATAGTTTTTTGAAAATCCCTTCAATGCTTCCGATCGGGCAAAAACCACGTCTCGTTGTTCTTTTATTCTTAGGTTTTTTCCTAAGTCTTGTAGGCTGCGGCTCCATGAGTTCCGAAGAGAAAAGAAAAACGTACACGTCCGCCATCGAATCCTATAAATCGAATCGAATCCAGGAAGCAAGACAGGCGTTAGAACGAATCTACAAAGATGATCCGGATTTTTTGGACACCGCTTTACATTTGGGAAAAATCTATTATTACGAAAAGGATTTTCGGAATTCGGAAAAAATTCTGGAAGAGGCTCTTGAATCCAATCCTAAAAATTTAAACGTTTGGTCCGTTCTTTTGAGATGCAAATATGCAACTGCAAAAGATACGTCGAGCAAGGAAAAACTTCTGGTTTCAGTAGAAGAATTTCTCCGTTCGGATGCGGAAAATTTGGATGTCCTTTTTATTCAAGGTAAATTATTCGAGGATCTTAAACGGCTGGATCGTGCGATTATGGCATATAATCAGATGCGTATCGTCGGTAGGAAAACCGCATTGGCTTACGCTCGGCTGTCCGCAATCTATTCGAAAGATAAAAAGAAATCGGATGCGTTTAAGCGAATGGTCGACTTATTTTCGAACGAATCTATAGAGGATTAGAATTTGAAGTTTTTAAAGATTTATTCCGATGCGTTTCAACAGAACTGGAGATACTCGATCCGTCCTGAGACGATCTTGGAGATCAAGCCCGCGATCTTTTTGCTTCGCACTCTGAGAATCCAAGGCCTGTATTTAATTACATACATAGTATTTAATTTGCTCGTTTCGTTTGCCAATTGGAAAAAGGTTCAGTCGTTTTCGTCAGTCATGCGCACCTACTATAACGAGGGAAAAATCTCTTTTTCGATGTTTCTGTTTAACGTCTTTCCTTGGAATCTTTTTACCCTTGTTTTTTCCTTTCTTCTTGCGATGCTTATTGCCGGAAGTCTGAGTCATATCTTTCTTTGGTTACTCGGAGAAGAAAGGAAATCCTATTTCAGGATCTTAGGGATTACGGCAATAAGTAATTTTTATATTCTTCTTTCCTTCTTTCCGATCCTTCTCCTATTCAATATCGCTCCGGCTAGCTTTAGGGAGGATACATTTAAGCTGGTGTTCTTTCTGAGTTTAAACGGGATCTTTTTATTAGCGGGGTTTCTACTTCAGGCGATTCTGTTTATGAAAGGGCTAAAATCCTGCTTCGGTTTAAATACCGGAAAGGCAGTCCTAACCTGGTCTTTCCCGCTTGCTCTGTTCGTTTTCTTGATTACCATTTCTTTGAAGTAATGCGAAAGAGTCGATTAACAACTCATCTTTGTTCTTTCAACGTGGATTAAAGAATCCTAATCTTCTCCGTCGGATATTCTAATTCGGCTCGATCGGAGTCTGAGTTAGTTTACTGGACCATTTCGCCGGGATTTTGATTTTTTGCGGGGTTACGCAACGGACCCCTCCGCCTATATTATTCGTGTACATCAGGCAGCCAGTCGTCTCGAATTCTTTGGGAAGATATGATAAGGCGGAATCTGCGGTTTCAAAATAAACGACCGTGATTTCCGGATTGTTCTTAAATAGATTCAGAACATAAGTGACCGGCGATTCCAGGAATCCACTTTTTGCCTTATAGTAAGCCGGGAGTTTGCCCTGAGGCTCAACTTTCGAGCGATGATAATAGTAAGCGGCTGCTCGGTTCGAAGCCGCTTCCATGAGGGCGCGAGGATAGGCTGCCGTCGGAAATTCCTGATTACAGGCCACGCTAAACCGATCTTCCGTCGTTTCTCCCGAGGAGAATTTGTAGTAAATTCTAAATTCAGCGAAGGCGGCCATGCTATCCGCTACGAGTAAATTTACGGGCTGGATCATGATCGACTGAGACTGGGATGGCGCCGTTTGGAGCAGGATTCCTGTCTCTCGCCGAAAGAGTCCGACGAACGGCTTCAGAAGAATATTCGGAGATTCTTCGAGCGGGATCCATTGGGGTTTTTTTACGGTTTCGAATGCACTTGTTCCAAACGGATAAAAAATTTGGGGTTTGAATGTTTCATCGATTTTTAGAGTGACGCTAATCTTTTCCTCGCCTATGGCGATCTCTCTGGGATGCGGATTCGCAGCAGTGCAGGCGGAAATTTGAATAAAAGACGCTACAATCAAGGGAAGAGTCAGATTGTGTACGATTCTCTTTACCATAAAAACTCCCGAAGCCTTTAACCGTTTTAACGGTTACAAGGAAAGTATGACAGCAACTCCACTCAACGTGCAATCACTTATTTTCCTGGTTGCGCAAGGTCCGGGATGCATTGATCGCCTGCAATCTTCAAAAACTCCGGGCCTACGGTTTAGATCTGTAGGATATTCAGAGAGTCATTCAATCGAATAATAAATCCGCTTCGATCGGAGCCGTAGAAAAGAACGGTTTAAAATACAATCTGTTCCTTTCCGGAAAATACCGAACGATTCGGGGTATCCAGAGGTAGCCTTTTTATTTTTAGTTTTGTTACGGCTCTGGAGGGCTCCGGATAAAATCGCTAATCTTGCTTCCCGTCCGATCCGCGCAAAATTGAATATCTTCATTTTTGATAAAACAGAAAATCTATATATTCTAATATATTATCATATCCGCCGGCTCCGGGGGCTCGCGTTCCGACGGAAAATTTTGCGGAACCGATGTTTTTGTAATACGGAATTCCTGCGTCTTCCTCCAACATGGACGAAAGAGTTTCATGAACGGGGGAGATTCCGAACGTAGCGGATGGGATTCCAAGATATAAGGCTTCGAATAGACTCTGTCCGAAATATCCGAAAAATCGTTTTGAGCCTCTAAGCGCCGTTAAATAATCGTTCGTGGAAAGTCTATCGACATGTTCGATTCTTGCGTTCTCTGCGGCGGGAGGAGTTCCGCCGACTCTTAGGATTTTTCCGGATGGTGATTGCCGAAGTAGAATTCGATCCAAGTCGTTCGATTGTCGCTTTTCGATCGTGCCGGCGTAGCAAAAGAATTCATATTCTTCCATTTCCTCCTGTGTCGGATTTAATGCGGAACTTGTAAGGGAAGGAGGGAGCAAAATATTACTCCAGTCAAAGTCTCCACGATTCAGTGGATGGGGTAATAGATCGAAATGGGGATGAATTTTCCGTTCCGCTCCGAAATGATCCAAAAGCAATAATTTTGTTTTCTTATATTCTATCGGAATACTTATATCCCTGTAGTCGATTATTAATCCTTGATATTCGCCGTCCTTTGGAAACTTGGAAATCAATGTGGGTTCCCAATCTCGGTCGGGAAGCAGGGAATATAAAATATGCGATCTTGCTTCATGGCCGCTGCCGAATTCCTTTGCGGGAGCGACGAGAAGTGCGATCTTGCCTTTCGACTTTCGGTTTACCCTAGGAAGAGAAAATTTTATCTGAGGAACGCTTGCATTTTCCCGGAATAGTTTCGGAAAATCCGCTTCCCATTTAAGAAGATCTCCCACACCCCAATCCGGAATTTCAGGTTTTGTGTTCCCGATCGATTTTGCCGGTCCCTCTAAGATTGCCTCCATTGTTCGAAAATCTTCCGGCGTATCGACGGTCAGACGGAAACGCGGAATTCTATCCGAATCCTCCTCCGCTAGCAAAGCTGGGATGGAAGTAATTCGAAATTTTTCCGGATGCTCCTTAATATGTAGGCTGACATGTTCCCTATGTCGCTCCTCCAATCCGTCTTGCGGCTCCCAAAGCAAAGCTTCCGTACGAAAAACTTCTCCCCCCATTCCTAAGGGTAATCCTTTGAAGTATGATAGCTGCGAAGATCCTTGTAAGAAGGATAGTAAAAGCAGTCCTAGATGTTTTACGTCGTAAAACGGATTGTCACCCGTTAAGCGAAGGACAGCTTCCGCGCCGAATTTCGAGGCTGCGAGAATGTATCGAGCTCTCACGTCTTCTAACGGTCCGGAGAAAACTCGTCTATTCCTGGAAGAAAGAAAGGCTTCCAATTCGAAATCTTCCTCCGGCACGACATAAACGATGCGGGATTGAGGTAGAACCTTACTGATTCGAAAATGGATATGATCCAGCAAGGCGTTTCCGGAACCTTCCGGAAGATCCTTCAGTACTTTTCGGGGGAGGCGAGTCGAACTCGTCCTCGCCTGTATGAACGCATACAGGGAGCCGAGTCTTTTATGCGTTAAAAGTGTACCACTCATCGCAAGTAAGGCAAGGCGCAGGGATCTCTTCGTGCTTTCCGCTTGCGGAGAGTGCAAAGAAGGGATGGCCTTTTTTCCAAATATCCAGCAAGGATTGCGAATTTAGATTTCCGAGACTTCTGGATGCGGTCCCCGGTTGCTGCTTGCATATTGCGACCGACCCGTCCGCATTTACGTAGAGATCCCTGGCTAGGTGCCAACAAAATTCCTTTTCCAAAGGAGTCAGATCCGCGGCCCTACGTTCGGGCAATTTCCCGGCGTACGAATTATACTTTTGAAGAATGATTCCGTATCCTGCCTTCTCCGCGGCTTCGTACCAGGAATCTAGTTCCGAATCGATCTCTTTTAATTTTAGAAATTGAAGATAAATGGAGGACTTGGGAAGAACCTGCGAAATCTCTTCCAAGTTTCGAACGACGGCATCGAATCCATCGTATCCGTACAAAGCGGTATACGTTTTTTTATTCCAGGTACTTAAATTAACGATGAGGCTGACTTTCGATAGCTCTTCCTTTGTACGATTCTCGAAACTTTGTTTCAAGTTTCGGATATCGTCGACCAGGTCGGTTTCGATAAATAATTCGTTTAACGACGTTGATTTTAAGACAATGTCGATGCATTCCGGAAGTTGAGGATGTAATATGGGTTCCCCCAAACCGCCGAAACAAACGCTATATTCGGTTCCGAAATTGGATCTGTGCTGCTCGATCAGGGAATTCAAAAGAGAAGGTTCTATGCGGCTCTCCGGTCCATTTTCCCTGAGTTTACTTGCGGGATAAATAGGCGATTCCCTAAGTTTTCCTCCGAAGAGTTCCAGTTCCAGATAACTCGGTCCTACGCGAAACGCTTGAGGATCGGAAAGTAAAAAGGGTAAAATTTCCTCGTACTTCCAATCTTTCTTTTTTGCGAGGAAAGAGTTCACGAGTAAAACGGAACGAAGGTCGAGAAGAGAAAAATCCAAACGCCACTGTCTCAAGTCCGGCGAATGATAAAAAATTTCCGTATCGTAATGATTGATATTCTTAGCTAAGAAATCCTGAGTGCTTCCGGTAAAATTAGCCGGAAGACTTCGAACGAATTCCCGCGAAAGGATTCGAGGAACGATTCCGACGGGAAGATTTTCGGAATAAGAATAGTGCGCCAGAAACGTATCGTGTCTCTCTGCGATTTCGCGACTTAGATTCGGATCTAATAAGGGAAAGATTCCGTCTAGAACGATAAAACTAGCCTCGTCCCAATCCGGATCCCCCGTTCTCGAGGGGAGTAATTGTTCGGCGATCGTCGAAAAAAAATGAGCCTCCGATTCCGAATCGATCGGTACGAATTCCGTAAAACCGAATTCATGAGCGAGGTCCTGCAAAGGAAGGCTCTCGTCAAATCGAGTATTGGAATAGATGGGGAGTTTCGGAAACACTTGCGAGAGCTTATGAAGCGTAGTTCGAAGATATTCCGAGGTTTCCCGAGTCGACCTAGAAGTTAGGAATCGGAATTTCGAATTGGGAATATAAAATGCGATCGCTTGGGGAGGAAATTTCATATTTTTATTTCTGACTAAAGCTGCAGGAAACGAAACTCAATCTAGATGGATGGATTCTTTGTGGTCCGGAATCTTATTTTCCTTTTTATAAGCATCGTCGAAAATCTGAATCGGGACAGTGCTTCTTTGCTCTCGAACCCATTTTTGGAAATTTTCTTCCTCTTTTTCACGAGCCAGAATATTCATAATTCCCGCCTTGATCGTATCGAAAGGAGTCGTTCTCTTCCCTTCCACCTTGAGAATACAATAGCGTTTGTATTCGTCCCGAAACACCTCCGAAATGCTACCTGCTTGGAGCGGGGAGGCTGCGATTGCGGAAGATTTGCTGATCTTATACAACTCGAAGGAGGAGATCCAATCCACCAATCCTTTTCGACCGCGAAGTCTGACGTCGCTATTTCTAGGAGATCCGGCGATGAGAGTGAACGAATTTGCGTCGGCCTGCAATGTTTTGCGAAGTTCGGTGGCTTCTTTATGAATTCGAGCTTCCTCGGCGATGCTGTCGTTATTCGGCGCGATCGCGATCAATCTATACTGAATTTCGAATCCGACCTTCTCCTTGTTTTGAGCGTACCAATTTCTTACATCCTTTTCGGCGGGAGGAGGCATCGGAACCTTGTATTGGAGTAGCTGACCACGTTTGATCTGGTAGGGAAGTTCGGTGATCCATAGATCGTAGGACATTCCGGAACTCGCTTCGATGGCTTTCTCGAATTGTTTTCGAGACGTAAGACCCATCAATTCCATCCGTTTGTCGATCTCTCCTTCCAGCCTTTTTTGGTTCACTTGAATGGATTCTTCGTCGGCGATTGCGTCGACGATCGCTCTATCGATAAGAAAATCGATTACGCGGGTCCTTTGGGACTTACGCATATCCTCATTTTTAAGGAACCGGGAGAGTTTTAAGTACTTGTCCAAAGCGTCGTCATAGTCCAATTCCGAAATCGACTGGCTACCGATCGTCGCGATAATTCGATTGATTGATTCCGCCGGTTCCGCAGAATTCACGGTCCAAAAAAAGGAAACGGCGATCAGAGTCGAGGCTAGAAAGCGACGACGATTCCGAAACGGCGTAAAAACAGGACCAAATATAGGGGGCACAAGAAGAAATTCCCGCCTAGTCCCGAACGTTCAACCGTTTTTCGAAAGTCCGAAGGTGCTATGGATCTTGTTTACCGCGATTTCTGCCCGGTCTTTGGGAATCACACAGGATATCTTAATCTCGGATGTGGAGATCATTTCGATATTTACGCCTGCATCGGCCAGTGCCTGAAACATCTGTGCTGCGACGCCGACATGGGATTTCATTCCGATTCCGACCGCGGAAACTATGGAGATATTTTCGTTAATTTCGGCCTTTTGGGCGCCATGGGAATTTGCAAAGGATTCCAAAATCGGGAGGGCTTCCTGCAGATCCTTTTTAGGAACGGTAAAGGAAATGGTATTTCTGCCGTTATACGGGGAAGATTGTACGATTACGTCCACGAGGATGTCCCGGCCACTCAATTTACCGAATAGGTCGGCCGCAAGACCGGGTTTATCGGGAACGTTTGCGATCGTGATTCGGGCCTGATCGTTTTTTGCGGTCACTCCGCTGACTTTTAATTTTTCCATAATCTTATCCTCGCTCACCACCAAAGTGCCCGGATTATCATTAAAACTGGAACGAACATGAATGACTACATCGTAATTCATTCCAAGCTCCACGCTGCGGGAATGCAGAACTCCCGCTCCGAGACTTGCAAGTTCGAGCATTTCTTCGTACGTGATTTGAGCGTGCTTCGTTGCCTGCTTGACCACTCGCGGATCGGCGGTATAAACCCCGTCTACATCGGTATAAATCTCGCATTCTTTTGCGCCTAACACGGCGGCTAGTGCGACTGCAGAAGTATCCGAACCGCCTCTTCCCAAAGTCGTGATATTCTCGTTCTTATCGATTCCTTGGAATCCCGCGACGATGACCACTTTGCCTTCCGTCAGGGCCGAATCGATTCTGGTTCTATCTATCGTTTCAATTTTGGCATTCGAGAAATTCCCGTCCGTGACCATCTTTACCTGCGATCCGGTAAACGATTTTGCCGGGACTCCGATTTCCCAGAGAGCGATTGCCAAGAGGGAAATCGAGATCTGTTCTCCGGTGGAGAGCAACATATCCATTTCTCGTCGAGGAGGAGTTTTACTAATTTGTTCCGCTAAGTCTACGAGCTCGTCCGTCGTATGTCCCATCGCGGAAACGACTACGACTACGTGATCGCCTCGATCATGATAACGTTTGATTCGTTTTGCAACGTTTAGAATTCTTTCCGGAGTTCCTACGGATGTGCCTCCGTATTTTTGGACGATGATAGTTGCCATAGTCTCGTAGCCATGTTTCCGCGACTTCGGACGGGATCAAGAGAAATCGATTTCTAAGATTGAAAGAATCCTTGTTTTCCGAGCTTTCCGGCCGATCTTAAGGAAAAAGACTTCCCGATCGGGAAGGAAGGATGGCCGCCATTTTTTCGACTATCGACTGGATCTTAATCGGTGTATACATCGCCTTCGCTTTCGGAGCCGGAATTTTGCTCTCTTCCAAAGCCGGAGAAAGTCTGAGCTCCTATTTCGTCGCGGATCGAAAGCTTCCTTGGTGGTGGCTGGGAACTTCGATGGTAGCGACAACGTTTGCTGCGGACACTCCGTTAGTGATCACGGGCGTCGTCGCCAAAAACGGTGTGAGCGGAAACTGGCTCTGGTGGAGCTGGGCCCTGGGTTATATGGCCATGACCGTCTTCTTCGCTTCATTATGGAGAAGAGTGGAGGTTCTTACGGATATCGAAATCGTGGAGATCCGATATTCGGGAATCGGCGCGGCGATTTTACGCGCTAGCAAGGCTTTCTTTTTAAGCATCTTAATTAATTCGATTATTTTGGGTTGGGTGTTTAAAGCGATGTCCAAAATCACTCGACCCTTTTTGGATTGGAAAGTTTTGTTGGGAGAGAATGCATACGGGATCGTATCTTCTATTTGGCCTGGCTTTCTAGTTTTCGACGATTTGAATAATACACTAACCGTTCTACTTCTCTTCTCCGTAGTGGTCTTTTACAGTAGCATGGGCGGAATTCAAGGTGTTATTCTCACCGATCTATTTCAATTCGCATTAGGGATTTGTGGTGCGGTCGTATTCGCCTTTTATGCGGTGAATTACGTCGGCGGGTTGGACGGCCTTTATTCCAAGCTCGAGCTAACCTATCCCGGAAAATCCGAAGGGATACTTTCTTTCTGGCCATCCTTCGGAGAAGGCGAAAATCATTTACCACTTACAATATTTCTAATATTCATCGGGGTACAATGGTGGATCCAATATTATTCCGACGGATCCGGATACCTGGCTCAACGTTTACATACCGCAAAAACGCCTAGAGACGCCGAACTGGGATCTCTTTGGTTTAATATCGCGAATTTCATCCTGAGAACTTGGCCGTGGGTCTTAACCGGATTGGTTTGCCTTGTAGTCTTCCCGTTGGCTAAGGCGGATCTTTTTTTTCCGGAAGGAAGTATGGTTCAGCACGATCGCGAGATGGGTTATCCGGCCTTGATGAAGATGATTCTTCCTTCGGGAATTTTAGGCTTGGTTTTCGTGAGTTTAATGGCCGCGTTTATGTCGACTGCCGACACTCATATCAATTGGGGGGCCAGCTATCTAGTGAACGATTTGTATCTTCGATTCCTAAAACCGTCCGCGAATAATAAGCAAACCGTGAGAGCGAGTAGAATTGCGGTGGTGCTGATGGCAGGCATTTCCATTTTGGTGGCGACTCAGATGGGATCCATCGAATCCGCTTGGAAATTTTTTCTAGCGATGGCTTCCGGACTCGGGCTTCCGCAGATTTTAAGATGGATTTGGTGGAGAGCGAACGCTTGGACCGAATTATCGGGCATGCTGACGGCTCTCGCCCTTTCCTTACTCCTATATCCCGTTTTTCCCGAAGTACGATCCGAATACTTATTGTTCTGGACCGCGATCGGAAGTGTGGCCGTTTCTATCACAGTCACATTTCTAACGGCTCCGATCGGAGAAGATACCTTAAACGCATTCGTAACCAGAACGCAACCCTTCGGTTTTTGGGGAAAATGGGGCGGTCGCGAAGTTCGGAAAGAATTTTATTCCCGTTGTTGGATCTGGATATTGGCCAGTGTTTCTCTGTACGCATCCTTATTCGGTACAGGGACTCTTCTCAAAAAAGAACTTGTTCAGGCCGCAATCTATCTAGGTCTATCATTCGTTTCCGGAATCGGTGCCTACAGGCTTTGGGCGCACAAAGCGAAACTTCAAACGATTCGAGTCCAAGATACCGAAACAGCGCAAAATAAATTAACCGGTTGATCTAAAAATCGATTGTATCCGGTAAGCGAAAACGGACGATTTGGATCGATTCATGTTTTGGTTAGCGATTTCAACGGCTATTTTTTTGACGATCGTTATCCTAATCGTTGCGATCGGACTAGCGCTGCCCCAGGAGCACGAAGCGGAAGGAGAACGGGAAATCGCGGCTCCGATCGAAGAAGTGTTTGCCGTAATCAGAAATCCGGAAGAATACCCTCGGTGGAGATCCGGTGTTCGTTCCGTTCTAAAGGAAAGCGATACCGTTTGGTTGGAAAAAGATTCCCACGGACATCATATTCGTTATAGTTTCGAATCGGAAAATCGTCCCTCCTCCTTGCTTGTGAGAATTTTGAGCGAAGGATTACCATACCAAGGAACCTGGGAGTATCATTTTTTAAAGTTAGGTCCTTATTTAACCCGAGTTCGCATTCGGGAGCAGGGAAAAATTTATAATCCGATTTTTCGATTTCTTTCGCGCTTCTTTTTCGGCCACACAGCCACAATTCATCAGATACTCAGAGAACTATCCCTATCGCTAGAGAACAAATGAATTGGAAGTATCTTGATCGCATTCTAATCCCAAGGTTCTCCCGTAAGCGCAAAGAAAAGTAAATCGAAGTGAGTATTCGATTTCTTCGAAACGTAATTGTTATCTGATTCTATTCGTTTTATAGTCGACTCGAAACATCCTGTAAGATAAATCTATTCACTAGAATTAAAGCGAAAACGGCCTTACTTCGTCGTAACTAAATTAACCTTGGATGTTTCGGGATGAAATCCCTTATCAGGTTCGCTTGCGTTTGCCTCTGCATTCCTATCTTTTCGTTACTCGCCGGCGAGATCAGCGTTGCTGAAATTTCCGACTTGTCCAAGGTTCCTTCCTTGGACGGACAAGGTTGGAAGTCGATTCACCGTCAGATCGATCCGAAAGTCGTTTACGAATCTTTTTTGGATGGGACCGAAACCTTTTCCGAATGGGAAGACTATGGAGTTCCTGGCAATTATTTTATCAAAAAAATCGAATCGAATTCCTCGGTTAAGACGATCTGGATCGCAAGAGTCATCCGCGTTAACGATCGTAATTTTCGCGAACAAGCCTCGATTAGACTCGGCGTTATTTCCGATAGGGACGAAGTCTATTGGAACGGTTCGTTGATCGGAAAGACCGGAATATTCGGAGCGGAAAAGCCGCAAGCGTATGACAAGGTCCGAATTTATAAGATTCCGGACGATTTATTGAATAAAGGGAATTCGAATCTTCTTCTTATAAGAGTGGAGAAATACTTTCCTAACGATATCGGAATCACGAACGATAGGACGGAAATCGGATCGAGCCAGGAAGTAATTTCGAGATTTTATCGGGAAGAATATTTGAAACTTCTATTCTTGACGGTTTATTTGACGGTCGGAATTTATTTTGCGTTCCTATTCATTCGTCGGCGAAAAGAGTCCGAGAATTTATACTTTTCCGCGTTTACTCTTCTCCTAGTCGCTTATCAATTCTTTAGAAATCAAATTAAATACGATCTCGGCATTTCCTTCTTTACGATGAAAAAGATGGAATACTTAGTCCTGATTTTTACCGTTCCGTTTTTTAGCCATTTTCTTCGGGCGTATTTTAGAATTCCGCGATCTCGTTTTTTTCTGGCCTTGGACGTTCTTTGTTTAGGTGTCGCGTTCTATATCTTGGCGACGGGCGAGGTTCTGAATTATATGTTCGTGAATCAGAATATAGTCCAGCCGATTTGGTTAGGGTACGTAGCGGTCGCATTCTACTGGTTGATAAGAGAAATCAGAAAGAAAAGCAGGGATGCGTTATTGATCGCTGCGGGAATGGGATTGGTGTTAGTCGCTACGGTAGTGGACATTTTGACCGATCGGGGGGTTTTTATTTTTCCGAGATTAGTAGGCTACTCGTTCGTGTTCTTTATTTTGAGCCTGGCAATCATACTCGCGAATAAATTCGTACGGCTAAACGAGGAAGTCGAGGAATTGAACGGTTCTCTGGAAAAAAAGATCGAGGAAAGAACATTAGAATTAAATAATACTCTAGAGCAGGTGCAGCGCTTAAAAGTCCAACAAGACGGGGACTATTTCCTTACGACATTGCTCATCAACCCGCTTACCGTAAATGAAAATAAAAGTCCCAACGTGTCGGTCGATTTTTACATCAAACAGAAAAAGAATTTCGAATTCAAGACTAGGAGTTACGAAATCGGCGGGGATATTTGCGTTGCCGGGAATCTGGAGCTAAAAGGACGGAATTATACAGTATTTTTAAACGGTGACGCGATGGGAAAATCGATACAAGGGGCCGGGGGTGCCTTGGTATTGGGTGTGGTGTTCCGCGCGATTCTCACTCGATCCAAAATGACCAAGGAAAGAGAAATTTCTCCGGAACAATGGTTGAAGCAAGTCTTTATGGAGTTGCAACAAGTTTATGAATCCTTTAACGGGTCCATGTACATATCGGCGGTAATCGGAATTTTGGACGAAAAGTCGGGATTTCTTTATTACATAAATGCGGAGCATCCTTGGACGATTTTATATCGGGATGGCAAAGCGTCTTTTATAGAAGAGGCTTTAACTTGTCGCAAATTCGGGATTCCCGATAACGAACAAAATTTAATCGTTCAGACGTTTCAGCTCGCGCCGGAAGACGTACTATTTATCGGATCGGACGGGAAGGATGATTTGAAGATGGTCAACGCGTCCGGCGAATCCGTCATCAACGAGGATACGGAACAAATTTTAGGCGTCGTCGAAGAAGGGCAGGGAGATCCGACTCGTATCTTTGAAATTCTTCAAACGAAGGGCGAATTGTACGACGACTTTACCTTATTGCGCGCCGAGTATTTAGGGGAATCCGAAGAGGATCGATCCGAGTCCGGCCGAGAATATTTCGAGTTTTACGATAAGGGCAAAAGCCTTCTTAAGACGGGAGAAAAGCGGGACGGTCTTTATTTTTTGGAGAAAGCCCAGGAAGCCAATCCTCGTGATAAAAATTTACTGCGTCTTTTGGGAGAGCAACATTTTAAAGAGAAAAATTTTCCCAGGGCGGCCCGGTATTTGGAGAATTTTATCGCGGAATCGCCGGCTTCCTTGGATCATTTCTTCTACGCGGCTCACGCACATAAGATGGCCGGCGAAACGGGTAAGGCAATCGATGTCGCTGAACGTTTGCTGTTAAGGAAACCGAATCATATCAAGGCGCTTATTATTTTGGCGGACATATACTTATCCATAGGCGTAAGCACTAGAGGGCGCGAACTTCTTGAAAAGGCTTTACGACTCGATCCCGAAAATAAAAAAGTGATCGGACTCTTAAACCTTTCGGTCGATGGTAGGGAAGCGGTTTCTTTCAAGAGCTGATTTTTTCCCTCTCTTCGGAAAAGGAGACTAACGTATTGTAGTTAGGCCGCGCTCGTTCGGAAATTCCGATTTGTTCGGAGTCCATTCCAAAACCAAATAAAAAAGACTTTCTTTTCCGATGATCCTTCTTAAATCACTCCAGATAAAAGGGAGGTCGAGCTCGGCCCCCGATTGATTGAACATTTGTTATTTTAAGGAGACTGCCGATGCAATTAGGCGTTATCGAAAGAGCTTTGCTTCCTAGTTTACTCGCAATCGTTATGCTAGGAATGGGATTCGGGCTTGCCTTAAGCGATTTTCGACGAATCTTGACCACTCCCTTGCAATCGTTAGTCGGAACGATCGGGCATTTCGTGATTATGCCCCTGGCCGCTTATGCGGTCGTTTTGATTTTAGGTCTTGAGTATGAATTGGCGCTTGGCGTCATTTTGGTCGGCTCCTGTCCTAGTGGAACGACTTCGAATCTCATCAACTATTTAGCCAAGGGAGACGTGGCTTTGGCGGTTGTGATCACTTCGGTGTCGACTCTACTTTGTCCGCTTTTAACGCCGTTTATCGTTTCATTTTTCGGATCTTTTTTGGACGCGCCCTCCGGGAAAATTTTAGAAATCTCTTTTATAGAAATGTTAAAGACCGTGATTATTATTATCGTGATCCCGATTACGATAGGAATGAGCGTTAATTATCGATTTCCTAAAATCGCCCGTGCGATCGAAAAGCCTTACAAAATATTTTCGATTCTATTTTTAGTATTCGTGATAGGATTCGTAGTCTTTAAGAATAGAAGCGAATTTTGGAATATGATTAGCCTTGTCGGGGCTGCAGTCGTCTTACATAATGCATTCGGTTTTGCCGCCGGATATTTCCTTCCTAAATTTCTCGGAATCGGAGAAAGACAATGTCGTACGATTTCGATCGAAGTCGCTATTCAAAATACCACGTTAGGAATGACTCTTGCCGTTCAATTTTTCGGTCCGAAGGTCGCGCTACCTTCGGCAGTGTTCAGCATTTGGATGTACTTAACGGGTATCACGATGGCCTTGGTTTGGTCTCGACTTTTTCCTTTGCCCCAGGAAATCGAGGCCTAATATGCGCGAGTGACTAGATTATAAACGTTTCCAACTAGCGGAAAAGGCGCCTCTCAGGTCTCCTAGTTTGTATCCTGTCGCTTTATCATTCGGATAGAGTCGCAATAACGCAGCCTTCGTCTTCGCATCTATCGCTTCGGAGGAACCGTGGCATTTTAGGCAGGTCTCGTTGGCCAATAGGATCGGCTTGAGTGCATGGAGTTCCTGCGGAGAGCTTTCGAAAAACATGTACGGAGGATTTCCCGTTTTTGAGAATTGTTTCCAGTCCTGTATGACCTTGGCTTCCCATTCGTTCGGCGCATGCTCGGGGTTTCTATTTTTTTCGGAAATTCTTCGCAGTCTTAAGCCCGGATATTTTGCGGAAAGTTCCTGTTCCTTGGCGGGAGAAATCGTTTTGCAAACTGCGATCGAAGAGGCGATTCCGTTTTTCTTTATGGATTCCTGGAGTTCTTTTAACAAATCGGCCTGAAGTTCTTCGAAGAGGGTCTTGATAATTTCCTTTTTTTCCAAATCCTGATTACGATCGCAAACGGCAAAAAACTGGACTAAAATTACTATCGCAGTCCCTTGAAGGATTATCCGGCGGAAGAGGGAGGATTTATTTTGATTCACATAACAATCATATCGAATTCGAGTGCTTTGCCAAGCCTTTCCGCGAAGTCTAAGGGCGAAGTCGATCCCTCAAAAAAGATGGACAAGGTTGAAAAATAGGGATTTGTTGAAAAAAGCGTGTTTGAAACTCGTGCTCGAGCTTAAAATTCCAAACAATCAATTCTCAATTCGATAAAAAGGGGAACATCCGATGTCGGGTCATAGTAAGTGGGCCACTATTAAGCGTAAGAAGGACGCGATCGATTCGAAACGAGGGGCGATCTTCACAAAAGTGGTAAAAGAGATCACCGTAGCGGCCAGGATGGGAGGATCCGACCAGGAAGGGAATCCTCGTTTGCGTCTCGCGGTATTGAAAGCCAAATCCGCGAATATGCCTAAGGACAATATCGAGCGGGCGATTAAAAAAGGAACGGGGGAATTAGAGGGGATCGTTTACGAGGAATGCCTTTATGAATGTTTCGGTCCCGGCGGTATTGCGATCATGGTCGAGGCCGTGACGGATAAAAAATCCAGAACTACTCCCGAAATTAAAAGTATTCTAACCAAATTGGGAGGTTCTCTCGCTACAACCGGAAGCGTTAGTCGTCTTTTCGAAAGAAAAGGGATTATTATCGTTCCGTCCGATCAAATCGGAGAAGAAGAACTCTTCGATTTAGCGGCAGGTGCCGGTGCCGAAGACGTCCAAAACGAAGGCGAGGTATACAGGATCGTCACGGGACCCGAAGACTACGAAGCCGTGCAAAACGCCTTGAATCATAAAGGGATCAAAACCGACGAATCCGAAATTAGATTCGTTCCTTTGGTCACTACCGAAGTTGCCGACAAGGATATTGCGGATAAAGTAATGAAGTTGATCGATAACCTGGAAACTCATGACGACGTTCAGAGCGTGAATTCCAACTTCGAATTGGCTCCGGAACTGGAGAAAGAATATGAATAGCCGACTCCTTCATAAAGGATTTTTAATCCTTCGAAAACGGATCGAACGATAAACTTCTTTAGAAAATGAAAGTCTTAGGCATAGATCCAGGCTCCCATCGCATGGGATATGCCGTTTTAGAGAAAGTAAAGTCGGTTATTCTCGTCCGCACGTACGGAACGATCGAAGTCCCGCCGGGCACGAAAAGTCCTGTGAATTTAATCGCGATTCGTCGTCAGTTAGACGCCATTTTGGACGAATTCCGACCGGATCTGGCCTGCGTGGAGGAGCTTTTTTTCGCAAAGAATAGATCCACCGCGGCTAGAGTATACGAATCCCGGGGGGTCATCCTACTTACATTAGGAGAACATAATGTTCCGGTCGTTGAGCCGACGGCTTCTCAAATTAAAAAAGGAACTACCGGAAACGGAACCGCGGATAAGAAGGATATAAAGTCCGCCTTACGCTTATTACTCGGCCTACGCGATTTGACCGGACACGACGATTCTTGGGACGCTTTAGCGTCCGCATACGTAGGCTTAGCGATGACCGGATCCGTCGGTTTGTAAACGGTTCCGCTTCGTTTTCCGTCGACGAATCCGAATCGTTCGGCTTTAGGATCGGATCACCTTGCCGCTTCGTATACGCCTTCCACTCCTTTCGTGAAGACGAACTGCCAGAGCTGTAATTTACGGGCTCGGAACGCGCCCGCGCAGGCAAGAAGATAAAATTTCCACATTTTATAGAACCTTTCTCCGTATTTGGATCCTATCTTCTTCCAGGATCTTTCGAAATTATGATACCAGGCCATTAGAGTTCTATCATAATCGCTTCCGAAGTTCTGTAGATCTTCCAACACGAATAAATTCTCGCTCGCGCTCGTCAATTGGGCCAACGAAGGGAGAAGGGAATTCGGAAATATGTATTTTTCTATCCACGCATCTCCGACTTTCGCGGTTTCGTTGGATCCTATCGTATGCAGTAGAAAGAGTCCTCCGTCTTTAAGACATTTATAAACTAGTTTCATGTAGGTTCTATAATTCTTAAATCCGACATGTTCCATTTGTCCGACGGAAACGATCCGATCAAAAGGCTCGTTCACGTCCCTATAGTCCTGCAGCCTAAACTCGATTTTCAAACCTTTGGAAAGATCCTTGGCCAGAGCTAATTGTTCTTTGGAAACGCTAATCCCCACGACTTCCGCTCCGTAGTTCCGTGCGGCATGTCGGGCAAAACCTCCCCAACCGCAGCCTATATCCAATACTTTCATACCCGATTTTAATCCTATTTTACGACAGATTAAATCCAGTTTGTTTTTTTGCGCTTCCGCTAAGTTAGCCGCGTTCTTCCAATATGCGCAGGAATATACGAGCTCCGGATCGAGCATTTCCTGAAAGAGGTCGTTTCCGAGATCATAATGTCTTTCCCCGACTTCGAACGCTCTACTCTTATTTTGTTGATTGATCAACCGGGAAAGTACGAGGAGTAGAATATCTCTCCAGGATTTTCCGCCGGCATGTTCGAGTCCTGCTTTGACGATTCTATAGACGGTTTGATCCAACCGTTCGCTCTCGAACCAGCCGTCCATATAGGCTTCTCCAAAACCTAACGAGCCTTTTGCGATCAGTCTTTCGTAAAAAGCTTCGTCTCGGATCTTTATATCCCAGGGGGAATTTCCTCCGAATGAAATACCGGCTCCGGAAAAAAGGTTTTCTACTTTATTTCGAATTGCGCTCCGCATCAGAATGCCTCCGTCTCTCGGCAGGTTTTACAAGAGGAAGTGTAGAGATTTTGGTAAAGATCGCAATCGAAAAAGTCCGAAATCGCGCTGATATTCTTCTGAATTTATATGCAAAATATCAATTGAAAAGGTAATTTAAGAAATCAAAATGAATTCGTAATGCGGGTATAATCGGAAGAGGATGATAACGAAACGTACGTTAGGTGTCCCGGCTCGAAAGCGAGGACGTCGCGACTTTAACGGATATTCTTTTTAGTAAGCGACATAGAATCGTGAATTTAATTCCGACCGATTTTTAGTTTATACCGGAATGGAATCCGGACCTATTCGATTCGAGGAAGAATGCCTATTTTTTAATAAACCCCGGGAGATGTTTTGCCTCGTGAGTTTTACAAAGTTCGATGGCTTGATTTACGGCAGCTTGAAATCCTTCTTCGGTATCTTCAAAATCCATTTGCTGCCTAAAAAAGTTCCCCCATAAAAACTCTTGGAATGGCTTATCCGATTTTTCATAAGCGCCGGCTTTGCGTACGGCCCAGGCTAGACTTCTAAATTTATCGTCTTGCAGGCCTTCCAAGCGGGACGGAATTTCCTCGATACCGGCGGGATTTCCGTCTTTGTCGAATAAGTATACCCATGCATTTTCCCGCATCAATAACCAAAAGTCCCTCTCTTGCCATTCGGAACAGTTTTTTAAAACTTTAATATAAACCGTATCTCTCATATCGGTGAGTTCTATCGCACGAGCGCGATGATGATGGTCCACGACGTAAGGTCGCTTGTCCGGGCCTATCACGACGGGAAGGTAATTCTCTTTTAAGTATGCATCCAGATCTTCCGAAGACATTTCCTTAAATTGTCCGATCCTATATTGAACCTCCCGGAATCCTAGGCAGAGTTGAGTCGGATGTAAAGTCGAAGTCTCGACCACGCTGAAATTGTCTATTTGCAGGTCGGACGTGTATTCTTGGATGTCGTTCATTTTAATCCTACTCTCGTATCGAATCGCATTAATGATTCAGTTCGTATAGAAATTGCAACCCGCGTAAGGTTAATAACGGTTCTATTTTATCGAAAATTCCGGGATGCGCCGCGTGAATGGTGGTAACGAGTCCGCCGGTACCGATCACGGTATATTCCTTCCCGTAGCTATTCTTAATTTCTCGTATGATTCCTTCCAATAATCCGATCCATCCGTAAAAAAATCCCGCTTGGATGGATTCGATCGTGGAATCGCCTAGTATCTTCGTCGGGGCCTGGAATACGATCGGCGGCAATTGGGCGGCGTTTCGAGTGAGAGCATCCATGGATCCCTTTAATCCCGGAGCGATAACTCCACCCAAGTAGTTCGGAGATTCGTCGATCACGCAAAATGTGGTCGCAGTTCCTAAGTCGATGATGATGTTTTTTCCGGGATGATCGACGACCGCTGCTGCGGCGTTTACCAAACGGTCCGCTCCGATCTCGAAGGGCCGAGGATATTTAATTCCGAACGGGAGTTTCATTTGATAATGAACTCTAATCGGTTCGATCTTAAACCAATCCTGAATCATTCTTTCTAAGATCGGATTCAATTGCGGAACTACCGAAGAATAAATTCCTCCGCGAATATGCGAACTATCGATTTCAAATTCCCGCAAAAACCCTCGTAAGAAAAGACCCATTTCATCGGAGGTTCGATCTTTTCTCGTTACGGTTCGCCTATGAAAGATAGGCTCTTTCGAACCGTCCCGGTAAATTCCGAAAACGGTATTTGTATTACCGACATCTATAACTAGAATCATTCCTAACCCAGGGATCTAAAATCTTCCGGACTGTCAATGAATTCGGTGATTTCCCCGGAAGGAGATCGAACGAGTAATCGTCCGGAATCGTCCACTCCCAATACGATCGCGGTCTGCGGAACCCCGTTTTCCGTATAGGCGATCGTACTTTCTTTCCAGAGAAGTCGGTCGTTGATAAACGAAAGATACGTTTTTCCGTCGCTCAGGGATAAGGCCGCGTCGTTTAACAATGGTAGGAGCGTTTCTAGAAAACGGTTTCTTCTTCCCGACTCGGTCTCCGAGGACGTCACAAATCCGGCTTCCGGTAATTCTTCCGAAAGGCTTTTTCCGAAAAGATTAACCCCGATGCCGACAATCCAATCCCAGTCCTCTCCTTCTTTTTCGGTTTCTATTAAAATTCCGCAAACTTTCTTACCTTTTACGAATATATCGTTCGGCCACTTGATTTTAAGATCGCCCGATTCGTGCAAGGACGGATAGGTTGTTAGCAGGGCTTTCGCTACCGAAACTCCGATGAATAAGGAAAAAAGATTCGGAGAATGTATTTCACCGGTCGAACGAAACTTTCCCGAGAATAGGAAAGGCTCGTCCCCTAATACGGCCCAGGTTCGATTTTTGCGTCCTCTTCCTTGAGACTGAAAGTCAGCTAGGATCCAGGTTCCTGGCGGAAATTCTTTCCCCTTTAGAATCGTATTTGTCGAGATTGCCTCGGAAAGGAGTATCCCTTTATCGGGTTCGAGAAGTCGAAAAGACATGGGAATTTCATATTGGAATGTTCCTTTCGGACAAGAAAAAATCTGGCACCGGCGATAAAAAGGAAGGTCTGAAAAAAAGAACTTAGATCTCGTTTCTTGGGACCGGTCCCGTATTCATTAGAGGCTCCTTTGCAATTATCAGAAATTTCCATTCGTAACCCGATCTTCGCGTGGATGATGATGATCGGTATCATCCTACTCGGTACCATCGGGTTCTCCCGGATGGGACTTTCTCAGATGCCGGACGTGGACTTCCCGATAGTAAACGTTACGTTAAATCTAGAGGGCGCCAACGCCTCGGTTATGGAAACCGATGTGGTGGATCCGATCGAAGAAGTTTTACTCACGGTTCAAGGCGTAGTGGAAGTTAGATCGGTATCCACCGATAACTCCGCCACAATCACCGTCGAACTCGAACTGAAACGCGATGTGGACGTTGCGATTCAGGAAATTCAGACTAAAATCGCGCAGGTTCAAAACAAATTACCCGACGCCCTGGATCCTCCTATCTTGATGAAGTCCAACCCGGACGACACGCCCATCATCTGGGTTTCGTTGACGGCCGTGGGTCGAACGGATCAGGAGAAGATGATCTTCGTGAAATCGCAGCTAAAAGATAAATTTCAGGAGATATCGGGCGTAGGCGAAATCATTTTAGGCGGATACGTGGACAGGACGATCAACGTATTCCTGGATCCGATACGTTTGACCCGGGCGGAATTGACCGTCAATGATATTACAAATACGTTAACCGAACAGAATATAGAAGTACCCTCGGGGAGAGTGGAAAACAAAAGTTCGGAAGTTTCGTTGAGAGCCGTCGGAGACGTTCCGACGGTCGAACAATTTTCGAATATCTTTATAAACTCAAGAAGCGGAGCGGCGATGTTCCGCCCGGTCCGTCTTCGCGAGGTCGCGCATGTCGAGGACGGTTTGGATGAGATTAGAAGGATTTCCCGTTTCAACGGAATTTCCGCAGTCGGATTAGGAATTAAAAAAATCAAAGGCGCCAACGCGGTTCAAGTCGGAGATTTGATCAAGAAGAAGATGCGGGAGTTAAAACCGACGCTTCCGAAAGGATACGATCTTTCTATCGCGAATGATAATACTACGTTTATCCGTGATTCCGTCCAGGAGCTGATCTTTACACTCGTACTTTCCGCGCTTCTGACCGGTTTTGTTTGCAGGCTCTTTTTGGGAAGTTGGAGCAGCACTTGGAACGTCCTGCTTGCAATTCCTACTTCGGTGATGGGAACTTTCTTACTATTGTATTTCGCGGGATTTACCCTGAATACCTTTACTCTTCTCGGACTTTCTCTTGCGGTCGGAATCGTCGTGGACGATGCCATTATGGTTCTGGAGAATATCAGCCGACACCGGGAGATGGGAAAGACTTGGTTCCAAGCCGCGTTGGACGGGGCTTCAGAAATAAGATTCGCTGCGTTAGCCGCCACTCTGGCGATAATCGCGATTTTCCTCCCGGTCGCTTTCATGTCCGGAATCATCGGTAGATACTTCCTCGAATTCGGAGTAACGGTCGCGGTTGCTGTGGCTCTTTCCTTATTCGAAGCTCTGAGCTTTACTCCGATGAGAGCCTCGCGTTATAGGGAGCATAAAATCGAAGAGCACAAAAAACGAGGCGGTAAGAAAGCGATACAATTTCCCGAACCCAAACCCGCATCCGATCCCAATCGATTCGAGCGAACGATTTCCAAGTTCAAAGCCGCGATCGCGCCGATTTCCTTCTTTAAAAAGATGGATCCGATCATCGAAAGATTCCTGCAATTTTCGGAACGCATTTATGGTAAGGTGTTGGATTACGTAATCGCATTTCCAAAAATCATTCTTTTAGTGTCTACGCTCTTGTTCGCGCTCTCTCTCGGATTTTTGCTGCTGTTAAAGAAGGAGTTCATTCCCCCTCAGGATATGGGTCGTTTTATTATTCGGGCAAAAATGCCGATCGGCTCATCCATTTATCGGACGGACGAAGCCATGAAGAAGGTGGAAGAGTATCTTCTTAAGAAACCCGAAATTTCCAAGTACATGTCCAATGTCGGCGGAATGGGCGGAACGGAATCCAACGGAGCGATGTTTTTTGTTTCGGTCAAAGATATGGGGCAACGACCAAAAAGTAAAAAGACAGGGAGAGAGATAACTCAAAACGAAATCTTTGCGGATTTACGAAAGGATTTAAAAGCTCTCGTTCCCGAATGTAAATTTTCCGTCCAAGACTTGTCGCAACGGGGATTTAGTGCGGGAAGAGGATATCCCGTCGAACTCGTATTGTCGGGACCGGATTGGGCCAATTTAGCCAAGGTGGCCGACGAGATTCGAAATCGCTTGGACCAAAGCGGAGTCCTATTGGATATCGATACGGATTACGTTTCGGGACAACCGGAAGTCCGGATTTTACCCAACCGAGAGGCCGCCGCCTTGAGAGGCGTTAGTATGGCGAATATCGGAAATACGATCGGGCCTCTGATGGGTGGAAAAAAGGTGAGTCGATTTACCGAAAACGGAAGAAGTTACGATGTTCGTGTTAAGATCAATAAGGAACAGGGAGAAAAAGCGGACATCATACCGAACATAAGCGTTCGTAATACGTACGGCGAATTCGTGCGCTTAAAAGACGTTTTGGTGCTTCAGGCTACGAATACCCTAAAGAATATTACGCGCGTTAACCGGGATCGAACGATTAAAATATTCGGAAATCCTCCGGTAGCCGTCGGACAGAACAAAGCTACGGAAGAATCCATACGGATCGCAAAGGAAGTGCTTCCGGAAGGCTATTCGGTCGACGTGACGGGTTCTGCAAAGACCGCGGGAGAATCCGCTAATAGTCTTTTATTCGCCCTTGTTATGGGAATTGTGATGTCGTATATGATCTTAGCGAGTCAGTTCAATAGCCTAAAACAACCGCTTTACATTTTACTGGCGATGCCTTTCAGTTTTTCCGGAGCGCTAATCGCCCTTTATTTTATGAAGCAATCGTTCAATATGTATAGCTTTATCGGCTTGATCATGCTGCTCGGGCTCGTTAAGAAGAATTCTATTTTATTAGTCGAATTCGTAAACCATGTCCGTTCGCAAGGAAAAAGCATTGCGGAGGCGATCCGAGAAGGTTGTCCTGTCCGATTGCGACCGGTTTTGATGACCTCCTTCGCGTCCATTGCAGCGGCTATTCCGCCGGCATTAGCTCTAGGACCCGGCGCCGAGACCCGGGTCCCGATGGCGATCACCATCTTGGGCGGATTGATTCTCTCGACCCTAATTACTTTTATCGTGGTGCCTGCCGCGTATTTTCTCATGGAAAAGGAATCGAATGATAAGCTATCGCATACTAGATAAGAAAGTTCTTTTTTTTCTCCCTATCTGTATCTGGTTCGGTCTTCATTTCTTTGTTTCTTGCGCGTCCACGACTTCGTTAACTTCTACAGAAGTCAAACTAAAGGACGGAGTTATAGAGGATAATTTAAAACAAGTGACCGGAGTTACGACTCAGGATGTGGAAAGAGCATCGTCGCGTTACGCCGTTTCTTTGGACGATTTGTACATTCTCGCCGTAGAGAGAACGGAACGGATCGCTCTGAAAAACGAGACGACCGAGCAGGCGGAAGCTCAAAAATGGGGGCAATTCGCAGGGTTCTTTCCGACTTTATCGTACGTGTATAACAAATTTTATACGACGCCGCCCGTTCATCCGACTCCGACCGCTTCCTTAGCTCAACAAATATCGGCCGATAATCAGCTCCAAGCCAATTTGGACAAATACGGTCCGGGTGCTCTGCTTATCCCTTCCTCTTCGGGAGGAACTTCGACTACGATCTCTCCGACCGCTACTGCCGGTTCTCGTATTCTGCTGAGTGTTCCGATCAATACTATGATAACGTCGTTTTTGAGTTTCAAATCGGCAAAATTTACCACGGAGCAGAGAAGACTGGAGGCGAAACACGAGGCAGGTAGAATGTATCTGGAATTGGCCCAGGCATATTTTAATTTTCTAATGTTAGAGGAGAACTTACGCTTTGCGCAACAAACTCTCGATCTGACTTTGGAGGACGTGCAGGAAAGGCGCAGACTTTATTCCTTGGGTCGAATTATGAGATCCGAGCTACTTTCCGCCGAAACAAGGTTATCCAATGCGGAAGCTTCGCTCGGAGACACTAAATTTCAGTTGGAACAGATAAGGATTACCTTGTTTACGATGGCGGGTAGCGAACCGACTCTTAAGGTCGCCGGGTACCAGGCCAATAACCTGCCGGATCCTCCCGTGGATCGGGAGCCGGGAGAATTTCTCTCGAAAAGATACGACGTTCTCGCTTCCGATAAAAGCCTCAAGGCGAGCGAATGGAATAAATCGGTGGCGATGACGAACGTCTATATGCCTTCCATTGCATTTAACAATTATTATTCTTTTCCTACGCCGGGAACGACTTATAATAAGGACATCGTCACTCAATTCCAGGTCACCGTACCGCTCACTCCGTTTGCCCAACTCGAAAACTATCGCGCGGCGGATTCTCAGCGGAAGCAAGCAAAGCTTACCATGTCTCAGACAAGGAGAACCGCGTCTCAAGAGATCAGAAACGCGTTTGAAGCATATAAGAATTCACAGAGACTTCTTACGATCTACGAAAAAGCGCATACCCTAGCTCAGGAAACGGCACAATCGCAGGTCGCGAGTTATAGAACCGGAAGGACGAGTCGGATCGAATCGATTACCGCCAGACTTTCGGCCCTGACGTCCGAAATGACTTACCGTAGGATGTTGCACCAACATAATTTGAACCGAATCGTCGTCGGAGTTACGATCGGCGAGGTTCCCCGTCTTCCGGCGGAAAAAGAGAGTAAGGAAGATTAGAAAATTTTAAAACGAATTTTCTCTACCGTGTCGGAGTTCCTGCACTGGCTTGCCCAGATTTTTTCTCGGCATTCATTCGTTTGTCGGCGCGTCGGAGGCATCGGCTTTATTCCAAATTAGTAATGAGCTGCCGTTTCTTTCGGAATAATGCCGACATGAAATTCGTAAAGGAGATCGCCGATAGGTTCGTATAACGCTACCGGCGATTTCCGGAACGGACTTAAACGGCTACTGCTTGGCGAGAAGCTCTCTCTAACTTGAATAGATTTCCTTCGGCGATTGCTAAGGAATCTATATTATAAGCTATGGATGCTTCTTCCCTTTTTTTCCTGGAATCTCCGCTTGATTTTAGGAGAGATTTTTCCAAAAGGAGTCCGCATACAAGTCGAGCGGCGGTCTCCACGGTTTCGAAGGCTAACGTATCCTTTACCTGGCTGTCCGTGATCGCCTTGAATTTCTGAACCGTGGTTTCCACGTATTCCCAGAGTTTTTTCAAATCCTCGGACGGTTTAAAACTGGCCAGCTCGGATTCGATATACTGACGGAAATTCCCTGTAGGAGACATTCCCGAAACGACCCCTCCGATTGCGGCTACGACCTGCAACTGGGTAGTCCCCTCGTAGATGGTCGTAATGCGACTATCTCGATAGATCCTTGCCACGTCGTAATCTTCGGTGTATCCGCTTCCACCATGAATTTGTAATGCGTCCGAAGCTATGGAAACGCAACCTTCGGAAGCATAATATTTGCTCATAGGAGTGAATAAGTCGGCGAGTTTTTCCCAGCGACGAATGGTCTCGTCCTGACTCACGTCGCGCTCGCTTTTTCCTTCTTCCTTAATCATGCGTTCCTTCCGCCAATGATAAAGTTCGATGGCTCTACCCGTTTCGGATATTAAGCAACGAGTGGCTAAGATTTCCCGTTCCATCCGATCCAACATTTTTTTCACCGCCGGAATTTGGCGTATAGGTTTTCCGAATTGGATTCGTTCCGACGCGTATTTATTCGCTTCGAAATACGCGGCAGTTGCGATTCCAAGGGATTGAGTTGCGATCGTTAAGCGAGCGGCATTCATCATTCCCATGGAATATTTCACGAGACCGTAACCGGTTTTTCCGATCAGCAGGCCTGGAGAATTGTCGAATACCACTTCGCAGGTGGGAGAACAATGTAGTCCCATCTTGTGTTCGACTCCAGCGATATGAACGTCCTTGCCCTGAACTAAAAAGAAGGACAATCCTCGCGCTCCGCTTTCCGGAGATCCTGTTCTCGCTAACGTCAAGATCACGGAAGGCGAGTCTATATAGCCGCAGGCGTGAGTGATGAATCGTTTTGCTCCGGTGATTTTCCAGGTCCCATCGGAAGCCTGGACGGCTTTTGTCTGAACGTTCGGAAGATCGGATCCGTAGTTGGGTTCGGTCAACGCCATCGCCGCACTGAACTCTCCCGCTGCGATTTTGGGAAGCCATTCCTTGCACATCTCTTCCGAAGCGAATCGCTCCATAATTTCTACGATGTTTATGTTCCCATATGCCAAGCAAAATGCCGCATCGGCTCTCGCAGCGATTTCGCACATCATGGATTGAACGGTTACCGGCAAACCGAGCCCGCCATATTTGCGGCTGATCGAAATCGGCATCAATCCGGAATCCTTTAGCGTTTTGTAACATTCTTCTTGGGCCTTGGGGAACGTCACTTTGCCGTTTTCGTATTTTAATCCGGTCTGGTCCATTTCCTTGCTACGAGGAGCTACGAAATCTCCCATCATTTCACCTAACGATTCGAGGATGGAACGATAATATTCCTTAGCTTCCTCTACGCTGGACGGCGCATACGCGTAACGTTCGTCGCCGGTCTCCTTGAACTTGGCCGCATCACCGAAATTCCCTTCATAGGCGTGCACCGCCTCTTCCCAATCAATAAGAGTATCAAAATGCAATAATAGATCTTCATTATCTTGGAAATAGTTTCCTTGAATCATCGCGTTTCCTCCGCAGAACTTTGAAGGTAAGGTTTACTCTCTTAGGACGGGATTGTCAAGCTGTACCCGCTTTCGGAATGGATCCGAGTTTTCCGAACGAGTGTTCTCTATGTTGCTCGGATATTATGGCTTTGATTCAAAATAAAGAATCTCAAATCCTTTGATCATCGAACTTTTAAGGGATTTTCAACTAATTCGAACGTAACCTTTTTAAATCCCGTCGAAATATAAAGCGGGAGAAAAAGCCATGAGTAAACCTGTATTTCTTCTTTGCATAATTCCCCTATGGGCGGGTATGCTGAGTGGAACCTGCTCTCCGAGTTACGGAGTACCAAAGGACAAGACGAAGGGAAATAAGATGAGCTACGAAGTGCAGAAATCCGAAGAAGAATGGAAAAAAGTCCTCACTTCCGACCAGTTCCGGATATTACGGGAAAAAGGAACCGAAAGGGCGTTTACCGGAGAATATTATTATAATAAGGAAAAAGGAAAGTATCTCTGCGCAGCCTGCGGAGCGGAACTTTTCAATTCGGATACGAAATACGAATCCGGTAGCGGATGGCCTTCTTTTTACAAACCTGCTACGGAAAAAGGGGTGGCATCGGAAACCGACACTAGCCATGGAATGACTCGGGTCGAAGTCCATTGCGCGCGTTGCGGAGGACATTTAGGTCATGTCTTTCCGGACGGGCCGGCTCCCACAGGGTTACGGTATTGTATCAATTCCGCGTCTTTAAAGTTTAAAAAAGATTAGATCGGAGTCCTCGTTATCCTAGGAGGTTCGCGGCCTTCCTCCTAGGAAGATTTGGAAAAGGAATCCACTTTACTTATGTACTAGGTCTCTCCGAGTTCGAACGAATAGGATTTGCGACAAAATTCTGTTTGCGCGGGAAAGGAACTTGAGGAACCTTCACATCGGAGCGTCCGCAAAGTTCGGATTCAGCCACATGAAGAAAGACCATTTAACTTATTTTCCCGAAAACCGTTCCGTTCGTCCCGTCATTATCCAACATCTCGCCGAATCCTATTATAATTTTTATTATTTAGTCAGCAATATCATAGGAATCTTTGTGACCTTGCCGGATCATACGGAAGGGGATAAACGTCCCGTCGTGCTGGTTACCGGTTTTTTAGGAAGGAACATTACCTGGAAGGCCATGCGAGATCGCTTGGTATCTCTGGGACATCCCGTTTATGCGGTTCCGCTCGGTTTTCAAACCGGAGATATTCGGAAGAAAAGTAAATTATTGGAAAATTTCATTTTAGAGAAGGGAATCAAGGATTGCTATATAGTCGGACATTCGATGGGCGGCCTGATCGCAGCCGGATTGAGTTATAAAGGAAGGGATAGGGTCCGTAAAATTTTTACGATGGGTTCTCCTTTGCATGGAACATATATGGCGTATACGGCGCCGATCTTTCCTTGCACCTGGCAAATGGTACCCGGATCGAAGTTGGTGCGCGAAGTGGTGGAGACATACTCCACTTTTCATAATGTCCAAGCGATTTTTACTCGAGGCGATTCTATCGTTCGTCCTTGGCAAAGCGCTCGGCTCGGTCATTTCGACGACGTGGAGATTCCCGAGTACGGCCACTTGAATTTATATCTGGGGCCTTTGGGAATCGAATGCCTGAGTTCTTTGATCACGGCGGAAGAGAAGAAAGATCCGCTTCCGATCAAACATAAATCCGTTAAGCAGGCTTCGGAAAGCGTAGTCCTTGCGAGTCCTAAAAAAGCTAAATCCAAAAAGACTTCTCAAGCCGCTAAGAAGAATTCCTCATCGAAAAAGGCGGGCGCCGCCAAAAAGAAAACTGCGGGAAAAAAATCGGCGAAGCCGAAAAAGAAGAGATAAGGGTCAAATCGGTAGCATTCAATAAAAGTAAAGCTCTTATCGAATCGTGTATTCTTCGAAGATTTCCCGCAGCGAATCTTCCATTTCACGAATATATCTCAGGTCTTTCGTCATTCTCCATAGAGTTATGGAACCGTGATACGCCATTAATACTCGTCTTGCGATGTAATGAATATCCATGCTTCTGGCAAGTTGACCGGAAGCAACGGCTCGGCTCAAATATTCCCGGATCATTCGGATCCATTTATCGGCGATTCCCTTTAGGAACTCCGTATACTCCGGATCGGAATCCATGACCTGATTCGCAAACCCTGCAAACGGGTCCCCGTGAAATTCCGCGTGCCGGATCTGTCTCTCTTTAAGAATGACCCAGGCCCTGAGGAACTCCTGCACTTCCGGGTATCGGTCCATTAAGGAGCCCAGGTCGGCCAAAGTCTTTTCTTCTTGTCGGGCAAGATAAGCGATTCCGAGCTCTTTTTTAGAGGGGAAATGGTCGTACAAACTAGCCGCAACAGATCCCGATTCCTGGATAATTTGTCTCATCCCGGTATTGGAGAATCCCTGTTTATAAAAAAGTTCGGTGGCAGTGTCCAGGATCCGTTCCCGGACGCTCGCCCCGGAGTCTCGCTTCTTTCTCTGCGCTGTCATTTGGCTAATTCTTAGATATTTTCATTATCTTCCTAAAATCCCCTTGCCGTCAATAGAATTTGGGATTAGTGAATAAAAAACCAGAACGAACGTTCTGTATTTTTTGTTGCTCCGATTTCGGCCCCGTCTAACCTAGTGTCAGGAAGTTCTCCAATGTCTGCATCCGAATTACATACGCTCAGGACCAGGTTTTCGGACCTGGATACTCAAAGGCATACGACTAGTCGGACCTACGAAGACGCCTGTCTCGGGGACCGATATCGGATTCTGGAAGAGGCTGGATACGATTGGAAACGCATGCTCGAAGACTCGGTTCGAATGAATACGATCGCTTCGGATATACGATTTCTTGCCCAGCAAATGGAAAATACGGACTTGGGAATTCGGACGGAGGTTCGGCTCGGGGAAACCGGGGTAGTACTGTTTACTCAGGAAGTGCTCGGACCCAACGGAAAGCCAGCCGCAGAAATTCGAACCTTGGTCCGAATTGAAAAAAACGGGCAGCCTCTGCAAATTCTGGCCGCTGAAGAAAGCGCCGAGGCCTTAATCGCTTCGTTTGAATCCATTCTTCCTTTTTCAGGCCGTTGCGAACGAGCCGCAACCGATCGGGATTTGTTTTATTGCGAACGAAATCCCTTCGGTGAGTACAACCCCTCTCAATATTGGCGTCTTTTGGAAGAGGGAAGATGGCATTTTACTGCGGATTCCGGTCTTTCCTTGGAAGACCTGGTGGCGATGGACACGACGTTATTTTATATGGGCGGAAAAATCCGCTATAACCGACCTTTAGTTCCGGGAAGAAAAGCTAGAGTTCGCACTTGGATTCGGAACTTTGAAAAAATCTGGAGTAGAATGCGCCAGGAAATCACCGATTCCGTAACCGGAGAAATCTTAGCCGAGTCTTTGGATGATTTGCTTGTCGTTTCCGTAAGTAAATCCAGACCCAAGAAGCCTCCCGAACAATTGGTGACCGGATTCTCTCGGGTGACCGAATTCCCGGAAGGCGGAGTAACGGACGTTGATAAATGAAGTATTTAATTGAATCAGTAATAGAAGTAAGACTAATGTCTGGAGAAAGACTATGAAACTCGAGAAAAAATTGGCGATATGCACGCCACGTAGAACTCCCTTCGCTCAAATTGCGAAAGCCCTGGGACCGTATCCCGGACATCATCTAGGTCGCATCGTGGCCGAAGATATCATCGCAAAAAGCGGGCTAAAGAAAGAGCAGTTTGACGGAATCGTCGTTGGAGAAGGATTCTCCAACGCGCCGAACTCCGCTCGCGTCATCGCGAACCTAATCGGTTTACGCGACGAAGTTCCTTCGATCACCGTTTCGAACAATTGCGTTTCCGGGATCGAAGCCCTTTCCGAAGCCGCTCGCCGAATTATTCTAGGCGAAGGTCAGGTTTATTTGGTGATCGGAGAGGAATCTCAAACGTCCATGCCGTTTGTCGTAAAGAATGCCCGTTTGAATAAAAAAGCGGGATCGTTGGACAAACTGAAGAAACTTTTGCCCGACAATCTTCCGGAAGGAGTGGAGCTAAGAGACACTCTTGAAGACGGATTGGGCGACGGCGAGACTTCTTACGGTATGCAGGTCACTGCCGAGATCCTTGCACAAAATTACAATCTATCCAGAGAACTCACGGATAAACTCGCATTCGAATCATTTAAACGTGCATTAGAAGCTTCTAAAGCCGGAAGATACGCTCCTTATATAATTCCGGTTAAAGACGAAGACGGCACCGAACTCGCCATCGACGAGGCAGTCGGTCTTCGCGAAGGTCTCGTGGAAAATCCTAGCCGCATGGGTCGTGCAATGCTTCTCTTCGACAATCCTCAGATGAAGTTCGATGAGTTTAAGACGAAATACGCCAAGGATCTAACCGCGTCTCATGGACCGACCGTTTCCATTTTCAACGCGAGCCCTCGTTCCGACGGCGCCGCCGGAGTGATATTGACCACCGTTGAAAAAGCGAAGGAACTCGGACTTAAGATCGAAGCGGTTCTTTCCGGCTGGAGAATGAAGGGAGTCAACCCGAATCTCATGGGTGTCGGTCAGGCATATTCGACCGAAGGCTTGCTCCAGGACGTAGGTTTAAAAATCCAAGATATAGATTACGTGGAAATTCACGAGGCGTTTGCCGCGACTGCAGTGGCCGCTTTGGAACAACTCAAACTCGATACCGGTTGGGATTGGGAAAAAAGTTTCGACGATAAGAAGATCAATCCTAACGGAGGATCGATTGCGATCGGACACCCGTTCGGAGCGACCGGAATCCGTCTCGTAGCGAATGCGATCATGGATCTGAAAGAAGATGCAAAAGCCAAGCGCGTTGTCATAACTGCCTGCGCTCACGGTGGAATCGCAGGTTCTATGCTGATCGAAAGATACGAAGGTTAAGAAGTTTTTAAACTTTTGTTTATATCGGCCCCGGGGGAGGGTTTCCCCTCGGGGTTTTTTTATTGTCGTGCCGCGGGAAACTACCCGTTTCCCCGCTCAAAAGACGGGATCTTCGTATCGAATCGAATAGTCATGATCTCGAAACTGATCCAAAAGAACAGGATTCATTCGCCTTCGAAACTCGAAGACCATTCGCCTTGCTCGCGCTAGACAGAAGCTGCATGATGTTGGGAAGGCAGCGGGGTTAGCCAAAAAATCCACTGATAACGGAGGAATCTTCCTATAAAACATGGAATCTCCGCTCATCAATGTTCTGTCTCCCAGAGGACAGATGACTGAGGACAGACGCGTTCGCTCTGCTCACGCTAGACAGAAGCTGCTCGAGGTTGGAAAGGTTACAAAAGTAGGGGAAGAATCTACTTTAACACAAGAATCTTTCTTTAGAACATGGAATCTCCGCTCATCAATGTTCTGTCCTCTGTCTTCCGCTGTAGAACCTGACAGTAAGGCAATTACCGAAGCGATCGAGAAAATTTTGAAGTAGATTTTGTCGTACCTTTTCTAAAGGTAAGTCATATGAAGTTTCGTTTCTTCTTCGTTCTTATTTTGTTACCTCTCTTCGCGACCTGCGTTCAACATGGAAAGAAGATGAGCGATACGGAAATGATCCAGGACGTTCTTTTAGTCTTGTCGTACCCTTATCTCTTGAACAATTGCGCGATTACGGGAATTTCTCCTCAAGGTCCGGTCGCGCAAATTACCGGCGGGTATGGAGCTCGCGGAACTCATCAAGTTGCGGTCGCTCCTCTTCAAAATCCCATCGCCGATCGCCGCGTGTGCGTTTATTATCCGGCAGATCAATCTAGTCCGGCTCCCGTGCTATTTCTGTTTCACGGCTTTAGCTCTCCTTCCGCGGAACCCTATTACCCGTTGATTGATTTTTACGTTTCGAAGGGGTACGTCGTGGTGTTTCCCATTTACTTTTCGGATACAAGACCTCCAACACAAAATTATGATATAATGTGGGCGGGGCTTAAATTTGCGGTCGATACGTTTCCGAGTAAGATCGACACTAGGAAAGTCGGGTTCATGGGGCATTCCTACGGCGGAGGCGCCACTCCCTATATGGCTCATAAAGGTTTGTTCGAAAAGTCCTGGGGTTCTCTCGGTTCTTTCATGTATCTCGCCGCCCCATGGTATTCCTTCAGTACGACGAACGCGAATCTGGCCGATTTTACCAATGCAACTAAGATGATCGTTCAGGTTTATGAAGAGGATCAGACGAACGATCATCGGATGGGAATCGATATCTTTACTAATGTGACTTCCATCGCATCCACCGAACGATCCTATCAGATTATCCATACGGATTCGTACGGCGGTTATACGTTGAAATCGGATCATTACGTTCCGATCAAAGATACGATTCTTGGAATCGGCGCCTTAAACGGTTACGATTTTTACGGAGTCTGGAGGCAGCTCGATGCGTTGACGGATTATGCATTTAATGGAACGGCTGCCGGAGCCAATACCGCATTAGGTTCGGGAAGCGGGAACTTCTCCATGGGAACCTACCCCGACGGATCCGCAGTGAAACGGATGGATTTTACCCGCAGTCCCGTCCCTTTGCAGGCGGAGAGTTACTACTCCCAGCAATGGAGCAATCCGCAGAATCCTAGATAAATCGAGCGACCCTTAGGGAGCGAGATTCCCGAAGGGTGACTGAACGAAGTGAAGTCAAATTTTCAATCAAACAAACTGCATTTGAATCAGATGACGGAAGACAGAAGACTGAGGACAGAACATTGGTGAGCCGAGTTTCCACGTTATAGGGGAAGATTCTTGTGTTATATTGGATCTTTCCTCTACCTCTATTACTTTTCCAACATCGTGCAGCTTCTGTCTAGCGTGAGCGAAGCGAGCGCGTCTGTCTTGCAGAGGACAGAAGACAGAGGACTGAGGACAGAACATTGATGAGCCGAGTTTCCACGTTATAGGGGAAGATTCTTGTGTTATATTGGATCTTTCCTCTACCTCTATTACTTTTCCAACATCGTGCAGCTTCTGTCTAGCGTGAGCGAAGCGAGCGCATCTGTCTTGCAGAGGACAGAAGACAGAGGACTGAGGACAGAACATTGATAAGCCGGGTTTCCACGTTCTAGAGAAAGATTCTTGTGTTATTGTAGGTCGGTCCTCTACCCCAGCTGCCTTAGCAATGTCAAGCAGCTTCTGTCTAGCGTGAGCAAAGCGAACGCGTCTGTCCTCAGCCCTCTGTCTTCTGATAAAGAAATCCTTTTCTTTTTTACATCTAAGTTCATTCTCTGATTATGTTATCTCGAAAAATTCTTCTCATTTTCATTATACCGCTCGGACTAGCTTCCCAACCCGACAACCCGGTCTCGGAGAATATATTCGATTCTAAATCTCAGGCCCTTGTCTCCTGGGCTAATGTCGAAAATAAGGTTCGTGAAGCCGACGTGATCATCATCGGAGAAGAGCATGATGACGGAGCCGGTCATGAATGGCAGCTTAGTGCCTTCAAAAAATTATCCGAGAGTTTCGCGATCACGTTGTCGCTAGAAATGTTGGAAAGAGACCAGCAGATCATCGTAGATGAATATCTAAAGGAGGGTTTAACCGAAAAAGGGTACTTGAATCATACGAAATTTTGGCCTAATTATTTGAAAGATTATCACCCGCTCGTCGAAGTCGCAAAAATTCGCGATATTCGGGTTTTGGCTTCGAATGCTCCTCGACGCTATGTGAATCTGGTCTCTCAAAAAGGGATTCGGTCTCTAATGAAAATCCGCTCTCCTTTTCTACCCCCCCGCTATCTAGTTCGTTTGCATCGACAAGTCGAATATGAAGCTAAATTAAAGAAAGCGATGGGGGGACATCACTCGGAAGGCTCGGCATCGAACGTACAAAACTTCCTAGACGCTCAATACCTTTGGGATGCTAGTATGGCAGATGCCATTGCGGAGGAGTTTTATACGACCGGCAGAAGGGTCGTCCATATCAACGGTCGTTTTCATAGCGACCAAGGAATGGGTGTTACGTATCGTTTAAGACAGATGGGTCTAAAAGTCCTTGTATTTAGCGTTTTTCCTTTGGAAGAGGGGCGAAAATTGGGTACGGAGGAATTCGAGCTTGCGGACTTTTTGGTCGTAACGGCCAGAAAGTCTCTTCCGTAGGACTTCCTTCATAATTTCGTGCTTGTAGGAGCACGCTTTTTCTCCGACAGTACTACTGATGCAGGAGACAGGAGTACGTACTCTTTTCGAAACTAAGTTCGAATGCCCGGCTTGCGGAACTTTATCCCGAATACCGGAAAGCGTTCCTACCGAGACGGTTTTTCGGCTAACCTGTTATCGCTGCGGTCATAAGGCTTTAGTTCGCTTAGCACATAAAGTTAATGTTCAAGACCCCGAGCCGATTCATGTCCTCACCCCTAATCCCGAACCGAAACTTCAAACTCGCGAGCCGGCCTCCAATTTTTCGAATCGAGAGGATTCCAAACCGGAATCGCCGAAGGCTAGTTTAGGCTCTCGGTTCGCGGAATCTCTCAACGGTAAAATCGCATCCTTACGGGAAAGATTCGAAGGGACTTCCGAATCGCGTCCTTGGTTTCAAAAGATTCGGGCGCGAGAACACGAGGAGGATACGAATTCGTTTCGTCCTCCGATCAAGACGTTAGCCGAACGACTTCTTGATAAAGGAAGGCGCTTCCGAATTCCGAAGATTCGTTTAAATTTTTGGTTATATTTACTCCCGCTCCCTTTCGTATTAGTTTTCCTGATTTTTTTCTGGATCGGAGTCATTCAACGCGAATCGGAAGTGGAAGCGTTGTTGAATGTCTTTTACATTCATCAGCCGACCGTAATTTACGATCGTGACGGTAAGAAAGTTTCTGAGATTTTCGGAAAGAAAACCAGCAATTTAGAATGGGATGCGTACCCTGAAAATTTGAAACGAATGGTTTTACTGGTAGAGGACCGAAATTTTTATTCTCACGGAGGCATTCACTATTCGTCGCTTTTGCGGGCCTTCTTCGTGAACGTGATGAATTTGCGGTTTAAGCAGGGAGCTTCCACGATAACCCAACAACTTTCCCGAATTCTATTAAACGATCGGGAAAAAAGTCTGGAAAGAAAATTAAAGGAAGCGCAACTCGCTTATGCTTTGGAATCCCATTTGGATAAACAAAAGATTCTTTTGCATTATATGAACAACGTGTACCTCGGACACGGAGCATTCGGCTTCGATAGCGCATCCGAGTTTTATTTCGGGAAAAAACCTAAAGATTTGAACTTAGCCGAGATGATCGTTTTGGCATCCTTGGCATCCGCGCCCAATCGGTATTCTCCATTAAAGAATCCTGATCTTTCTCTGGGAAGAGTGGAAGCGATTCTTAGATCTTTGGAGAATGACGGCGCCTTAAAGGAAGATCTGCGTCCGTCGATGCGGGATTTATATACTTCGTTTAATACTAGATCTCCCGGTGAGACGGTTTACGGAAATCGAAAGGACGATTCTCCGTACGTGACGGAACATGTCCGGAAATTTTTGCAGACTCTTTATCCGGACACTAATATCTACGAAACGGGCGGGTTCTCGGTGTATACGACGATCTCTCAACCGGTTCAGGCGGAACTGCAGAGAGTGGTTAAATCGCATGTCGATTCCATAATACGATCGGGGCAGGTCAGGAAGCAAAGGTTGACCGAGATCGGCAGGAATTCCGACGCAAATCCGTTTCGAAATCTTGTCGCGGACTTGTCTCCCGCGCTGGAACTCTTTATCGATACCGATAAATTCAGGGCGGGAGGAGATAACGGTTTGCAGGCGGCGGTGGTAGCGGTAGATCCTCAGACCGGGGATGTACTTTTGTTGCATGGAGGAACCGAATTTAAATCCGATAACCAGTTTCCTAGAGCGGCGGGAATGTATCGTCAAACGGGCTCCACGATCAAACCGATCCTCTACGCCGAAGCGATCGACGAAGGGATCGTAACTCCTGCGACTCGTATTCTGGATGCTCCGTTGATTTATCGAAATTCCACTTCTAATTGGATGCCCGAAAATATAGGAAATCAATATGACGGGGATATTTCGGTAAGAATCGCATTGGCAAAATCCAAAAATACCGCAGCGGTTCAGATTGCCGAAAAATTGGGACTATCGGAAATCTCCGAAACGTTCGGAAGATTCTTTTTTCCCGAAGAGAAAATTTTAAAGAACCGTTTTCGAAGGGATCTTTCTCTCGCTCTGGGCTCTCTGGAATTATCCCCGTTGGAAATGGCATCCGCTTACTCCTCCTTTGCGAACGACGGGAATGTTCTTCGTCCGCATTTAATCGAGAAAGTCACCGATCGTTCGGGTAATGTCGTTTATCAACGAAAGGAACAGGATGAATTCAATCTACATTGGCCCAACGAGAGGCGTGCGATATCGCCTCCCACTGCGGAGATCATGATCGATTTGTTGCATGGCAGTGCGAATCATGCCGGCGTCCGGAATACTGGTTATAGAGGAGAGGTCGCGGGAAAAACCGGAACTACTAACGAGTACCGAGACGCATGGTTTATAGGAGTTCGCCCCGGAATTTCGATGGCGGTTTGGATCGGCTACGATTCGCCAAGTTACGGAATGGGTTCGTCGGCGTTAGGCGGAACTGTCGCCGCTCCGTTATGGGGCACGATCGCAAAATTATTCGATGCCACCGAATCGGGGGATCGCAACGAAAGACGAAAATACTCTTTTTCTCAAAGAGCGGTATCGGTTATGATCTGCCCGGAGTCGGGAAAATTGCCCGGCCCGGATTGCAATAAAAAAACGAGCGAATTGTTTCACCCGTCCCATGTCCCGACGGAAATTTGTCCCCTGACTCACAAAGCCGACGCTAAAAAGGAGATCCTAAAGAATGTATTTTAGGTTTTCCGAATGTATCTTATGCGCATCCGTCCTTATTTTCTTTTATGTTCGACCGGTTTTTTCGATTACGTACGAAGACGCGTATTCGCTGGAAAAAGAATCGCCGGTTTTTGCGATTCCTCTTTACGAAGAAGTCGCTAAAACCTCCTCTAATTCCGATGTGCGGAAGACCGCTTCGACACGGCTTTACTTTCTTTACGAAAAATTTAATAAATACGTCCCGGCTTTGCAATATCAGATTCGGGCCGGTACGATTAAAAATAAAAAAGGAGACTGGTCCGGTTTCGTTCAGGGGCTTGCCCAAAGTTTGGGAGTAAGCCCTTACGCCTTAATCGGAATCACCCATTCCTGCACTAAAGCGACTCCGCAGTTTACTCGCGCCGAACAAACGACCGTTTCCGATGCCGCGGTGACTCCGCTACAATCGATACCGGAGCCGTATCGTTCCCTTTCGAAAAAGGAGAATCTCCCGCTAGTCCGACTTTGTTACTCGCTTAAAATGAAAACGAGAGATTACGAAGGTTGGGATCACGTATTTACCTACTTGGTCGAGAAGGATCTCTTAACTAAAGACGCTGCTTTGCCTCTTTGGGTGGGTTCCGCGTTGCAATCCGGAAAAGGATCACCGTACCGCCGAATTTTTTTGTCCGGTCGATCCAAGAGCCTTAGCGCGGATTCTAAGTCGGATATACTATATCTATATGCGAAGTTTCTGCGAAATAGAGGGCGGCTAGAAGCGAGTGCCCGCTATTTTCTGATGAGTTCTTCTTATGGCAATGCAAGACGAGGCAGATTAGAATCCGCTAAGAACTTATTGCTCATGGATCGCAAAAAGGAAGCCTGTTCCTTTTCCTCGGAAACGTACACCGGAGGGGAAGAGGCCGAGTTGCTCTTTCGCAAAATATGTCAGATTTCTAATACTGATTGGATTAGTTCATATTTGCCGGCGCTGAAAATACTAATAAAGGAAAATCCGGATCCTGTCCTTGCTTACGCAATATACGGTGGCGGACGGGAAGGAGCGGAATATTTTCTTTCTCTAATGAATCAAGGAATTTCGGATAAGGATGACGACGGCGAAGATGACGCCGAATCTAATGAAATTCTGTCGAAGCTTCTGCCCGACGAGGAAAAGAACCACCTTCCGTTCTGGGACGTTCGAGACCGGGAAGCGAACTTGGTTTTATCCGATCGAACGAAATATATTTGTAAAGTGATTCGACGACCGTTCTTCGGGCCGGTCAGCATTCAGCCTCAATTTTGTAAGGAAGCACTTCCGGGAAACTTGGATACGATCTTGGCCTCCGTCAATGAGGACGAAGAGGATGCGAGTTACGCTTTTGCGGATCTCGCGTATCTGCCCATCAACGCAAAGTGGATTTGGAAGGATTCTCCGATCCCCGATGGACCGAATCCCCTCGACGTTACAAGTTCCACTCCGGTAACCGGTCCGCTGTCCATACTAGGACCTTGGAACTTAGATTACATAGTGTACCGCAAAGTTTTGAAAAGAACGTACGCTGAAATCCGAAAAGGGAACGAATACTATATTATTTCGGTGAAGCCTAGTTCAATTCTATGGGAAAAGCAGTGATTGCGTAAGGACCCAAACTTGAAATATTTTTAATATGCGCCGTTCTATTTTGCGTCCAGGGATAGTGTTAAAAAATAATGCGGAAAATCCGGCCCGGCCAAGATACGCATATTGTCACGGAAACTGCCCGGAAAAGGGGAATTTGGCCGGGTTTCGGATTCGTTTCGGTATGGGCGAAAATACGGTAAACACGATTTCTGCCGATTTTTTACCCGGGAATAATTTTAATCATTTCTCGTTCTTTTGGATTCGGAAACTTCTCGCATAGGAAAAATCATGAAGAAACAAAATTTTATAATACATATTCTGGTTTTCATTTCATGCAGCGGATCCGATCCGGGATCGTCCCTGCGCCGGAATACGAAGTTGGAGGAATTCAATTCCGAATTCGAGCGGAAAATCTATAAAGTCGCCGAGGGAATATACTCGGCCGTCGGTTTCGGGATTGCAAACTCGATATTGATCGTCGGAAAGGACGGGCTGATTATCGTCGATACTTTGGAAGATCTTAAATCGGGCGAGGAGGTTTTAGCCGAGTTTCGTAAGATCTCCGATTTGCCGATTAAGGCGATCGTTTATACTCACAGTCATCCGGACCATATTTTCGGTTCTCCGGCATTTGCGATAAGCGGCAATCCGGAGGTTTTTGCCCATGAAACTTTGAAGACGAATATAGAAAGACTGGCTAGTGAAACGGTTCCTATCATCGGTTCCAGAAGCGCACGGATGTACGGAAATTACTTAACGAAAGAAGAGGTAGTTAACGTAGGAATAGGGCCTTACCAGGGATATAATAGCTCGACTAAAATCGATTACCTGCCTCCTACAAAAACGTTTCAGGAGAAATTATCGGTTACCATTGCGGGAGTTCCACTAGAATTGATTCATGCACCCGGAGAAACGGACGATCAAATTTACGTCTGGATTCCGGACCGCAAAGCCCTATTAGTGGGAGATAATTTCTACAAATCATTTCCGAATTTATATACGATTCGAGGAACTTGGTTTCGAAGTCTTAAAAAGTGGTATCGATCGTTGGATATTGCCCGGGCCCTTCGACCCGAATATCTAGTTCCTAGTCATGGGCGTCCTCTTAACGGGTCCTCCGGTATTTCCGGTATTTTAACCGATTACCGGGACGCGATTCAATTCGTTCACGATCAATCCCTGCGCGGAATCAATCGCGGATTCAACCCGGACGACTTAGTGGAATACGTAAAGTTGCCGAAACATTTAGCTTCTTCACCTTATCTCCAGGAAGTATACGGAAAAGTTTCCTGGTCCGTTCGTTCGATGTTTAACGGAAACCTTGGCTGGTTTACCGGGGACTCTGCCGACTTACAGCCGTTATCTAGGAATGAGCAGGCCAAACTAGTTTCCGATTTGGCAGGAGGCGAAGAGAAATTATTGGCGTTTGCCGAAAGCAAGCTGGAGCAAAAAAAATATCAATCAGCTCTTCAGTTAACAGGGTACGTTTTACGAATAAATCCCGGCAATAAGAAAGCGAAGGAAATACGGATTCGATCGTTACGAGAATTCGGGCTGAAAGAAAACAATGCGAATGCTCGGCATTATTATTTAACGGAAGCTTCAGAAATTCGAGACGGCTTTGTCGCAAAATTTCAGGTTAAGCCCAATCCTCCTCTGCTTCGCCGATATCCTCTCTCGATCTTTTTCGACAATCTTGCGATAAACTTGGATCCGGTCGCAAGCGCCAAGATAGACGGTAAGGTTTCCTTTAAATTCAAGGATACTGGGGAAGAGTTTACGATTCATCTGAGAAAGGGAATCGCCGAGATCACCCCAAAATTAGCTTCCGATCCGAATATATTAGTCTATTTGAATTCTCAAGACTGGAAAGAGATGTTGCTCAGGATAAGAAATCCCGTACTTACATTGCGAGGATTCGAATATAAAAAAGGGAATCTCCTGGAATTCGCAAAATTTCTAGGAAATTTTTCTCCGATGGAGCCGGTACTTCCGTATCTAGGAGATAACTGAAAAGCCTCACTCGCGTAGGCTCGTCGTAATGCTTGCCCGACATCCTGTCTCGTATTGCTCCCTATGGGTCGCAAACGCATTACTCAATTCGAATCCTGATTTTGTTTGTGGAGAAATTATTGGGCAGGGAAGGATTCGCCTCCCCTTCGTTCGGCATCCTGCCTCACTCGCGTAGGCTCGTCGTAATGCTTGCTCGACATCCTGTCTCGCATTGCTCCCTACGGGTCGCAAACGCATTACTCTATTCGAATCCGATTTTATTTGTGGAGAAGGAAATTATTGGGCAGGGAAGGATTCGCCTCCCCTTCGTTCGGCATCCTGCCTCACTCGCGTAGGCTCGTCGTAATGCTTACTCGACATCCTGTCTCGTATTGCTCCCTACGGGTCGCAAACGCATTACTCTATTCGAATCCGATTTATTTATGGAGAAGGAAATTATTGGGCAGGGAAGGATTCGAACCTTCGAAGGCTTGGCCAGCAGATTTACAGTCTGCCCTCGTTGACCGCTTGAGTACCTACCCGAAGTAGTTGGAAGAGTCCGGAAAAGAAAGATGTCCTTTTCCTGCGCCAGATCAGCTGCCTAGAGGAATCGAACCCCCAACCTGCTGATTACAAGTCAGCTGCTCTACCAATTGAGCTAAGGCAGCATTCGGACTCGTTAACCAGTATTCAAATCGGAATTCCCGGGTCAACCGATTAAAAAGGATTTTCTCCATTCGGATAGAATCGCTAAGTGGACTAAAATGCCATTTCTCCTTATCAACCTGGGGATGACGATCTCCATCATACTATTTTATCTCGGATATTGGTTTCGCTTCAGAAACAATCGTCTGCATCGAATTTTCAATCTAGCAGGAATGAGTTTTAATCTCGCGGCTGCAATTTACTTACTATCCTTAAAATATTTATTCGGCGGGATGGATGCCGCCGGATTTATTCCCGTCGTGGATCGGTTGATCATCGATATTCATCGGGGTGTTGCGGCTCTAGCTTTGGTTTTAATGCTTCTTATGGGTTGGTCCGGGATAACCGGAAAAAAAAGATTCCATAGGAAACTGCACTTTGTTTTTCTACCATTATATACAATCGTATATCTCTCGGGATTATTCCTCTTCCGATCCGGAAGTTAAGGTTGAGAAAGGCAGTAGGTCGGAATGAACGATATCAAGGAACTAAAAGAATTCGCCAATAACATACGCAAGAATGTGATTAAGATGGTCACTGCGGCCAAGTCGGGCCACCCGGGCGGTCCCCTTGGTCTTGCCGATATATATGCCGTTCTCTATAAGAAGGTTTTGAATCACAAACCCACCGATCCGGAATGGGAAGATAGGGATCGTTTGATTCTTTCCAACGGTCACGTTTGTGCCGTCCGTTATGCGGCAATGGCTCAATCGGGGTTCTTCCCCGAGTCCGAATTATTGACGTTTCGAAATATCAACTCGAGACTACAAGGTCACCCTTCCACTCGTTATCTCAAAGGAATCGAAAGCTCGTCCGGATCTTTGGGCCAAGGTCTTTCCGTTTCGGTGGGGATCGCGCTCGGAGCACGTTTAGCTAAAAAGAATTACACAGTTTATGCCTGTATCTCGGACGGAGAATGCGGAGAGGGAATGACCTGGGAAGCCGCTCAATCCGCCGCACATTATAAAACCGATAATTTGATCGCATTCATGGATAAGAACGGGATTCAAATCGACGGCTTTACGAAAGACGTCATGAACTTGGAACCCTTGGACAAGAAATTTGCCGCTTTCGGTTGGAATGTTATCCAAGCGGATGGACACGACATTGCCGCAATTCTATCGGCTTTCGAAAAAGCGAAAACTCATAAAGGATCTCCCTCGATTATCCTCTTTACCACCGTACTCGGGAAAGGGGTCTCTTTTATGGAAAACAATCCGGCTTGGCATGGAACTCCTCCGAACGCGGAGCAGGAAAAGAAGGCGTTGGAAGAACTAGACGCTCTTAGCGTTTAATATTCTTTGATAACAGACGACGAATAATCCAAAACGGTTAGGAGAGGTTTGCCTTAACCGGCCGTTTTATTCCGTAGAACAAATCAAAAGATTTTTTCTTCGTCTTTTTTTGAATAAATCGTTCTTTCTTACTAACCTTTAAACTTGGAAAAAAAATCGTCTCTTTTCCGTTTTCTCTTTCAA
The DNA here is from genome assembly GCF_000243675.2 of Leptospira inadai serovar Lyme str. 10. Taxonomy (NCBI): domain Bacteria; kingdom Pseudomonadati; phylum Spirochaetota; class Leptospiria; order Leptospirales; family Leptospiraceae; genus Leptospira; species Leptospira inadai. The sequence goes on along the minus strand of NZ_AHMM02000015.1, from coordinate 250,797 downwards.
CTTCCTTGACTTCATCCTATACTTTTTCTCCTACGGAAAGCGAACATAAACGAACGACATAGTTAGTTTATACATCGCATCCTTTTTTGATCATTAGAAAAACTTCCTAATTGACGCTGCTTTTCCAAGATTCACGTTATTGCTATGCAATCCTCCGACTCACCTTACGGAACAGTTCCCTTCCCGCCTGATAAGATCGAGGATAAGTTTTATCAGCTTGAGTTTTCGACTTCGGCGGAAAGATCTAGAATTATCGGCGAGATTGCGTCGATGATTCCCTGGCAGGTTCGCATTTGCGAGGTCGCCGACGAGCTAAAAGATCCGACATTACGCGTATTCGCGAGAGGGGCTGCCCCTGCGGTTCATGCCGAACGGATAACCTTGCGTTATGTGGCATTGGCTGAAAAAGGGCATCCCAACCACTATGACGATTTGGAGGAAGGGGTATTCCTGCTCTCCTCCGTGATAGAACCGGAATTATCCTATCCTGAATTTAGGACATATTTGGATCGAATCGCACTCAGAGTGGAAGAGTTAGTGGATCTAAACGAGGATCTGGCCTCGGATGACGTTAAAGTGCATTTCCTTACTCGAGTACTTTCCCAAGAGGAGGGGTTCGTGGGGAACCATGACGAATACGAAGATCCGGATAATTCCTTTTTGCATCGGGTCTTTATTAAGAAACGAGGAATCCCGATCTCCTTATCCGTAATTTATCTTTTGGTAGCGCACAGACTTCGTCTTCCATTGTACGGAGTAAATATGCCACTGCATTTTCTTTTGCATTTCGAATCCAGCGATTATGAGACGCATATCGACCCCTATCACGGCGGCGTGATGCTGGATCGTTCCACCTGCATTCGTTTCTTAAAAGCCAACGGCTTTCAAGCGCACGATCGATACTTTACTCATGCAAGCAGCCTCACGATTTTAAAGAGGATGTTCCGGAATTTAATACATATCTATCGAAAGAAGGAAAATCGTGAGATGGAAAAGATCCTTTCCAGACATCTTCTCGCGCTGGATAATAAGTGGAAACCTTGATTAAAGTTTCTTTCATTTCCGCATTTCCGAGCTTTCCTGCTTGAGCGGGAAATTCGTTCGGAAATAGTGTCGAAACAAGGAAACTCCGTGAAAGCCAAGGGATTGAAGGACCTCCTCGTCCGAAAGTTCGACAAAAAACTCTATGAAATCATCGACGAGGACCTGCGTTTGCTCGCCGAAATTAAGGATTATACGATTCGTTCCGGAGGGAAGCGGATTCGCCCCGTTCTGCACTATTGCATGTGCAGGATATTAGGATATAAAGGGGAAAAATATACGGATGTAGGAGCAATCGCGGAATTGATTCATGCGGCGAGCCTACTGCACGACGACGTAGTGGATGAAGCCCAGACTAGGAGAGGAGTTCCTAGCGTAGGCTCTAAATTCGGAAATAAGACGGCCATTCTTGCGGGCGACTATTTATTAGCCTGCGGGATCGATCATTTAAATAGTCTCGGATCGCCATCCTTAATGGATCTATTTACTCAGGTTATCAAGGATCTTTCCATCAGCGAACTGATTCAGATGGAATGGGAACGGAACCCGAAATTGGATTTAGGCATTTATGATCGTGTCGTCTACGGTAAAACCGCGTCGTTATTCGGGGCGGTCTGCCAGGCGGCGGGAATCCTCGCGGAGACACCTAAGAAAAATCTAAAAAAATTGCACGAATTCGGCATCCGTCTAGGCTCTCTCTTTCAGAAACAAGACGACGCGATCGATTACTTTCAGGCGGGAGAACAAACCGGAAAGATCCCGTTAAAGGATTTTAAAAACGGTTTGTACACTTATCCCGTCTTAAAGCTTCTTGAATACTCGGATAAGAACGATAAAAAATTGACTCATTCGCTTTTTGCAAAGGAAGACCGTACTAGTCAGGATGAAATGGTGATCCTTTCCTTGCTGAATCGGTATAATATTCGTAAAACCTTAAACGAGGAGTTCCAAGCCGATGTCGAGGAACTCTTGAGATTTTTAAAGGGCTACCCTGAGACTCCGGAAGGGGCTCTGGTTAAGGAACAGTTCCGGAAGCTGACTCCAGTGTAGAGCTTTAAGAGTCCGGACCCTGACTTCGGATCGCAGAGAATCCCATTCCTTCCGTTTAGAAGAATCGGGAAACTTGATCTAAATCGAAATCAATAAACCGCGTTTTTCAATAAGTGGAATACTGATCCCGAATGCTGGCGAAGATAGAAAAAATAAGCGTTTGCAGTAAGGCTTATAACCAACGGCAAAAACTTAAAGAATTTTGTCTTTGCGAAAGAAAACACGATGAACGCCAATAATACGCCGATGACGGGTAATAAAGAACCTATCGTCATCAGCAAATAAAAGAGCCAGAAATTCGGTATCTGCTCTTCTTCCTGCGCTTTTCTTCGAATCGCAGACTTTTGCGGAGTATGTCCGCTCGATTGTCTGTGTTCGACGTGTACTACTTTCACTTTTTCCCTAAACTTCTGATCTGTGTTTAGTGTCTTTTCCATATTTTTAGTTTAATAAGTTTTTAAAACATAAGCAATCATCATCCGAAAATATTAGAGCTTTTACATCTCGGAATTTATATCGAAGTACCGAGCCGATTCGGAATAATTTAGCCCGGAATAAGGAGAAAAAGGGTCTAATACATGCGTATTCGTAAAATGAAATTTTGGCGTATAATGCGTATTATGTGTCGCATACTACGAGGAAATTCGTTCCGCATAAGGATCTATCGAGCTTAGATCCGGAATTTAAGAAGAATCGGATATGGCGGAACGAACAGGATATGTAAAACAGCAATCCTATCGTTTCAAAGTTAGCAGAGAGAGTCGGGCTGCCTCAGGGATGGGCAGCCCTTTTTTTATTGGGTTGTGGTGGACGTTCCTGCAGGAATCGATTGGCTCGTGCAGTTTACGTCTCCTTTGATGGAAACGCTTACACCCGATACGGACTGAGAATTGAAACACTGTTGTCCATTCTGCGTATAACACATACTAGACGAAGTTGCCGAAGTACAATTGATAAAGTCGACGGTATAACATTGCGTGAGGGACAAACCCGCGCTCCCGCTGGAGACGACGTTTCCGACCAGATCAAGAGTTACCGTTAAATAGGAAAGTGCTTGAGAACCGGATACGGATGTATCCACGGGCACACCGCTTCCCCCCCAGGCGATTTTTCCGTAATTCGCGACAAGAGGTTTTGCGGTTAAACTTCCCGAATAAGAGAATCCTTGCTGGGAATCGATTTGTCCCTGGTTTTGCGTACTATCATAGAGGAACTTTAAATAAACGTAATCCCCGGTCGTATAATAAAGCCTGCTGATTACGGTGAATTGGGTGTTCGATGAACCGGACGAAGTCGATGTACTCGTAGTAGTAGTAGTCGAAGTTCCGCCGGTCGTAGTGCTTGCCGAATACGGAGATGCCGTTCCGCAGTTGGGGGTCTTGGTCTTATCCAAGCTTCCGTGAATGCTAAAGTTAACCGAACCGTCCGTAGAAGTCACCGTTAAGTCGGACTTGGTCGAATTGTGGTGCTCGCAGGAAAGAGTAAAAAGTAATAGGCTACCGACTAGATATAATTGTTTTTTTTTCAGATTCGCGAGTCGGTCAAACATCGTAAGGGATCCCATAGTTCTAGTATCAATCATCGGTAAGGCTGGGTCAAGAATGAAATCCCCGGGTTTTATAACGCGTGGAATCAAACGATTTGACCTAAAGAATCCGGCTAAGGTTCCCATTCGGATTGACGATTCCTTACTTTCGGGATTGGATCATCACCGAATGGAAGCCGGCAAAGACTTTTTCCCCGAATACAAACCGGGTCTTTTAGAACGATGGGGGATCAATATTCTCCAAGATTATGTCCGGCAAGAAGAAAGAAAAAGCGGGCGAAACACCGGACAAATCCCTACGAATTTTTTTCCGGAAAGCAATCGAATCATTCGCTGGGTTACGTTTTGGGCGATGCACGCGGGTTTTTGGACTACCTGCGGCATCATTCTTATCGAAACGCTTTTTCCGGAATCTCCCGAATTCCTTTCTCCCGTTTTTATGGAAAAATGGACATACTCCGGGCTGGCACTGTTATTCGGAACGATATTAGAATTCTATATTCTGTATCAGCTCGGGTTATGGGGGGCATATCGATTGACGAGTCTAGCGGGAATGGAATTGGAAGACGATCCCGAATTACTGACGGGGAACGTAAACCTTCTCGCTCGAATGGCTTTGGAAATTCCCGATCCGGATTTAAAACTTTTGGGTATCGATCCGTTGCGACTAACGGATAAGAGAAGTTTTCTCGTCGCGACTTTTTTGTACAAAGCCAAAGTCCTTCTCTCTAATTTGTTGGCGAAAATAGTTCTGCGCAAAATTTTCGCCAGAAATTCGTTGCGAGTCTATACGGATTTCATTGCGGCTCCCATTACCGCAATATGGGACGGCGTAGTCATATATTCCATTCTTTCCGAACTAAGAATTCGATTGATTTCGAGAGTTTTAGCGAGAGAGATAACCGAGCAAATTTTGGAAAGAAAAGATTTCCTAAGTAAGAATGCGAAGCTGGCATTTTTATCGGCCGTCGGGAATTCGGTCGTTTTTACGCAAAGATTTCATCCGAATCTGGAGTATCTACTAGTCAAACTTTATAAGGCCTTCGATATCGCGTCCGACGCGACAACCTTCGACGATTTGGAAACGTTTAGGACTCTGATTCAAAATTTGGAGGAATCGGAAAAGGAAGCCTGTCTGAGATTATTATGCCTTGCTTGCTCCTTTGACGGAAAACTATCCTCTTTTGAAACGAAACATATTAAGCGAATTCTCGGTAAGGAAGCCGAACCGCGTTTGGCATTGATAGCCGAACTTTCTCGTTATATTCGCTCCGGTAATTTAGAGGCTTGTCGTGAAAAGAGTAACCTATTTTCCTAGAGAAAAATTAAGACGGGGTTCTAATTGAAAGTTTATAAGTATGATTCAATCCCAGACATAGTCGAAATCGGAGACGGTATTCTCAAAACCGAAATCCCCCAACCGTTTTATGCTCCCAATAATATTTATATTCTCCCGGACGGAGAACCTGCGCTGATCGATTCGGGATATCTCGCCAATCTCGGAATGCTTCAAAAAGCCCTTCGAAAAGTGGATTTGAATCTAAGCAAAATAAAACATATCTTCTATACCCATAATCATTTGGATCATCTGAGCGCGATTCTTACGATTCGATATTATACCGATGCTAAGCTGTATGCGATGAAAGGAATGGCAGCGGGTATCGGCAACTATTTGGAATACGTGGAAGTATTCAATAGAGCCTCCAAAAGGCTCGTTTATAAAGGGCATCGTTCTCCCGAGGATCGTAAACGGGAAATCGTTCGTCTGGAAGCGGGTAATGAAAATTTACGGATGACCCTGAGTCGCGGGGATCGGATACAACCGATTCTAAAATTCGATGTGGAATTAGTGGAAGGGGATGTGATCCACGCGGGGGGTAGGGACATAGGATTCCTGCACACTCCGGGTCATAATCTTTGGCATCTAACTCCCTATCTATTGGAAGAAAATATTTTCTTTATGGGGGATCTGGTTTTGCAGAATATTTCTTCCATTTATGCCGAGATCGACGGCAATCTCGAGGATTATTATAGATCACTCGATAGAATCTCCAAAATGTCGATCCGCCGATTGCTTCCCGCGCATGGACCGGAGCCCGAAGATCCGAAAAAGGCGATCAAATTATTATATAAGACTTTGCAGATATTGGAGAGAGGTATTATCCGCAGGTTAAAGGAAAAAGAATATGATCTTTCTAGCCTGACTCTCGAGGCGATGGGGGAAAAGGTAGCTCATTCCGGTTACTATAATACCGCAATGGCAATCCTGCATTCGATGGTGCGAAAATTCGTCGAAAAGGGTTGGGTCGAAGTCGTCGAAACGGAACCACCGTACGAGACTTATCGATGGATCGGGGACGCTTCGGCATAGAAATATCGAAGATGTTCTTTCGCATCAAGAAGGAACATCTTCCTGAATCACTTCTCCGTAAAAAGGGGTTTGTTTTAATTTTAAATTATAGGCTTTAATGAATAAAAGTTCGAGATGCATGACATCCTCCCGATTGTACCGCAATAATAAATCCAGGGCTTCCAAATCGTCGTACTGAACGTACTGCCACCAGAGTCTTACGGCGTCCGCACCGTTAACTTCGAAGGGAAGATTTCTAACGATTCCTAACGCTTTCTCGCAACCTTTTAAACCTCCGCGATAACCTAGACTGCGTAAAAGATACATCAAGTCGAAATGTCGATTTTTAAATTTTCGTCCGAATTCTTTTTCGATAAAGGGGACGTCGAAAGCTACGCCATTATAGCTGACAAGAATATGTGTGGGATGAACTTTTTCCGGGAAATCATCCATATCCCGCCCTCGCAAAAATTCCTTAAACGTGACTCCGTCGTAGGTTCCGACTACCGTGATAAAGTCCTCGCGCGAAAGTCCGCTCGTTTCGATATCCAGGTAAAGAAGCCGAGATCGAATATGAGGAAAGAGTCTCCATTTTTGATCATTGGGAAGAGCGAAGAAAAAGTAGTCCCAGTTATTTCTTTCCAGTTCTTTTTTCGAGAATTCGATCGAATCCAGTACCAGTCTGGAATAAGTATCTTCGGGAGACTTGGCTTTTAAAAGTAATTCCTCTCGAAGGGAATCCCAGTTTAAGATTCCCCGTCGCCAAAGGTTTCCTTCCTCCACGGTGTTGATGCCGGGGAGGTGACAAAACGTATGAAGTAACAAATCCACCTCTCTTTGATTCGAAATACGGTTCTCTGTTCGGCCCCCTTCTATTTTTTGTTCCATTCACAGCGGATCGGGAGGCGTTTATTCTTTCGTAAACTCGTTGGACGACTCGTTTTTAGCGAGAAAGAAATTCCGATCTTCGCTTAATTTATTTTAGTTTTTCCTTCGAAACATTTGTCTATTTTTTTGCGCTCTTTCGGAAAAGAAAAATATTCAAAAAAGGGAATAGAATCGTACCGATGACTGAATAGAGGTAAAACGGTAGATTGCCCCATCGCGAATAAAAAGTATTTCCTTCCGGAACGAGTTTAGTTACCGGCAAGAGAAACGCTTTCGTTCCGATTTCCCCGGATTCTATCGGCGTGCTCAAAGCTCTGCCGAACGGATCGACTACGAAGGAGATCCCGCTAACCGTCGGTCGGACAAAGCTTAAACCGAATTCTATCGCCCGAAAACGGGAAGTACCGGCGTGCTGCCAGGCTTCCGCTCTTGATGAAAACCAAGAATCGTTCGTAGGATTCGCCAAAATCGTATATTCGTTTTTGCGGGCTTCGCGAATGGAATCCTGCACTAGGGAAGGGAACATGGCTTCGTAGCAAATCAGCGGTAGGATCTGATAGGGAACGCTATCTTCGGGAGAGGAAGAATGCGCTATCGAAGGAAAGTTTCCCGGAGTTTGGATCGCCGAAATTTCCTCCGGTGTAGGCGGGGAAGGTTGTCGAACCCGGTAAAATGAACGCGTGCCTAAAAGCGGTTTAGGACTTCCACCGCGGACGTAACGAGAGGTCTCTTTAAATAAACTTCTTAGAAAAGGGAAGGTGGATTCGAACGGTAAATATTCGCCGAACGCCAATAAGCGACGTTTATCATAACGTTGTATTTCTCTCGTTTCGGAAGAAATCAAAGTGACTTGATTTCGCAATCCTTCATCGGATTGATTCAATTCATTGTATAATAAATCCGCGCCGGTTTTATAAGTTAAATATAATACGAGTCCGTGAAACGTGGGAGAATATACTCCTGAAGAAACGTTATTCGGATTCAAGTCAGTCCCGTGAAATGGGATCGCCGATTCGGGAAAAAAGATAAGATCCGGAGGCGGAACGTTCTCCAAAGAGGAGGATAAAGCCATTTCTAGATTTCTGCTCATCGCTTGCCCGAGATACTCGGGATTCTCCGCAAATTCACGTTTAGCGGGGGAAGTATTCGGTTGAATCATGATCGCCGACAGTTTAAGCAAATCGTTTTCCACGTTAGGGGTGGTATTCGGCACTCTATAATCGGGCGCGGTTAATAATCGATACCCCCCTAAAGTCCATGTAAGTCCGAAGAAAACGATCCCGAGAATACCTAGTTTTCGTAAATTTAAATTTCGTAATGAAGCAATGCTGGCTCCGCCCAAAAGTAGGAAGAAACCCACTCCATATATTCCGGTCGTCGCCGCGATCTGGGAGAAGGACAGATTCCCTTCGGCCAAATTTCCCCAGAACCAGGGAAATAGTTGCGGCGTTACGATATCTCCCAGAATTCCCCAAACCGGAAAGAGAAACCACTCCAGGCGGAGAAGTTCCGATTCGTTGTTGCGATATTTCTTATAGAGATCGACGGAAAATTTCCATCCGTAAAAGGACAAAAACAGTTTTATATGGGAAAAAAAACCGTAGATTAAAAAGAGAGTCCAGGAAATGAATTCCCCCGCTCCCGAAATGGCGGAGATTGAGGAAGGAATCCAGAAGAATACTGTGAAATTTAGAATCTGAGAGAGAAGCAATAGCCAAAGAATTTGAAATTTCTGCGGCCATTCTTTTAACTCTAGAAAAAATAAGTAGGCGCTAATTGCGGACGCTCCCCCGGCTAGAAAAAAACCGAAAGGCTCCATTGCTAAGAGTAATCCGAGTGAAATCCCTAACGCGGATAGAAATAGTCGTAAGGGATTTTTCGGGAAAACGATCATTTGAGATTTAGTCGTTTTTGATCTTCTTCAAGCGCTTTTCTACGTCCGTATTCCTCGGCGTCTTGTGATCCTAGGATACGGGTTCGAATTGCGGATATCGCCTTTTCCCGTTCGGCCGGTTTTGCGTTCGGATTTGCTTTTAGCCAAGTCTGCTCCTCCTTCTCGGTTTCCGATTCTTTTGTCTTTTGTATTTCGATATCCTTATAAACTTTCTCGATCCGATCCGCGCCGTCTTTTCCGAAATATTTTTCCCGTATGGATCGAAGCTGAGGATCTTTTTGAGCGGCAGCCATCTTATTCATGTCGGTCTCTCTTAGGAATAATTCCGTTTCGTACTTGTTAAACTTCGGCTCTCTTTTTAGGATCGCGTCGTAATAGTTTCCGTAGACGTCTTTTCTATAATTTTCGTATCGCTTGATCCTTTCATCGCCCGAAACGCTTTTCGTTTCATTCAAAAAGTGAGAAAGTCCGAACTGGTATTGTCGTTCGGATTCCTCTAAGCCGAAAATAAGTTTGGCATCCTGCTCGGAAAATACTTGCCTTCGTTTCTTTTTGATAAGTTCGTACGTCTCTTCCTGCTTTAAATCTTTCGGCATCTCGTAGGATCGCATCACCTGCTCGTACGTGAGGTACTTTTTGAATAATGCCATCAGTTTTTCTCCCGCGGCGCCGGGATAATGGTCTAATAGAAAGGCTTTTACTACCTCGTTACACTGGTCGATCGTATAACCTTCCGGACAGCGTCTGCGCAATGCCCATAGCTCCGAAACCAGATCCAGTTCGCCCGAAGCGGCGAATTTTAAAATATCGTCGTAGGATAACCACTCTCCGTCTTTATAAATGCTACGCGAAGTATCCACGATTTCGGGATTAAGAGTCCATTCTCCGGCGTCGTTTCGGGAGACCGTAAAACCGTCCAAGGTGTCTTGGCTATTTCCGAAGTTGCCGCTTTTGGAGGTCGGTTCCCATAAGATAAAAATGACGAGAAGTAATAAAAAAACACCGATGGCGGATAGCCAAACGATGCGGGGGAGTTGTTTGATTCGTTCTAACATATTTAGTTTCCGGTTCGAAGCGATGAAAGTAATCGCAAGGGCAGTCTTGGCAAGACGTTTTTGAAAGAAAAAATATTGGAATGAAAGACTCTTCACGGGAAACTATCCCGGTGCAACTTCCTTTGTTATATTATCCCGAGGGGACCACCGGAGCCGGATCCATTTTTTCGAATTTCCGGAAATTGGAAACACGTTCTTACGCGAAGAACGAGCTTGAGTCGATAGCTAAGGAAGAGCCCGAGATTTTAGTCGCAAACACTCGCCTCCCGATCAATTCGGAAACTTTTATCGGATTTCCGAGCGTTAAGATTTTTGCGACGGTGAGTTCCGGCATTGATCATGTGAATCTTTCCGATTTGAAGAAGGCGGGCCGAATATTCCTGAACTCACCCGGATGTAACGCGGGATCAGTGGGAGAATATTGTTGGGTCGGGGTTCGATCCTTTTTTGCAGCGGATGAGTTGAGAAAAAAAAAGATAGGCCTCGTCGGATTCGGAAATACGGGTAAAGCATTCGCAAAGATTCTATCTTCTTACGGAATCGGGTTCGTCTATAGCGATCCATATATCAAAGAAACATCTGTTTCGTTAAGCGAAGTGTATGATTGTGAAATAATAAGTTTCCATGTTCCTTTGACTCTCGAAACTCCTTATCCGACGTCAGGAATGTTTACTAAGACGGAAGCGGTCCGATTGCGAAGCGGAACTTTAGTTTTGAATACGAGTCGCGGAGAAATTTGGAGTCGGGAAGCCTTTGAAGAAATTATTTCCCGCGAAGATCTTTCGAAAGTGATCGACGTCTTTGATCCGGAACCTCCGCAAGGAGATCTCATTCGAAAGCTCTCACAATGTCCGAATTCCATTTTCACTCCGCATATTGCGGGCTATAGTCAGCTCGGCCGATTACTCGGTACGTATCGATTAGCGGAAAAGCTTTGCATTTTGTACAAAGACGGTCCGCTTCCTCCGATCGAAAACTTTCTCGTTACTGAAAGCGATTGGAAGACCGAATCTTTTCTGAAAAAGGAAAATGATCTTTTGAGGGAGGCGTGGTCCCGAGGAGATTGGGAATATTTCGAGCGCAGAAGGAACGATTATCCAATCCGTCTGGATATTGGTCAGTGGACTGAACATTGGTGAGCAGTGTTTCCATGTTCTACAGAAAGATTCCTGTGTTACAGTAGATTCTACCTCCACACAGCTGCCTTTCCAACCTCGAGCAGCTACTGTCTAGCGTGAGCGAAGCGAGCGCGTCTGTCCTCTGTCTTCTGTTCATTTCACCAAAGTCTTTTCGGAAGGGAACAGTAAGTATTTGGGCCGAACTTTGGCGAGAATATCGTCGATCACAAAGATTTCTCTTGTTCCTCTTTTCCGTTCAAACGGCGCCTCGTACAAGAAGCCCAAAAAAGAAAGTTCGGAATGCTTGTGGGAGACCATGTCATCCTGCCGTACTTTTCGACTGACATCCAGATCGATCGCTTTCCAGCCGGAGAATTGAAGATGAGTAATTAATATTTTTCTAATATCAAGAGTGGAATCCCGCACTAACATGTATAGGGAGCCTCCGCCCTCGTTCGCATAAAGATGAAAGCGGAATTCTTTCACAAAGTCGCCGGATACCCAAGGAGTATTAAAAAGAATTTCAAAGGATTGATTTTTTTCCGCAGTGACTTCTACGTACAAAGACTTTGTAGAATCTCTCTCCGGGGTACGCAATACGGAAGAAATTCTGACCTCAGGGAGAAAATCGGGTCCCAACTTCGCTTTTATGTTTTCGGAACCGAAGCTTTCTTGTTCAAAATCCTGCACAATAATTTCTTTATATATTTGCGCGTTTTCGGATTCACTAGGAAGGGAAAAAAAAGGGAAAATATAAAGGAATAGAACGATCGAAAGCCCCTTTTTTTCTTTTAATAATTTCAAGATTTTAAAACCTCTTCCTTATAAAAATATCGTCCTAATCGACGATTTCCGGACTATTTCATCTAATTTTCCGTAAAATTGACTCGAGCAAACCGGCGGTAAATCGATAGGAAAAATAGGGTTCGGATGTTGATCTTCTCGGATAAAAATCCGATAGATGGACCATGAAACGATTCTTTGCGAGCTTGATATTTTTACCGATCTTACTTTCGGCCTCGGAAAGCGAGGATGAAATTCATTTTGCGACTTTAAAAAAGGGTAATAAAATCGTTTACCGCGCGGTCGACGGGCGACAGCAAGTTTTAGGAGAAGGAGCGGAGGGTTTTCCTATCCTTCTTAAGCATTCTTCCAAGGATAAGTTTCAAAAAATCCTGGACCTCGGCGATGATGAAACTTCGGGATTATTTATTTCAAATTCTGATATCAAGGATTTCGGCACGAAGCACGGAGCTGCCGCAAATGGGCAGGTCTACGTTTTTGAGCCGGAGATTTTAGGGTATGCGGACGATAATACGAGTTTATTTCGCACGATTCTGATAACCGCCGAAGGGGTCGCGTATTTCTTTGAAAGGAATGAAAGAGAAGGTCTGACTTCCATCTATATAGGTAAAAAGCGGGCTAACCTTTTGATCTTTCGCGAAAAGATTCAGTATTCCAAAAATGAGATTTTTCATAAAATTCCGTATGTGATTCCGTTGACGGAAAAAAGGAAAGCGGTGGACTATTCCATCGATTGTAATTTCGGAAAAGAAAATAAACGAACTTGCGTCTTCGACGGGGCCCTGAAGGAATTCGAAGTTCCTCAAAAACGTTACCCGTTATTTTGGGTAGGTTAAAGAGTACATTATAGGTCGAAAATTTCGCTTAACGATTTTAGAGGCAACCCTTCGCTGATTTTCCCTTGAAGAATCCGTTTCCCTACAAAATTCTTGCCGTATGAACCCAGAAGAGGATCCTCTCCTGCAAACAAAGTTGGAGTTTTCCGAGGCGTTTCGAACCACCTACAAAGAATTCTTCGGCGATGAAAAAGAATTTCAGTATGAATTATACGAACTGAAGTCGGAAGAATCCGGGCCGAAGGGAGGATGGGCGACATTTACGATACGCAATCCGGCAGGCGGTAGATCGATCGTCTTTCGTTTCGATCCGGGGTCGGGCGCCTTTTACGCGATGTTAAAAGTTCAAGTACTGCCGGGAGAGGAAGATTGGAGCCTGGATTCGTTCTTCGAGCGAAACGGTTTTGCGAATTCGAATTTTTTGGATGTCAAACGATCTGCGGGAGAATGGTTGTTTCATTCATTAGCAAGGCATTATTTAGGAACGATCTTTACTTATTGTCCGAGAATCCTGGAGCCGGATTATATATTGGAATAATCATGATTTGCAAAATGAGACTCCATATGTAAGACCGACTTTCATGAAAGTGATTGGCTGATTCCATCGCGGGCCCGATACTTAGCTCAGCGGAGATCCGCAGGTGTTCGAAGATTTTTTAGGTGAACCTATTTTGGACTGGAAAGTAATAATCATTCTTGTAGCAGGATTCACCGTAGGGGTTCTTTACGGATTATGGGTCAAGAAGAGGAATCCGAAATCTTAGTTGTTATGTGACTCGGAAAAAATTCGCTATCATTTCGGTTCTTTACCCGTATAGGCATGATCAGGAAGCTTGCCTACGAAACCTTAAATTACTTTTATCCGATTCTATGCGGGATTTGCGGTCGGGAAGATTTCTTTTCCCGACGCTCGGGTCTATGTAAGGAATGCGCTAATTCAGCGAAGGAGACTAGGAGGTATCCAAAGTGTCCCGTGTGTTCTTGGAAGATCGAGGCAGGGCAATGTAATTATTGTCTTTCCAGAAACGTATTTTTTACGCGCGCGATTTTTTTACACGAACGAACCGATCTCCTCGCGGAGGCTTTGAATAAAATCAAGAGACAATCCACCTATCCGCTTTCTTTATTTCTCAGCGTAGGTGCAAAGAGAGTATTAAGAAATTGTAAAGATCTCGGATTGCAAGCGTATCTATTATTGCCTAGCTCGTTTCCGCCTTGGTGGGGAACGGTTCCCGCTCGCCCGTTCTCCCCGATGCGGGAACTTCTGCTTCGTACGGAAGAGATTTTGAATCTGTCTTGCATACATCCTCTCAAAAAAATGAGCAAGACAAGACAGGCTGGAAAAGCTTACGCGGACCGTTTTTTCCATGCAAGAAATTCTTGGGCAATCCGAGAGGAATGGATCGGAAAATGTCCTAAGAAGGTTTTGATATTGGACGACGTCTTTACGACGGGAGCGAGCGTTAATGAAGCGAGTCGCATTCTGAGAGAGAACGGTTCGGAGGAAATCTACGTACTGACCTACCTACGCACTATGGAATAGAATTGACATAGCTATTTATATGTATAGTATGACTTTCTAAGTAAGTGTTTCGCAAGATTTTACATATCGATATGGATGCGTTCTTCGCTTCGGTGGAGCAAAGGGATTTTCCCGAATACCGAGGAAAGCCGCTGGTCGTAGGAGGTCCTCCGAACTCCCGAGGAGTGGTATGCGCAGCTAGTTACGAAGCGCGGAAATTCGGGGTTCGTTCCGCGATGCCTTGCTCGCAGGCATATCGCCTCTGTCCGAACGCTATTTTTGTTCCTCCTAGATTCCAAGTTTACAAGGAGGTATCGACTGCAATTCGAATCATATTTTTAGAATATACCGATTTGGTCGAAATGCTATCCTTAGACGAGGCTTTCCTGGATGTGACTCGGAATAAAAAAGGGATTCCGTTTGCGACCGAAATTGCGAAGGAAATTCGAGCCAGGATCAAGGCCGAAACGAACCTAACCGCTTCCGCCGGAGTGGCCATTAATAAATTTGCCGCAAAGGTTGCCACGGATTTTAAGAAGCCCGACGGATTAACCGTAATCCGACCGGAGGAAACGGAAACGTTCATCGAATCCCTGAATGTCGAAGCTTTTCCCGGAGTCGGAAAAGTTACATTAAAAAAGATGCATGCTCATGGGATCTTCAAAGGCAGCGATCTAAAACGCCAATCGTTGGAATTTCTTATTAAGAATTTCGGAAAAACAGGACGTTGGTACTATTCCATTTCAAGGGGTATCGATCAAAGGCCGGTTTTATCCGATCGAATCCGTAAGTCCTTAGGAGCGGAATCCACTTTTGCGGCGGATTTGGAAAAGACGGATGACCTTTTGACGGAATTAAAGGATCTTTCGATCGAGCTTGAGAAGAGGCTTTCATCGAAATCATTTTCAGCTAGGACGATCACTTTGAAGATTAAGTTTTCGGATTTTACTCTTAAAACTAGAAGTAGAACACTGCCGACACCACCGACGTCGGCGACGGAATTTTTTTCATTCGGAAAGGAACTCTTAGGGGAGTTCCTGCTCGATCAAGGATGCTCGATTTCACCGATTCGCCTCTTAGGTTTGAGTCTCTCTCATCCGGAAGCGGAAATTCACGAAATAAACGAGGACGGCTTTGTCGGCTCGCTTTTCCGAGATCAAGAGCCGTTTTTAAATTTATAGACTTTTTGTGGCCTGACGATCTTTAGTCGCAGGAATATTCCGGAAATATAAATTACTTTCACGCACCCAGGGTTGGCTGTCGAATCAACCGAACTTTTCTATAATTTCTAGAATTTCCTTTCCGTATTGATTCACCTTAGAATCTCCCATACCCTTTATTAGAGTTAGATCTTCCAAGGTGGACGGCTTTTGAGCCGCAATCCGAACTAGTACGGGATTTTGGAGAACCATAAATTTCTTCCATTTTCGTCTCCGGGCAATCCGATCCCGAAAATTCTTCAATTCCTTGATCAAAAGCTTTTCCCCGGTGAGGGAGATTTTTTTAACGTTCCCGTCCCGTCCTCCGACGCCGTTTACTCTCGAGGTGGGCTTTCCACCGGAGGCGAGATAAAGCTTAGGATATTTATCGCCTTTAATTAAAAGTTTTTTGCTGGCTAACCAATCCTCTAATAGCTTTAGAATCGATTCTTCCGGTACATGCGAAAGATTCCCGTAAAATTTCGATCTATCCAATCGACGCCGAAGAATGTCCTTCGATTTAGAACCTCGTAATGTGCTCGCAATGATTTTCTTGCCGAATTTAGCCGGATATTCCTCCAATAGGCCTTCCGCGGATTGAACCTCGCTAGTTTCGAAAGTATGAGATTCTCTCGACTTCTTTCTCGTCGCTTTGATTCGTTCCCGCTCTAAAAAATTCTCACGATCGCTCGGATCGCTTTCAAGACAGGAGTCGCAAACCCCGCAAGGATCGATCGTTTCTCCGAAATAGCCGCAGAGAAGTTGTTGCCTGCAAACCGAAGAAGATGCGTACGATTTTACATGAGAGAGTAACGTTTCTCCGCCTTTGTAATTCGCTTCCTTCGAAAGTAGAAAATTCTGAATGCTCAAATCGCCGGTATGAAAGAATAAAACACAATCCGAATTCTTTCCATCCCGTCCTGCACGGCCGGCTTCCTGGTAATAGCTTTCAAGGGAAGAAGGAACCTGATAATGCAGGACCAATCGAACGTTCGGGCTGTCTAAACCCATTCCAAACGCGTTAGTCGCCACTAATACGTTCGTTTTGCCGGATGTATAACCGTCTTGGGTTTTTTCCCGACTGGAATCGGTTCGTCCGGCATGATATTTTCCGACCTTATATCCCGACTTCTTTAGCATTTCGTAAACATCGTCGACCTTCGATCTGGTTGCACAATAAATGATCGCCTTGCCCGAATTCGATTTGCGAAAATTGCCGTTTTCTAAAATGGAAAGGAGTTCCTTCTCCTTGTCTCTTTCGGACTCCGGAAACTGAATTCTGAATTTTAAATTAGGTCTTGCATACGTTCCCTGCACGGAGGCGGGGTCCTTCAACCCTAGGCTATCGCAAATATCCTTCTTGACTCGATCTGTGGCAGTGGCGGTTAACGCAACCCAAGGGATATTTTCCGGAAAAGCGGATCTTAGGGTATGGAGCTTGCGATATTCGGGGCGAAAATCATGTCCCCATTGAGACACACAATGCGCTTCGTCGACTGCAACCAGGCCTAACGGAAATTTTGAAACGAGATTTAGGAAGGAATGTGACGTCGCTCTTTCGGGAGAAACGTAAAGAATTCTTACTTTTCCGGTTGCGGCGCCGGATAATATTCGAATTTGCTCAAGTTCATCCTGGGTAGAATTACAATATGCGGCTTCTAATCCCTTGCCTTTCAAGCTATCCACTTGGTCCTTCATCAAGGCGATGAGCGGGGAAACGACTAATATTAGAAGTTCTTTTTGAGCGAAGGCGGGCAGTTGATAGATAAGGGATTTCCCTCCCCCTGTAGGAAGTATCGATAAAACGTCTCGTCCTTCCTGTAGGGATTCGATCGACTCCCATTGACCCGGGCGAAATTCGCCGAACCCGAAGGAGGCTTTCAGGATTTTTTTCCAATCGTCTTTCTTTTGGACAGGCAATCGTTTTGTAGAAGTTCGCATTGTTTTTATTTCTCCTCCTTCTTCCTGATCGCTCGGTATAAAAATCTTGCGGGATGCAATGCGGAGTACAAGCTATTTTCGATCGGCAAGGGTTCTCCCAAAACGAGAGAAGCAAGGGTTTCGCCGCCGATCAAGGAGGAGAGAACGCCTCTCGAACCTAGCCCGCCGAATACGTAGAGTCCGGGAATTGCCTGGGGGACGGAAATCTTTTTATTCCGGTTCCTTGGAAGACCCGCGCCGGTATAAATTTTTCGAAAGGTGGCAGGATTATGCACTTCTCCGAGTACCGGAAATCTATCTTTTGTCTGGGAGCGGAATCCGACGAATTCGCGACTAATTCTATTTTTTTCCAGGTCCTGTCTCTCTCCGGGCAGGAGTTCTTTCGCATATTCCAATAAATTTTCCCGGTCTCGACTTCGCGGGTTCGGATCCAAGTCGAACTCGTCAAAACTGGATCCTAATACTCGGATCTTATTCTTGCTCGGAGTTATATAATGTTCTCCTACGAAAATCGGATCGTTCTCATTCCCGCTTTCCGTAGAGAGCTCCAGTAATTGACCTCTAACTTTCGATAAAAAGAAAAGAGGTTCGCCGAAAAATTTCGATAATAGCGATTCGATTCCGTTGGAATTCGCCAAAACCAGACAAGGAGAAGCCTCAATTTCGTTCTCTTCCGATAAAATTCTCCATTCGTCCCGATCGAATCGTATCTCGGAAACATGAATCGTTCTCGGAGATATATTAGAATGTTTTAATAAATTTGAAACCAACTCGGGAGTTTCGGTCCAAAACCCGGAAGGGAATAATACTCCTTGGGAGCCCTGCGGCAATGACGGATAGGAAACCTTCGCATTTTCTTGAAGCTTGGCGAATTCCGCCGAAAGCCGATGTGATCGAATTCCTTCCGAGATTCTTTCCCAACTCAGATCTTTTCCGGCAAGCTGGAACGTACCGGACGTTTCATATGAATCTTTCGGTAAAAGTTCCTGATAGCGTCTAAGCGAATGACCGAAGGCCCTCATTGTCCAAAGACTCGTAGGACTTTTAAATTTCGTAATATGCGGATGGGAAATCGCCTTCGGAATATCCGAGGCTCGATTCGGGGAAGAATCATCCAAAACGGCCACTTGGATACCTCGCATCGCAAAAGAACGAGCTACGCTCGCCCCGGCTAATCCGGCTCCGATTACCACGACTTTTTTTGGGAGAGGCGATTTCGGAAACCTTCGAACAAAGATCCGCTCGGCCGAAAGGTCCGGATCGTTTTTAAATGTTCCGATCAACATTTCCCTTTTCTTCCCGAATCCTGGAATTTTTTCCAAAACGAACCCGGCATTTGTAAGAGAATCTTTTACGACCCTCGCGACGGTAAACGTAGCTAACGTGGCTTGTTTATCCGCCAAGCGGGAAAATTGATTCGAGATCTGCATTCCCCACAACTCCGGATTTTTGGACGGAGCGAATCCGTCCAGGAAAAAGGCGTCGAATCGACCGGAAGTTTCGGGTAATAACTCTCTAGCGTCTCCGATCCAAAGGTCCAGGGCTACCCCTTCCTCTTCGAAAAGAAAGGAATTGCAACCTTGGGTTAAGAGAGAATACCTCTTTAGAAAAATGGAAAGAATTTCGGTTAATTCCGGAAAATGCGAGACCGCTCTCCTTATTTCATGTTCGCTGAGCGGGAATAACTCGTAGGAAACGAACCGAAGAATCGAAAGTTTATTATGAATTCTTAATTTTTTCCAAAGATTCCAGGTCGCAAAGAAATTAAGCCCCGTTCCGAATCCCAATTCTAGGATTGCAAAATGGTTTTTTTCCGGAAACGAATCCCGACACCAACGGGATTCCAGTCGATTTCCGTCTAAAAAAACGTGTTTGGCTTCGGCCAAACCGTCTTCGGGCGAGAAATAGATATCGTCGAATTCGATGGAAACGGGTGTGCCGTTTTCCTTCCATTCGATCATTTTCGAGCCTCCGTATTTCGTCTCCTTGGAGTCATACTGACTAAAATCCGGATCAATCTTGTTAATCCAAGCGGATTTCTAGCGACTTGACGTTTACGATCGAATTCGTAAAATCGTATTCAGGAACCGAGATGAGCCCAATTCCGAAAGAGCCGCAATCATATCCGATTTCCGTCGCACCGATGATGGATTGGACGGACCGACACTTTCGATTTTTTTTACGTCTGATTTCAAAAAGGACTCTCTTATATACCGAGATGGTTACGACGGGAGCGATTTTGAGAGGGGATACTCATAGACATCTTTCGTTTCATCCTCGAGAAAACCCGGTCGTTTTACAATTGGGCGGGGACGATCCCCTTAAATTGGCCGAATGCTCGAGGATCGGAGAGGAATACGGTTATTCCGAAATTAACCTAAATGTAGGCTGCCCCAGCGACAAAGTTCAGGAAGGAAATTTCGGTGCCTGTTTAATGGGGGACCCGAAGCGGGTTAGTGATTGCATCGCCGCAATGAATTCAGCAGTTCGCATACCGGTTTCCGTTAAATGCAGAATAGGGATTCCGGGAAAAGATCGTATCGAAGATCTACTGGAATTCGTAAGGACCGTTTCCGAGGCGGGAGCGACGAGGATCACCGTTCATGCAAGAATCGCAATTTTGGAAGGTCTGAGTCCCGCCCAAAATAGAACCGTTCCGCCTTTAAGATACGAAGATGTATACGAAGTAAAACGTAATTTCCCCGATCTGAAATTAGAGCTTAATGGAGGCGTTCGGACTTTGGATATCGCAAGCGAGCATCTAACGAAGGTAGACGGAGTTATGATCGGGAGAGCGGCTTATGAAAATCCGTTTCTCCTTTCCACCGTCGATCGGAGATTTTTTGGGGAACAGAAAATACGATCTACTCGTCGTGAAATTTTCGATCAAATGCAGGAATACGTTCGAAAGAGGACCGAGGAAGGCGAAAAGCCGAGTAGAATATTAAGGCATCTCTTAGGAGCCTTCCATGAAGTGAGGGGCTCTAGAATGTACCGTCGTATTCTTACCGAAGGAATGCATCAGAACCCTCCGGCTACACTTCTGCGAGAGGCACTCGCTTCGATCCCTTCCGAGTTTTTAGATCAGAAACTCGACCTGGAACTCCAACCCGTTTAAAGAAAATTTTAGAACCGGATTTGGGCACGAAAAAGCCTTGATTTAGGTCCAATACTCTTTAATTTACGCTCCCTATTGCCATGCTGAAAATAATCGGAATTTATCTGCTATTCGTCTGTTCCGTCCTGGGTGAGTCGATCATTCCGGTTCGCACGGTCGTAGATGGATGGACATTTCAAGTGAAGGGGGCCGAGCAAGGGCTTCCCATCCATGCAGGAGAAAGCCTAAGATCCCAAGGATTTCCCGCTCCGGTCCATGGAGTGTATCGCATAGAGATCGACTATCCCAAATTACGGCAAGGATTTACTCAGGGCGTTCATCTAGACAGGATTCAATCCGCGGATAAAGTGTACTGGAACGGTTCTTTGGTCGGAGAAACCGGGAGTTTCGAGCCGTACAGTCCGGATTGGTTTCGCCCAAGACTTTACGCAATTCCGACGGACTTGATTCGTCCGGGAAAAAATCTTTTAGAAGTGGAGATCGAATGCAGAGAGGCCTTACTCCTTTGCGGTCTTTTTCGAGGAACTCCGAAGGTGGGCGATTACGATTCGTTAAAGGAGGATTTGATCTATCAGGATTTATTCCAGGTCGTGATTGCGGTTTTGTTTTTAGGCATTTTTGTACAACAAGCGATCGCGTATCTCTTGAATCGATACTCTAACGCTAGTCTTTATCTAGCCTTATCCGCGATCATTTTTGTCGGCTGGCGAGGGACTCTGCTCAACAAGACTCATTATATCGGGCTATCTTTCGAATTGATTATCAGAGTCTTTTATTTTTGCCAAACCTTATTTCCTGCCGTTCTACTTCTCTTCGTCTATGCGATGTTCGAAAGGCGGCTTGGAATCTTTGCCAAGTGCATTCTTTTAGGAGACCTTGCCCTCGGATTCCTCCAGTTGTACGATTTCGATCCCGATTCCAGAATCATGCTCGTATACGCTTGGGAAGTCCTACTGGTTTTAAAAATTCCCACATTGATCGGAGTTCTTGCATCCCAATTCAGAAAGAATGCGGAAGCGACTTTGATTTTGTTGGGAGCGCTATTCGCCGCTGTTCTAGGAGTAACGGACGTAGTCGTCGATTTGTTGACCGGCAAAAACGAATTCTTTTCTCAATACGGACTTCTAGTCTTTTTATTCTCGGGAATAATGGGAATTTCCATCCAAAACGCGAGAGCTAGAGAAGATTTAAAGAAATTGAATGATTCTTTAGAGACGCTCGTTCAAAGTAGAACCCACGAGTTGGAAAAACAGTATAGAATATTAAACGAAGAGATATTAGTCGCCGGCGGATTGCAATCCAGATTGATACCCGGACTAGACGGGCAAATCGCAGGACTAAGCGTTAATTCGGTATACGTTCCGGTCGAAAAGATCGGAGGCGATTATTTCGACTTTCATGACTACGGGGACGGACAAGTGCAATTTCTGTTATGCGACGTAGCGGGTCACGGAATTTCGGCCGCTCTGATCGCTTCGATGCTGAAGATAAGTTTCTTGGAACTAGCTCCGCGTCATCCGGAGCCGGCGGCTCTTCTGACATCCTTGAACGCGAGAATGGTTCCCGTCGTAGAAAAGAATTTCATCACGGCGGTGGCGGCCTTATTCGATACTAAAACGGGTGAAATCAAGTATTCATTGGCGGGCCACCCGTCTCCGATCGTATTAACGGATTCTTCCTCCTTGCCCGTATTCCTGGAAGGCAGGGGGCCGATATTAGGATGGAGAAAGGAAATCGTGTTGCGGACTTGGAGGCGCGATTTAAAAAAAGGAGATCGGTTTTTCTTTTATACGGACGGAATAACCGAAGCTTTAAACGCCGGGCGAGAAATGTTCGGAGAAGAAAGGCTATTGGATTTATTACGGGATTCGTTCAATAGAAGTCCTAGAAATCTAAACGAATCCATCCTATCGTCACTGCGGGAATTTGCCGGATTCAGGCTGCCTGACGACGTAACGTACTTTGCAGTGGACGTAATTTAGATTATGATTCATAAAACATCGACGAAAGACTGATGGCCGAAACCGTTTTAACCATAGATTGCGGATATATAGAAGAAGGGCTAGCCTGTGCCTATCTAGTTATAGAGGGCGATCGGGCAGCCTTCGTCGAAAATAATACCAACTACGCGGTTCCCAAACTTCTGAAAATCCTAGAAGACCGGGGCTTGAAAAAAGAATCCGTAGATTATATTATTATAACGCATGTTCATTTGGATCACGCCGGAGGAACGGGAGAGCTGATCAAACATTGTCCGAATGCGACGGTTCTTGCTCATCCCAAGGCGGCACCGCATCTAATCGATCCGCAAAGATTGATTAAGAGTTCCATTCAAGTGTATGGAGAGGAAGCTTTCTACAAATTGTACGGAAAAATTCAACCGGTCCCGGAATCGTCGGTTCGCATCATGAACGATGGGGAAGAATTGGTTTGGGGAAATCGGACTCTCAAGTTCATCCATACCCGCGGACATGCGAATCATCATTTTTGCATTTATGATTCTTTAACGAACGGGATTTTCACGGGGGATACTTTCGGTCTCGGTTACGGGATTTTTCGTAATGGAAGCGAACCTGTTTTATATCCTTCTACAACTCCTACCGACTTTGATCCGGAAGAAGCGCTTTTATCCATCGATAAAATCATTGGGACCGGAGCCGAGAAAGCGTATTTAACTCATTTCGGAGTATGGACCGACATGAAATCGGGTGCGGAGCAAATGAGAGAAGGTCTGGAAATAATGAAGCATATTCTAATTTCGGCAGGTAAAACCGATTTGGAAGGAGAATCGTTACTCGGATTTTGCGAAGCTCGAGTACTTTCTTATATCGAAGACCAATTAGAAAAACGCGGAATCTTTTACGGTGCTAAAGAACAAAAGTTCGTTTCCTTCGATGCAAAGATAAATGCGCAAGGAATCGCCTTTAAAGTCGAGAGGTCTAGAAAGAAACTCTAATTTTATCCCCTGGGTAACATGGCTTTCTTACAGAATCGGTTGCCGTTTTATACTATTCTTCATCGAATTACATGGATTATATCGGTCCTTCGAAAGTATCGAGTTTCCGTTTCGGAAGAGTTCTTCGCGAAGAAATTTTAATTTGCCTTCCCTACTTCTAAGCGTGGATTTGGATAGTGCGTCTTTTTTTCCGGAAATACGATCAAATAAAACTTCTACTAGTTCCGGCTGCCATGCTTTCGCTAGCATGCACTTTATCATGCGCCGATTTCGGAAATGGAACTCCTACCGTTCGGGCAATCAAAGGGGTCATAGATTTACGGGATACGAATCTTTGGGGTAATATTGTTCCGTTGGCCGGGCAATGGGAATTTAGGTGGGGAGAACTTTTTTACCCTGGGAAGGAATTTCGACAATCGCCTGAATACGAACCCGTTCCCGGAATTTGGAGAGATTACGATCGTCACTTTCCCCTGATGGGGCATGCATCGTATAAACTTCATTTACGATTGAGCGGAAAAGAGGAGAATCTTGTCCTACGAATTCCCAGGCTTCCCGGCATTTATTCGGTGTATTTGGGAAATAGGCAGGTCTTTGCGAATGGGATTACCGGAGAAAATTCTGCGGGAACTTTTTTTATCGCCCATCCCGTCATTCGAAACATTCCGATTAAGGAGTCCGAATTCGATCTGATCGTGAACGTTTCGAATTACCGCGGAAATTTTTTAAAGGGAGGAATCCGAAACGGATTTTTTCTCGGCGGTGCCGATATCCTTTTTACCAGCGGATTGACGAACGCGTTTCGGGAAACCCTCCTGATTTGTGTGATCTTTTCGGTAGGTCTATATCACATCGTCTTTTTCGCCTCTTATCGGAAGGATTACGTTCCGGCCATATTCGCTATTTTTTGTCTTTTAGTTTCATTTTACACTTTCATAACTTCTAATATACAATATTCGCTGATTCCGGAATTGCCGCTGGACTTTAGAATTCGATTGGAATTTCTCTGCGAAGTCGCTTTCTTTCAGATCGTTTACTTGATGATGCGGGAAATGTATCCCCGTCAATACAAAGAAAAGTGGATGCTCGTGGCGATGAGTTCGAGCGTTTTATTTACGGCGGCCATTACGATTTTGAGTGAAACGGATGTGGTCACGTTATATTCGTTTTTTATGTATTTTCCTCCGATATATACCGCAGTTCTGCTATACGGAATCGGATCCGCATGGAAAGCGGGTGAAAATAACGCCAAGAAAATTTGCTTATCCGGTTTGATTCTGGTCGTTGCGATGATAAACGACGTGACTTACGGGTTGTTCGAAGTCTATATTCTTTTCCCGTATAGCTTTCCCGTAGGGTTAGTCGGATTTATCATATTTAATTCATATTTGATTTCGGTTCGATTTACCGAGGATTTGGAAAAGTCCAAAGACTTCGCGGATTTACAGGTTCGATACAATGAACAATTGAAGCACAACGCGGAAGAGAAAGCGAAGGCCGCACTCGAA
The DNA here is from genome assembly GCF_000243675.2 of Leptospira inadai serovar Lyme str. 10. Lineage (NCBI taxonomy): Bacteria > Pseudomonadati > Spirochaetota > Leptospiria > Leptospirales > Leptospiraceae > Leptospira > Leptospira inadai. Next base: position 225,971 of record NZ_AHMM02000015.1, on the reverse strand, counting down.
ATTAATCGCAATATGGATTCCGAATTGAAATCTCTGATGTACGAACTGGAATCGAAGGAAAAGAACGATCGGTCCTTCCAAAAATTGAAAATCGAACTAAGCGATACGATGGCCAATGTCCGCGACATGGTTTTTCTAATGAATTACCAGGGAACGAAAAGCGAATTGGTGGAAGAAGAGCTTAAGAAATTTCTGACGGAGAATCCGAGTTCGGGAGATCTGCATGTCGAAATTCAGAACGTATCCGAGTCCTTGCGAATCGATCAGTGTCTCCAAGTGCATAAAATATTCCTGGAGGTATCGGAAAAGATTCTGAAAAAAGGAACGAAGGAGAAAATTAATCTTTTTTGGGGGAGAGAAGGTATTTCGGTGCTTTTAAGAATTTCCCAGGGCGGGTTCGGGATTTCCAACGAAGATAAGTTTGAATCGGTAATCTCAGATATTCGATCTAGGACGGATAAATTGAACGGGCGCTATGTGCTCCTGACAGAAAATGGAAATCTCGAGTTTGAACTGAGGGTTCCTGTGCAGAGGACGGAGGACAGAGGACAGAGGACAGAACATTGATGAGCGGAGATTCCACGTTCTGGAGAAAGATTCTTGTGTTATAGGGGGTCTTCCCTCTACTTCTGCAGTCGTCCCAACTTCGAGCAGCTACTGTTTAGCGTGAGCGAAGCGAGCGCGTCTGTCTTCAGTCCTCTGTCTTCTGCTTAATCGTTATCTTTGGAGATGCCTGCAATCACCAAGGCTCCACCTAACAGTCCTAAGTCTTTCAATAATGCGGCGACTTCCTGCTGATTTCCCCCGGCTGCAGGGCCTAAGTGAATTAGGACGATATACAAACCAAGTAGAACTGCCAATAGTGTCATTGCAAGTTTGGTTTTTTTATTGATGAAGATGCTTACCGCAGCAGCTATCATAGCTACACCGGTTAGATAAACCCAAACGACTTGAAACGGTATATAAGAAGGTACTAATCCCGCCATCCCCGGTGCATAGATAAGGTGAAAGATTCCGAAGATCAAAAAGGGAACTGCATATAAGTATTTACCTGCGGTTTTCATAAACAAGATTCTCCTAAGAAAGTGTACATTCGCAAAAAAATCAACCGTCGCCTTGCTTGATAGCAAGTGGAAAATTCTTCCCGAAAGCGACCGTCAATTCATATTGCTATTTTTGACGCCTGCAAGGAGAAAACGGTTTGCCATTCGGAAAAAAAAAGATCCTTTCTCCCGGTTGGAGAGAAGCTAATATAACGGACGTCGAATATTTAAGTATGCTAGAAAAGCTCTGCTTTCCCGATTCTCATTGGTCGAAAGACGGGATAGAAAGTCATATAAAATCTTATTCGGCTTGGCTTCGAGAGGAATTCGGTTATATGTTTTTTTTGGATTTAGGGGAGGAGGGCGAGTTATTACGGATTGGAATTCTATCTTCTCAACGCCGGAAAGGAGAGGCGAAGCGAATATTGCAAACGCTTTGCTTCGCATTCCAACGGGTATTTTTGGAAGTTTCCAATTTTAATATCTCCGCTATGGAACTTTACTCTTCTCTCGGCTTTCGAGAAATCGGAAGAAGAAAAAATTATTACGCCTTCGGAGACGATGCGATCATTATGGAGTGGAGTAGGCGTTCGGATTTCTAGTCGGACTGCAAAAGTACGATGCATGTCGCGCCGATTCCTTCCGCCCTTCCTAAGGCGCCCATTTTTTCCGTGGTGGTCGCTTTTACCGAAACGCAATCCTGTGGAATTCCTAGTAGATCGGATAATGTACGTCGGATTATCTCCCTGTGAGGAGCTATCTTAGGGCGCTCTCCGATAACCGTACAGTCTATGTTTATGAGAGAGAAGTTTCTTTCCTTCATTAGATCCAAGGTTTTTTTCAAAATGATCTTGGAGTCCATGTTTTTGAGAGAAGGATCCGTGTCCGGAAAATATTGCCCGATATCACCCAGCCCCAACGCGCCCAGAATTGCATCCGATAACGCATGCAATATGATATCCGCGTCCGAATGGCCGATTAATGCGTATTCCGAATTGATAGTCGCTCCGCCTAACAGTAAGGGACGGGAGGAGTTCAGTTCTAATTTATGAAAATCTAATCCTTGTCCTATTCGGAACATTATTTATAACTAAGCTCCAGCATTCGTTGCACTGCCATTCTTCCTTTTTCCATGACGTCCGGATCCAGCTTGATTTCGTACTGTTCGTGCAATAAGGAATCCCGTATTTTTTCCAACGTGATGCGCTTCATATGGGGACAGGTTCGACAGGAAGACACGAACTGACGATCGGGAAATTCGGCGCGCAAATTATCACCCATAGAACATTCGGTGGCTAAGAAGACGTCCTTTGCACCGGAATCCTTGATAAATTTCGACATTTGAGTCGTAGAGCCAGCAAAATCCGAAACGGCAACGACATCGGTCTTACATTCCGGATGAGAAATCACCGTGACTCCGGGCCATTGTCTTCTGACGGAAAGAATGTCCTCCGCAGTATACATCTCGTGGACCATACAACGTCCCGGAAAGGAAATGATATTTTTTTTGGTTTGGTTTCTTACGTTTCCTGCAAGGTATTCGTCGGGTAAAAAAATGACGGTATCGGAATCCAGGGAATTTACGATTTGCGCGGCGTTTGCGGAGGTGCAGCAAATATCGGTTTCCGCCTTAACATCCGCAGTGCAGTTTACGTACGTAACGACCGGAACTCCGGGATGTGCGGCCTTCAATCGCCGTACGTCGTCGCGAGTGATACTTTCCGCTAGGGAACATCCGGCTTTCCAGTCGGCGATCAGTACTTTTTTATCGGGTGACATAAGTTTTGCGGTTTCCGCCATGAAGTGAACGCCGTTGAAAACAATAATATCCGCATTTGTTTCGGCCGCCGCCTTGCTCAGGTAGAGCGAATCCCCGACTATATCGGAAACCCCGTGAAAAACGTCGGGGGTCATATAATTATGGCCTAAGAGAACCGCGTTTTTTTCTTGCTTGAGTCGATTGATTTCCAGGATCAAGGGAAGTTTTTCCTCGATCTCGTGGCTCATATACGTAGATTCTAGTGTTTTGCGGATTTCATCTACCGTTTTCATTTTGCCCCCAAGAGTCCCGACTCCCTTATTATTTTTGACCGTTTCCGATCGAATTTCGGATACGGAGAAATTTCAAGATTAGGTTTTGTTTCCTACCGGGTTTTGCAAGTGGTTAATATGCGCCAAAACGGTCGGACTCGTTTTAAACCCGTTTCGTTCACAAAATAAATTGACAGGAAAAGAATTCTCCGAATCAATACGATGTTACTCCTAAAATCATCCATAAAGGATTGGTATTAACCCAATGAAAAAAATCGCTTCTCTGCTTTTTGCTGGAGCGTTGGTATTCTCACTTTCTAATTGCGGAGAACGCATAGAAGTGGAATATCCCGTATTCCCGAAATCAAAGGAAGGGCGCCAACTTCAAAAATTCCTTGGCACCATTCGGAACGTCGGTCTTGCCGTTGAAAAACCCCAAAAAAGTCTTTGGGAAACCGTCTTCGGAGCAGGTTCCAGCTTTATCGATCAAATGCCTTCGAAAGTGTTCGAAGCGTTTGATAAAGAATCTTATTATAAACTAATCGACTTGAGCAAGCGTGCGGATTCTATAAACGAAGCGACTCTGACTCTTGCCGGAATCACAAAAAGTCGCGTGAAACTCGGAAACCAATTGGGAGCCGAAGCAATTCTGTATATCGGATACCAAAAACCTTATACCGAGTGCGGTAGCGAAATGATGGTCGATTACGGAGCAGCGGCGCTTAAAGTAGGCGGCGCAATCGCTTCCATGGCTTCAGGTAAGAATGTCGATACTGGCAATGCTCCGATCACGAAACCGACTGCCGTTCGTTACATGTTGATTCCTCTAGATGCGACTTTGATCAAAGTCGAAACTGGAGAAGTTAAAAAAGCGGTCGTATCCGATCCTGCAAAAATCGACGCCGGCGTCGGTAACTTGAACTGTCCTTCGGTCCTCGATTCTTTCGGTAAGGCCTTAGACCAAGCGGCAGGTTATATTAAAGATCGTTTATCTCCACAGGTTAAGACTGAAAGAATCAAAGTTTATACCAAGGACGAAGATCCGGACGTTGCCGGATTCCTCGATGATGGATACCAAGAAATCACCGGAGAAACTCCTAGCTTTAAGAAAGCCAAAGAAGCTTGGGAAAAAGCCGATAAGAAAGCCGGCGGAAAGTCCGGTGGAGCAAAAGCTAACTTGGGAACCTATTATTTCTCCGTAGGCGATTTTGATAAGGCGATCAAATACTACGAAGACGCGATGAAACTCCAAGGCGTGAACAAGAACGATATCAGAGAACTTCGTAAACGTGTTGAAGCGGCCGCTGCCGTCGATGATAGCGCTGACAAGTAATCGGATTTCATGCTTTTTCGGAAGCGAGAAAAGCGGACGTTTAACGTCCGCTTTTCTTTTTTGTATCTTGGCGCTTTTCGCCGTAAGCTGTAGAACGAAACCCAATCCGGAAGAATGCATGGACGCCCAGGTTCATATCGTGAAATTAATCGCGGACGATGAAAGCATGCCCAAGCAGGTTCAGGCTTTGATGCTTAGAAGTGTACTGAAACCGGAAACAAACGAGGCAATCGTTAAAACCTGCGTTCAGAACAAGACATTAAAGCAGGTTCAGTGCGAGCTTTCGGCGCTAAAGTTTAGAGATTTGCAATCTTGCAAACAGCATGAAAAAATAGAAAACTCGGACCCGAAAGCTAAAGCGGGCAGTTAAGGCAGAAGACTGAAGACAGAGGACAGAGGACTGAAGACAGAAGCTGCTAGACGTTGGAAAAGTAATAGAGGTAGAGGAAAGATCTACTATAACACAAGAATCTTCCTCTAGAACATGGAAACTTCGTTTATCAATGTTCTGTCCTCTGTCTTCCGTCCTCTGAAAGTCCTCTGTGAACCGGAAAGTAGAATTTACTTAAAAAACCCCGCCCTTTGGGTGGGGGCCGGAGCGAAGCGGTGGAAAAATTCCTCTACCACAAAACGATTCCCCTGACAAGAACTTTTCCAAAATGAATTTAGTAGGAGCTCCCGCGCAGAGGACTGATGACGGAAGACAGAAGCTGCTCGCTTTCAGAGGACAGAAGACAGAGGTCAGACGCGTTAGCTTCGCTCACGCTAGACAGTAGCTACTCGAAGTTGGAAAAGTTACAGAAGTAGGGGGAAATCCACTGTAATACAGAAATCTTTCTGTAGAACATGGAATCTTCTCGCACCAATGTTCTGTCCTCTGTCCTCTGTCCTCTGTCTTCTGAAAGCTGCCGTTCCGATTAAGTTTCTCTCCTTAGGTTTTGAATAAACTTCTTCCAGTCGTTTCCTAGGCGAATTTCGAAATCGGTTTCGCGGTACATTTCATAAAGATCCTTTTCGCCTAAATCCAGGAATTCTCCCGGGAAGATTTTTCCCCCAAGACGATTTTTTTTAGCTAACTCTCTGAACGTATTAGCGAGATCATAGGGGACATTCGGTCGAAGATCGGACAAACAGGTCCCTCTCATCCAAGAAAGTCCCAAATAAAAAAAATTTCCGTTCTCGAAGGAGACTTTTTCACCGCTTAAAGTGAGTCCCGTATAACCTGCATTCGGCGGTTTTTTTGCCAAATACAGAATACAGTCGAATCGATTTTTCTCCTCTTCGCTTGGCCAAGGAGAAAAATCCGGTTCGGGAAACAGGATGAAATCCGGGTTCATTACGAGAAACTCATCGTCAATATCCCAAAATCGGTCGATCGCCGTTCGGATTCCTCCGCCGGTCCCTAGAATGATCGGATATTCTTTAGAAATATGTAATTTAAAGTCATTGAATGAGTCTAGGCTTGATTCCAATCTCCGGGATTGATAGTGGGAATTGACGATGGCCTCCGTGACTCCCCATCTTTTTGCCCAATAAAACGAATAATAAATGAGAGGAATATCGGAGACTCGGAGAAGCGGTTTCGGAAGTTCCTTAGTCCATTCTTGCATTCTGGTTCCGAAGCCGGCGCAAGGAAAAAAAGCCTTATCGTTCATGAATTTAACGATCGATTTTTTCCATGAAGGAATGGTTCGATAGGAGTTCTTTCCGGAGAAAATGAAAAAAAACGAATAGTTGATCCGGGAATAACCCTACTTGCACTATTTCTAATAAATTATCCAAGCAAGCGATGATGCTTTCACGATACTTATCCTGCCCCTTGTCGGCGACGAGCATGAAATACGAACCTAAGGCCTTATAGGACCTTTGGAGGCTTTGCAAATAAAAGCATTCTTTAGGCTTAGGATAATCCGTTTCCGAGAGTTTTAAGAAAAGCAAAAACAATCCTTGCCTCATCGCGAAAGGGATAGGTCGATACGCATCGTAGAGTAGACTGGATAAATCGTAGAACGGAGTTCCCATTCTCGCGTCTTGAAAATCGATCATGGTAATTTGCTTTTCGGAATTAAGCATTAGATTTCGTGCATGGAAGTCGCGATGACAGAATACTTTTAATTTATAATCGGATAAGAAAGAAGACGCTTCCTCGATGAATATGTTTACCTCGGGACGCAGCTCCGATTCGATTCCGAACAATTTCGAAAATCTGCCAAACGCCGAAAATGTGAATCGGTTCTCATAATTCAATTTTTCGTAATCGAATTCCCGCCCCGATACGGGGGCTTCCGTTTCGAGTTTCTGGAGTTTCACAAGAAGCTCGATCGATTTCACGAGATAATCGCGATACTCTCCGTCGTCTTTAATAAAACTTAAATCCCTGTCGCCTTCGTCGGAAAGCAAAGTTAAATGATGAATTATGTCGGTCTTGTATACTTCCGGTACGCGGAATCCATGGGAGCGAAGAAAATTTCCGACGTCGATAAAATCATGTTGGAATTGCGTGTCCTTGCAAAGGACTAAAGTCTCGTCCGGATAGAAGATTCTATAGTATCTGCGGTTCGAGGCCTCCGGGGTTAAAGATTCGACCTTATTCGGAAATTTGCCGTCTTTGGCAAGGAATCGGAGTTCGGCTTCTCCAATTGATTGACTCATAGTAACTTGGCCTAGTTCGACAGTTTATCCGGAAAGACCAAGCGGAATTCGGTCCCTTTATCCGGTTCCGAGTCGATTTCGATTCTAATTCCGAACAAGTCGGCAATTTCTTTCGCGACGAACATTCCTAATCCCGTACCCTGGCCCGTTTTTTTCGTCGTGAAATAGGGTTGAAATATCTTTTTTAATACTTCGTTGCTCATGCCTACGCCGTCGTCTCGTATTTTAATGACCGGGTGTCGATTTCTTTCGTAAACGGCGATTTGGATTTTTCCCTTGTTGGCGGTCGCATCCGCCGAATTCAGTATGATATTCGAGACTAGTAGGCTTAGCTGATCGGAATTGGAAAGAACCTGGACATTCTCTTTGGCTTTTTCGAATACTATTTCGCAGTTTTTTAATCGTGAAGCTTTTTTAAAAACTTCGATGACCGATTCCACCACTTCGTTTAAATCCAAAACCTCTTTATCTTTTCCGACTTCTCCAGGTTTTCCGAGCTGTAACAGATTAAAGGTCAAATTCTTTAGTTTAGTAATTTGATTCCAAGTCACTTGAATGGCTTTATCTTTCAGGGCCTCGTCGGAATCGGGTAATCTGGCTACTTCGATAAAGCCTTGAACCGCCGTTAACGCATTATTGATTTCATGTCCTATGCTAGCCGCAATCGTAGTTAAAAAAGCCCGTCGTTCCGCATCGATCAATTTCTCCGAAATGACGATCTTTTGCGTCACGTCCCTGGCAATTCCGGTATAGTAGGTTTTACTGTTCATTACGTATCGACAAACCGATATATCGAAGGTTCTAGGTTCTCCCTTCCGATTCACCAGCTCGGCGTTATGCAATCTTGCGATTTTATGATCCGATTTTCGATTCGTTAATTTTTCGACGCGGTCCAGATAGGATTTCCGATTTTTTTCCGCGATTAAAAGACTAACATTCGAGCCGATGAGTTCGTTTTCCTTATATTGAAAATGGTTAAGAGCCGCCTCGTTTACCGCTCGAATTATAAGCGATTCGTCCAAAGTTATTACGCAATCTCCGGTCGTTTCTAATATAAGACTATTACGATAATTTAAATCTTTGTATTGTTGTGCGAGTTGGGTTTTCTCTCGAACCGTTTTTAGTATTCTTCTGGATTTTTTGTCTTTTTCCTCTTTTTCTCGTCGTGCGTTTCCGAGAACGATTAGAAGTTGCTGTCGACTTACCGGTTTAGAAATATAATCAAAGGCTCGATTGCGCAACGCTTCTTCCGCGGTATGCAGTTGCGGATTCCCGGTTATCAAAATCACGGGGATATTCGAATTGTATTTTTTGATTTCCTTTGCGACTTCGATTCCGTCTTTTCCGCCCATCAGTATGTCGGAAATCACGATATCGACCGGCTTATCTCGAACGATCTTCATCGCGGATTCAAAATCTTCCGCAATAAAAACGTTATAACCTTCCCTTGAAATTACCCGCTCTAAAGCAGTTCGTATTTCTGATTCATCGTCGATTACGAGAACATTCGGGTAATTTTCGGCCATATCGTTTCTTTTTGTCGGTCCTTCATACCTTTCCTACCGGAATCCTAATCGTAACCTTCGTACCTTGACCCGGGTTCGATTCCAATTGAATGGAACCTCCATGATCGGCCACGATTCTCTGCGAAATCGTAAGTCCTAATCCTGTTCCTTGCTTGGTTCTGCGCGTAGTGTACAAGGGGAGAAAGGCTTTTTCAGCGACCTCGGGATTCATACCCGGGCCGTTATCTTGAATGGTAAAACTGACCGTTTCACCGTTCAAATACAATTCTTTCCGTACGGAAACTTGTATGCTGGGGAACTCCGGCTTATGTTCCATCTCGGAGATTGCGTTAACTGCATTCACTAGGCAGTTAATAAGGACTTGTTCGATTTCCTGCCACGCGACGTATATTTGAGGAAGTTCGGGACTCGTCACTCGCTTTAGTTCGATTCCGCCTTTTTTACAACTTACCTCGATCAATTCGCAGGCTCTAAGTAGAATGAAATAAGGAGAAACCAATTCTTTCTTTCGGGGAGACCTTCTTCCTAAGTCAAGTAGTCCCTTAATCAGATCCCTTATGCGAAGTGCTGCTCCTTCGATTCTTTTATACACCTTTTTCCGTTCGTTCGGATCCGGATCCTCGTGCTCCAACAGATCCTCTAAGTATAGAAGGCTAGACTGAAGAGGATTATTCACTTCGTGAGCGATTCCGGCAGCGATTTCTCCGATTGATGCGAACTTCGCCGTTTCGTAAAGCTGGCGATCGAGAAGTTTGGTTTGAGTCACATCCGAAAATATCAGCATTGCCGCGATGGGAAGCTCTTGGTATTTCTTTAACGGAATGAACTTTATCGAAAAGAAATTTTCATCCTCCCCCAATAAGGCCATCGAAAAATCGAAGTACACCGGCCTTTGGATTCTTACGCACTCTTCTAATTTTTCGTATATCTCGGTTTTTATCTCTTCCGCGAAAAGTTCCGGGAATTTGTCGCCCGGAGCGACGTTGAGAAATTGAAAGAGAAAGAATTTGAGGATAGGGGCCACTTCCATCACGATTCCCTTCGGGTTTAATATTACGATCCCGTTGTTCATCGAGGCGAAAAGGTTCCTCAATTTCAATTCGGAGGCCCGAATCAACTCTTCGTTCTTTTTTTGTTCGGTAATATCAAGTAAAAGTAAAATAGTCCCGATCCGATTTCCGTAATCGTCCTTGAGAGAGGAGGATGCCAGCAAAAACGGGACTTCGTTTCCGAGAGGAGTTCCTACCTGAATTTCCGCTTTGGATCCTAAAAGCACTCTGTCGGTCGATTCGGCATCTAACCGCAACAGGTCCCGAACCTGCAAACCTAGGAGCTCCTCCTTAGGCAGACTTAATAAGTTCGAAATGTTCGTATTGGCATAAGTTATGAATCCTTCCTCATCGGTGGATAAAAGCGGGACCTCCAGCGAGTTTAAAAGTGCGCCTTGAAATTGGAGTAGCTTAGCGGTATCCCGTCTTTGGCGCTCTATTCGTAGATATTGAAGGGAGGATAATAAATCTTCTATGATTTCGAAGTAGAGATAGTTCTCTCCCGAATCGAAGGCCATATTTTCCTTCGATAAGATTTCTATACCTCCGACGATTTTTCCGTCGTCCCGAATAATTAAGCTCAAGGACCTCCTGAATTCGGAAGTCCCCAATGCGATTTCCCATTCGCGATATGCGGAGCCTCCGAATTCATGAATGATAAACGGCTCCTTTCCTTCCACTAAACTTAGTAAAGGGGAAGGGTATCTTTTTTTCAGCCAGGCGGTTTCGAAAGTTTCCTGCCAATCGTCTTCCAGATCCGATTGCACTAAAATCTGATCCGTGCCGTCTTCCTTGCGATAAAATCCCCAGACTAAACTATAATGCGGGTTTTCCTTTAAAGTATCGCAAACTTTTTGAAAAAGGGTCGTTTCCGAGCTTAATCGTAAGGAACGAAGATTGAGTTTTAATAAACGAAGACTTCTAAGAATGCTTTGCAAGTAATAGAGCCTTAACTCCGTCTCGCGTACCTCGGATCTTTGGTAGATATGAAAGATCAACGGAGACTCGGGATCGGGAAGCAGAGTGTTGATCGTAAACTCGGCTAAAATCAATTTACCGTCTTTTCGTTTCAGGTTCCAAAGTAAGGAGATCCCTAACTCCTCGGCTCCGACCACATGTTCGCCGATTCTTTCCGGACGAGACAGTAGTTTGCTCAAAGAGAGTTTTCCAAGCTCCTGGCGGGAATAGCCGAGAATGGCCTGGGCCTTCGGATTCGCGCTAAGTATACTGTAGGTCTTCGGTTCCAGGATCAGGATACCTTCTTGCGCGGGAAAGAATGCGTTTTCCAGAAGGGGAAGAAGTTCCTTTAATTGCATGAGGGGATGTTTAAATATCGGAAATTATGTTGCCGGATTTTAATCTGGAAAAACCAGTTTCTTTACTCGCGGGAATCCTTGATAACTTAGTTCCCCGATAAATCATAGCGGAAAAATGAACCTAATATATCATTTCTTCTTACAAAATTATGCACGAAGCAAAATCCGGTTCATGGAGTCCGAACTCGGATTTCAAAGAATGTTCGTAGATTTAGGGGGACACAAACTTTTCTATTTAAAGCGCGGGGGAGAAGGGCCGGAAAAGAAGACTCTTCTATTGATTCACGGCCTCTTGGATAGCGCTTCCGGATTCAGAAAATTAGCCCCGTATTTAAGGAAAGATTTCACCATTCTTCTTCCGGATATTCCCGGATTCGGATGGAGCAAATTACCGAATGTCCGGTACTTGTACCAAGTCAATATCTTCGCGGATTTATTATACGAATCCATCCGAGAGCTTTCCCTAGAAAATGTGGTGTTAGGCGGTCATTCCATGGGAAGCCTGATCGCGATGCATATGGCGTTGAGGGATGCGCAGAAGGAAAAAAGAATTAAGAGATTGGTTTTATTGGCCCCGGGCGGTATTCCGCACCCGAAACGGGACGAAATGAAGGATCTATTGTTTCCGAGAAATACGCAACAGATTGAAAGACTTTTTGCCTCCCTGTATTTCGAGTCGGCGCCTAATTTAGGCGGTTTTGCGAAGAGGGCTTTGCTTTCGACTTGGAACGGACCGGCAAACCGTTATTTAACCCAGAACACTCTAGACCGTGAAGAAGAGATTTTTCTCGGGAAAAAATTGTCCGCGATCGGCTTAAAATCCTTACTCGTTTCGGGAAAGGAAGATCCGATTACCGATCACCGTATGGTGAAGAAATTACACTCTTATTTGAAAAAGAGTAAAATCATATGGGTGCCGTCCGCAAAGCATGCATTGCATATCGAAAGGCCTTTCGAAGTAGCGACCGCCATCAATGATTGGCTGTAAAATCCCGATCGATTTTCGATAAAAAAAATCGAGGTTCCGTCTGAATCGAACCTCTCTCAGATATATAGAAAGAGGCAACGATTTCTATATGGAAGATATTCAAAGCTCGGGTGCGATTGAAAAATCGATTAAAATCGCCTTGATCGAGGATAATTCGGAGTTCGGTTCTCGCTGTCTGCAAGCCTTAGCTACGATGCCCGAGATTTCGGTGGCAGATCTTTTTACTAGTTGTGAGGATTTTCTCTCTAACGGGCAAACTCGGTATGATATCGTATACGTTGATGTTATACTTCCCGGAATGAACGGAATCGATTTTATACGGGAGATCTTTCCCAAAAACTCCGAGACTCGCTTCATCATTCTATCCGGAATTGAATCCGATGCGGCCTTATTTAAATCCATGCAAGCCGGGGCAGTCGGTTATTTTTTAAAAAAGGATCTCAGAGACATTTGTCAAGTAACTAGAATCGTTCTAACGGAAGGAGGAATTCTTTCTCCAGGGTTAGCAGTGCGAGTTATGGAATTTTTTAGAAAAACTCCGAAAAAGGAAATTTTTGCGTTAACTCCGAGAGAACGGGAGATTTTGGATTATATTAACAGCGGTTATAAAACGAAACAGATCGCTTCGAAATTGGGTACGAAAGAAGGGACTGTTAGAATTCAGATAAAAAGCATTTTTAGAAAATTAAAAGTAAATTCCCGTTTGGATCTAGTTCGTAAATATTCTTAGTCTCACTTTCTTTGATAGATTTTATCATAAAAAATCACGATTGAATCCGTTTATCTTATACCTCGATCTAAGTAATTACTGCTACACCCTTGGGTATAAAAGAGCGGTTTCATCATCGTTCAAAGGAATCGTGCTTTCTCTAAACTTTATTTAGGTTAGTATAGAAGTCATGAACGATGTAAAGGAAACGGAGTGGTCAGGAGCGATCGCACAGTTAGCGGTCGTTATCACAACATACAGACATGTCGGCACTACTACGGATCAAATCTTTCTTGCATGCGAATCCTTATGGGCGGATTGGGAAAGCTTCGATCCGACCGGTCCTGATTGGCTGCAAGGATTCGAAGAGGCGATGGACGAAGGCGAGATGCGCTACGCTGCCGATTCGTTTCTGAAAGTTCGCAGTTTATTGAAAGAGAAGTTCGATACTATAACTTCGACTTTCGAATCGGGAAATGATATGGCCTTAGGGGGACTTATATTAGAATTATCTGATGGTGTTTTCTCGTTGTTGAGCGGACCCGAACCCGCCGAAAAAACCGCCGAATCGGTCGTGATAGAAGGCGAAAAGTTGTTGGAAATACTGCTGGAATCGAACGATATAGCTTTTCCTGCCGATGAGGATTTGTCGGAAGTCGACCTGAATCTTGTCTCCGACGCGGGAGATCGGGAAATATTAAGAGAATTAATCGGAGCCTTCGAGGCAATGGCGGAGACCACGGAGAGAACGTACGGCGAATCCTTATATCTGCTGCTTTCGCGGATATTCATCGTTCATTGGAGCTTTTATCGGCTTAGGAAGGAGGAGATTCCTCCCGTAACATAACGGTACCGAACGAAACTATAATTCTTTGAGTCGCTTCGATTTAGATCCATCGGACGATCCTCGCAATTGAGGCCGTTTGAATCGTCTGCATAATTAAAATAACGTAATATTTAAAGGCGGATATTCCCTTCGCCGCCGATGGAATTTCGTGAGGAGTGTCCGACGTAAATTGAAAGGAAAGATCTTACTTCTTCTGCTTTCGAACTTCCGCTCGGATGTTCTCCGCTTCGAGCGAAGTGATTCCGCAATTTTCTAGCATCAAATTCTCCAGCTTCTTTCTCCATTCGTCCAACTGTTTCTCGCCCTTAAGTTTAGGGACAACGAAAGGTTCCGTAAACGTAAACGTAGCGGTAGAGAAAGGTTTCGGAACTTTAGTTCTGTCCCAGCTGTTTACCTTCCAAAACCGATCGTAATCGGCGGAAAATGCAATGACAGGATAGCCGGTTAGAGAGGCGAGTTGAATGATTCCCGGCTTAAGTTCGTATACCGGGCCGGTCGGGCCGTCCGGAGTGATTAAGGAAATTCCGCCGTCCATAGCTTCTTTAACAAGAGCTCTTAATCCCGCGGCGCCTCCTCTTCGACTCGAACCTCGTCGAGATTCTATGCCGAAATGTTCCAAAACTATAGAGATCATTTCACCGTCCTCCGATCGAGATGCAAGCGGTACGATGCGCATTCCCCTCTTTTTTACTAAGTAAGAAGAGGTGAGATCGATTGCGTACGGAATCTGATTATGCCAGAGGGCTAAGAGAAACGAATCTTTTTTACGGAACAAGTCTTCGGTAGTTTTCGGAATTTTAATTTCTTTCCATCGGATTGTCAGATAAATGATTCTTAGAAACAAGATGGAGAGCCAAGCCTCCAGCCTGATCTTCATTTTACGACACGTCCTCGAAATAGAGGAAGGATCAAGAGCCAGAGGGAGGACAGTCCTAATCCTAAACTTTCTCTAAAGATTTCGGAATCGAAATCCGCACGAGGGTCCTCTAAAAAAGTATAAATGCCCCACAGAAAATAACCTCCGGCCAAGGCTCTTGATATCCCTGAAATCAAATTACGCGGTCCGGGTTCTCGAAAATAAGGAAACCATTCGGCGGAATAAAGTAAAGTTACGCATAGATAAGCCGGGATCCAAACTTGAGGATCGGGGTCGTTATACTGAAGACCCGCGAATACGATCCAAGTCAGAGCGGTAAAAGCACGAAATGCATCGGAAAGAAAAGGTCCGCGCTTATTTCGACTCAAGGCAAAACTTTCCCCGGGTTTAGTAGATTTTTTGGATCCAGCGCTTTCTTTATTTGTCGCATGATTTCAAGTTCGGCATCCGTCCTGGAAAAATGCAGAAAATCCCTTTTTAAGAGTCCGATTCCGTGTTCGGCACTGATGGAGCCATGATGCTTTTGCAGCAATTCGAACATGGACGGATCCACGTTTTTACACTGCGAAAAAAACTCCGCATCCGAAAGACCCTTAGGCTTTACGATATTCAAATGTAAATTACCGTCTCCGATATGGCCGAATAGCGCGATTTCGAATCCGGGATATTTACTATTCAATAAAGCCTGCATGTCCTCTAAAAAAGAATTCATATTTCGTAATGGAAGAGAGATATCGTTTTTGTGAACGGTGTAATCGATGGAAATGGATTCGCTGATTCCTTCCCTATACTTCCAGAAAGTTTCCGCCTGGCGGGAATTGGAAGCCAAGCTTCCGTCCGAGACCAACCCTTTCTCTACCACAGTCTCCAGGAAGGAGAATAATTTCTCCTCGTCCCTTTCATCCGTTATTTCGAATTCCATTAAAACATAATATGGACTCTTTTCCGGAAAAGGGTCGGGAACATGCAAATGATCGATTACTTTTTCCAGACAATAGCGGGTAAGAAATTCAAAAGCTAAAAGAGGGACTTTTACGTCGTGTGTTTCCTTGAATAATTCGAGTATGGAGGAAAAGTCGGGCACGGCGCTAAATAGAACTCGATTGTCCGAAGGCTTGCTCGTCAATTTCAGCGTACATTCCGTAATGATTCCGAGCGTCCCTTCCGATCCGATGAACAGATGTTTTAGATCGTAGCCGGTATTATTTTTGAGAATTTCCCCGTTGAACTCCAGAATTTCTCCGGTTCCGGTCACGACGGTTAATCCTAAAACCCATTGACGGATCAGTCCGTAATGTACGACTCGAACACCGCCGGCGTTAGTCGCGATATTACCGCCGATATGAGAAGAACCCGTGGAAGAGAAGTCTACGGGAAAATAAAAACCTCGGTCCTCCGCTTCTTTATGAAGGTTCTTGGTAATCATGCCCGCCTGCACTTTTAAGGACCCGAAGAAAGGATCGAAATCCAAAACCTGATCCATTTTTACCAAGGAGATGACGATTTCTCCGTTTCTCGCGACGGCACCTCCGGCGTAGCCGGTGCGTCCACCCGAAGGAACGATTTTCAGATCGTTATCGTACGCGAATTTCACTAATTGCGCTACTTCTCCGGTATTTTTGGGAAAAACAAGAATATCGAAATTCGGCGGATACACCTTCGTTCGATCGGTTCCGAAGGATAAGAATGTAGCCTGATCCATTTTATCCTCGTCTCGAAAGAATACTTTTTCCTCTCCGACGAGGGTCTTTAGTTGCGCGCGTTTTTCTTGTGTCAATGTGCTCATTTTTTATTCGGCAAAATTCATACGCTCTATCTGACTGTCCACGGCCTTTTCCCCTTGCAATCGCTCTCGCTTGCGATATGCGCCGTCCGAGTGGAGAATGCGGGCCTTTACGTTGTCATTCAATTGAACGTCTAATATTTTTTTAATACGATCCTTGTGCTTTACGTCCAGAATCGGAAATAAGACTTCGATTCTTCGCTCGAAGTTTCTAGGCATACAATCCGCCGAAGCGAGAAATATACTCTCTTCCCCGCCGGATAAGAAATAATAGATACGCGTGTGTTCTAGAAATCTTCCTACGATCGATATTACGGTGATATTCTCGGAAATTCCCGGGAGTCCCGGTTTCAAGCAGCAGATTCCCCGAATGATTAACTCTATGATCACTCCGGCTTGACTCGCCTTATACATCGCGAGTATAATGTGAGGATCCACTAGGCTATTCATTTTAAAAACGATCCGTGCCGGTTTCCCCGCTTTTGCGTTTTCGGTTTCCTTTTCTATGAGTTCCAGGAAAGTAGCCTTCAAATTATGCGGAGAGGCCGCCAACTGATTCAGATGCGGCATTTTGGCGTAGCTAGTGATGGTATTAAATATCGTAGCAACGTCTTCGGTAATTTCCTTGTTAACGGTAAAGAAACTTAGGTCCGTATAATATCTACTCGTAGTCGAGTTATAATTACCCGTGCCCAGATGCACGTATCTCATAAGATGCTCGTCTTCCCTTCGGACTATCATTAGCATTTTGCAATGTATCTTTAAGCCGACGACGCCGTACACCACATGAACACCGCGTTCTTCCAACTTTTGCGCCCATTTGATATTTCTCTCTTCGTCAAAGCGAGCCTTGAGTTCGACTAGGACCGTAACTTGTTTACCGTTTTCGGCGGCCTGTCCAAGATACTGAATGATCGGCGAATCCCCGCTAGTCCTATATAAGGTCATTTTGATTCCCAACACCTTCGGATCTTCGCTGGAAATTCGCAAAAGCTCTTCGATAGCCGCAAAGGATTGGTAGGGATGATGAAGAAGCCTGTCCTTTCTTTGGATCGCTTCAAAAATCTTTTCCGGCGAATCGAATTTTAAAGTCAGCTTCTGCTGAAAGAAAGGGTATTTTAATTTCGAAGTATGTTCCAAACCGTAGAAATACATCGTGTCGTTCAAATTCAATAGTGAAGGCACGTCGAACATCTCGTTGTCTTGTAATTCTAAAAGTTCTTTGAGAGTGTTTTTAACGAACGGGGAGGTCCCCTCATGGATGTCCATCCGAACCGCATCTCCCCAGATACGATTTCGAATTTCCTTTTTCATCGTGATGAGGAGGTCCTTCA
This sequence comes from Leptospira inadai serovar Lyme str. 10, assembly GCF_000243675.2. Lineage (NCBI taxonomy): Bacteria > Pseudomonadati > Spirochaetota > Leptospiria > Leptospirales > Leptospiraceae > Leptospira > Leptospira inadai. The sequence goes on along the minus strand of NZ_AHMM02000015.1, from coordinate 208,483 downwards.
CCGATGCTTCCTCGTCGATCGAGATATCCGCGTCCCGGATAATTCTAAACGGGTATATTTCCTTTACTTCCATCCCGTAGAATAAATCGTCCACATGAAGAGTAATGATGGCTTCCAAAGGAAAGAACCTGCGGACCTTACCCTGACTCTTCAGTTGAAAAAATCGAGGTAGCACGGAAGGCACTTGCACTACCGCGAATAGGTCCTTTTTCATTCCGGTTTTTTCGTCGTCGGTACTGAGTAGAATCGCGAGATTCAGCGATCGATTCAGAATATGGGGAAACGGATGAGACGGATCGATCGAGAGGGGAGTGAGGATCGGAGAAACATCGTCCTTATAATATTGGCGAATCTGTTCGATTTCCGAAGCGCTAAGCTCTTTCGGATCGATAATGATATGAATTCCGTTTTCCTTCAATTGTCGAAGGGTAAGATCGAAAGTCTCATATTGATCCTTTACGAAAACTTGAACTTTCTTGGATAACTCGGAAAGAATTTCGGAAGCTCTTTGGCCGTTGAGACTATTTTCGTCGTTCCCTTCCGCAAGCATGTTGCGAATTCCGGCCACTCGAACCATATAGAATTCGTCCAAATTCGATTCGGTAATGCAAAGGAACTTTAATCTTTCTAAAAGAGGATTATCGTGATCGTTTGCTTCCTCTAAAACGCGTCGATTAAAATCGATCCAGGATAATTCCCGATCGAAAAAAATGTCCGGATTCCCTAAATGGATGGGATCTTTCGAATTGTGAACTCCATTTTCGGTAGGGTGAGTTTCGGCGGATTTGGTTTTCTGGGCCACGCTTGGAATCCTTCTTTCTTCTTTGTTTAGAAGTACCGCTGCGGGCGTCAAGTCGCCTTCCGACGCTAAGAAAACGGCAAGTTTAGCATCAATGAGACTAAAGTCGGAAATTAAACCGCTCTAGAAAGATGGATAGATCCACGAAACTCGGTTGTAATGAACCGAGTTTCATTGCGAGTTTTAATTCAGTCTCTCACCGATTTCGCGCATTTCCGAAAGATACGGATTTCGAACAGTTTCAACTTTAGCAATCCAACCTTTCCTACTCGTCGGGCAATGAAAAGCGTGAAGCGCATATTTAGGCGCGAGGTTGCTTAAGGTCAATGAAAGTTCGCCGTAAAGAAATTCCTGGTCTCTACGGGAGGACGCTTTTTCCAACAACTCCGCAAACGTTTGGGCTTTCGCATACAAGACTCTCGTTTCTTGCGAGCTTTTCTTGGCTTCTCTTACCAAGAACGCAATCCCTTTGGCGTTTATTTTCCTTTCCTCGCTGGAAAGCAATTCTTCATAGATACGAGCCATACGCTCGAATAACTTTTCTTCAAAGTTTACTTCCGCCGCCGGAACTGCGGTCGCGGTGATGATTGAGGCTGCGGCTAAATAAGCAAATACGTTGCGCATATAAATTCTCCTAATAGTAACGTTCGCGAACTAAAAAAGGGAACAAATACTTTAGGTTAAAATGCGTATCGTATTTAAAGGTGTGAAGAAATTAGAATCGTTCGATTCGAAGGGCCGTACGTTCCTTATCGAATCTTCAAAGGCTTTTAAGGAGGCAAACGGAACTCTAGTTACGTTCCCCGTCGTTTCGATTTTCGGAAAATTGGATTCCGATTCCGAGATTGCGAGAAGTTCGGTTTTGACCGTATCGTGAATTTTGAATTTGGACGATTCTTCCGTACGGGGAATTTGCTGCGCTTTAGAGAGAGGAACTATGTCTTTCCATGTAGAGGCCGAGCAAGGCGGATTGGCCAAACTCAAGACAAATAGACTTATGCAAACTCGTCTCAGCATCGGAAATTAGACCTAATAAACTTTCCTAAATATTCCAAAAAATCAAAACCTTTTTTAAAAAAATCTTAACCGATTTTTTATATTAACTTTATGATTTCTTACGATTCCTTAACGATCGAGTCGAATTGTTTCTTCTTGGAAATCGATTGACCTACGAGGCTTAGATTTCACGATTCGTTATGGTTCCAATCGAATATTGCAAGGCGATGTCGTTATATAATCGGTGGCAAAATGATTCATTATTAATCGTTTGTGCTAGTTTAAAGGCGGAAGAATTGGAGGCGGATAAGAAATTATTTTTCGGGTCCATCGCCAATACTTGGAATCATCTAATCTTGATGGATTTAGCCTGGTTGGATAGGTTACAAAAAAGGCCCGTTCAAATTACGAATTTTAAGGAAAGAGTTTTTAGCTCCTTTGACGAACTGGCAGAGAAAAGACGGGAATTGGACAAAACCATCTCGAATTGGGCCGGCGAGGTTTCCTCGGAATTTCTAATGCAAGATCTTACCTTCTATAGCTTTATGTATGCCAAAGAAGCGACGTTACCGGTTTGGCTATTAGTGACGCATTTTTTTAATCATCAGACTCATCATCGTAGCCAAATTTCAACCGCTTTGTTTCAATCCGGTTTCGATTACGGCGTCACCGATATCCCTTGGAATCCGATCTATCATTCGGGTTCATAAAGTGGTTTTGACCGACTCCGGGATTGCGATATCGGGTTCCGATTAAATCGGTTTAATTGGTTGACGATACGTCTTTCCAAACTCATACGATATAAGAAGAGACTGAAAGTATTCGCTCGTTTAGATTTTGCACTTTCAGCAAAGGATTTCTTTTTTCCATTGAAGCGTTTCCTACAAAACTTCTCACAAAATTTCCACATTGAAAACTTAACCGGTTACTTTGCCGCAATTACTGCGATCGTGAGCGCTTATTCTTTACTTTTTGATTCGGATTTCGGGAATATCACTCCCTTAACTCTAAAAGAAAAAGATTGGGCCAGCATCCTTCTTTACGTATTCAAAGTAAACTCCAGCTTTTTCGGAAACCCGTGGATCGGTTTGATCTTTTACGTTTATGTGTTCTTTTTTATGGGTAAAATCTTAGAGGAGGACTTGGGCGTTCCTCGCTTTAATACGTATCTGTGGTTAGGCGCGGTACAAATCACTGCAGGAGCGATCTTCTCTTTGTACGTACCTCTTGCCGTAGACTCCAGCTTATTTTATGAATGTCTGTTTCTCGCGGTTGCATATCGACACCCGAATATGCAGATTTACATATTCTTTATCGTTCCGGTTCGAATCAAATGGTTGGGTTTCTTGGTGGCCGGAATCATGCTTTATACCCGAATCACGTACGTGATGATCACAGGTTCCGCCTTTCCGTTACTCGGCATTTTGATCGGTCTCTCCAATTTAATTCTATTTTATGGAAAGGATATATGGCGCGATCTCAAAGGGAACGTTAGAACTCAAATGAAATCGGTCAAAGTCGATTCTCTTCCGACGGTTCATAAATGTTTCGTATGCGGTATTACCGAGAAGGATGATCCGCAAATGGACTTCCGATACTGTGTGGAATGTGCGGATCATGAATATTGTGAAAAGCATCTGCATAATCACCGGCACGTTAAATAGCTAGGCGCTTTTTCGATCGCGCCTGTTTTCGCAATCGGTTCTCTTTATTAAAGGAAGTCCTTCGAGCCTAGCGAAGGACTTTTAGTTGGACGGTCAAATGAATCCTTCTTCGTTTAACCGAACATGCGTTTATTTTAGCTTATACGGGAAAATAGACTATTTCGAAAACGGATTGACCGAACTATGAAGCGGAACATACTGATGAGTCACAAGGATCTCATTCATATGCTCCAAAATAATTACTTTAACGACGTTCCGGACCTCCGATTGCATTTCGATCATCTCATTGCTTGGAAGGAGATCGTCGATTCCTACGAAAACGGTTTTGCGGACGCGGAAAAATACAAAGCCGGAGACGAGCGATTCGTAACCGCGCCATCTTCTTACGACGAGGCGTTGGAATATTACAGAACTTTGTTGGATTCGGTCGGCGAATTTGCCGGTAAGGAAATCGCGCCGTACGTTTCGGAACTGGATAAAGTCGGATTGAAATACGAAGGCGGGCAGGTCATATTTCCCGAAAAAATGCTGGAAATCGTTAGAAAGGCGCGTGACGCAGGACTCCAGCCGACGGGGTTTTCCAGAAAATACGGCGGTTTGGGAATTCCTTGGACCGTCAGGGCCTTTTTCGGGGAGATTCTTTACAGAGTGGACGCGTCGGTTTGTATAGCGATCGGTTGCGTGAATCTTGCCGAAATTATAGAGAAAAACGGAAGCGAAGAGTTAAAAGAGGCCTGGCTCCCTAGACTTGCCGCCGGCGAATTCGCATGTGCAATGGGGTTAACCGAACCGGATCACGGTTCCGATCTTCCAGGCCTGAGAACCCGTGCGATCCGGAAGGAAGGAAATACGTATCTTTTGAGCGGAACGAAGCGTTTTATCACTCACGGATGCGGAACGGGAGAAATTCCCGCGATTCTACTCTTATTGGCGAGAACCGGAAATCCCGGTAGCGGAGCGAGAGGGTTATCTTTCTTTTTAGTCCAATCGAAAGACGTTCAAATCGCCGGGATCGAAAAGAAGATGGGGTTACATTGTTCTCCGACTTGCGAAGTGGTTTTGGAAAATACCCCGGGGATCTTGATCGGAGAAGAAGGGCACGGTTTAATTAAGCATACAATGGGGATGTTGAACGGTGCAAGAGTCGGCATAGCTCAGCAGGGCGTCGGTATCGCGCAAGCTGCGTTATCCGAAACACAAAAATACGCTTCGGAACGCATTCAATTCGGAAGACCGATATCGGAGATTCCCGCGGTTCGTAAGATCTTGAGAAAAATGGAGAGAGAGACGATGGCGATGCGCTGCCTTGTCATGGAATGCGCTCGCAGTATGGATTTGTATTATTTTAGAGGCGAACACCTGAGAGAGAAAGGGGCGTCGGAACGGGACCTGAAATCCGACGTAGTTTTAAAATATTGGGAAAGACTTGCCGGACTAATGACACCTATTTCCAAATTTTATTGTTCGGAAACCTGCGTCCGGGTAGCGGGAGACGGCGTACAGTTGCACGGAGGAGCGGGATTTACGGAGGATTATGACGTTTCCAGAATATACAGGGATTCTAGAATAACGACCATCTACGACGGAACTTCTCAAATTCAAGTGAATGCTGCAATCGGCGGCATAGTGACCGGAATGGCGGCTCACGGTTTTCTGCGCGAATACGTCGAAAACGAATGGAACCATTTCGCGACCGACGAAGTCAAAACTTTGTCGGAAGTCTGGGACGGATACAAAGATATATTAGGTTTATATAAAGAACTTCCATCCGGCGAAGAGCGGGAGGAAATTGCGGATGAAATCGTTTGGGCGACCGCAAGGTTATTGTCGGGACTACTTTTTTATAAATCCACATTGCGTACGCCGGAGGAATTAAGATCCGAACGACTTGATCAGGTTGAAGATTATTGCCTGGATAGTTTGGCGTTTACGGAGGGCCTGAAAGCCAAATTGCGCGTAAAAGTCTCTTCCGCTAAAGTAGCCTAAAGTCATGAATATTCGACTTCTGTATCTGGTTTGGTTCTTAGCCGTACTCTCGCTCGGATGCGCAGTCTCGCCGGAAACGGTAGCTCACAAGATATTCTTGGCTCATGGTGGGAGTTCCTTCGATAAAGTGAACGAGCTGAAGTTCACCTTCGTAGTTTGGACTCCGGAAAAGGAATTGGTGCGAAGGACCTGGACATGGGCTCCTAAAACCCAAGATGTTTCCTTTTTCGACGGGCAAAAGGAATTTCGATACAACCGAAATCAAATAGACGACGCATCCAAAGAAACGGAGGCGAAATTCATCAACGATAGTTATTGGTTGCTTTTCCCGTTCCATCTGACTTGGGATTCAGACGTAACGCTTACTTACGACGGACCTCAGCCTCGCCCTGACGGAAAAGGACCTTTGAGAAGACTGTCGATCAAATATCCGGAACAAGGCGGATTTACGCCGGGCGACCTATATCGACTTTATTACGATTCGGATTACAAAATACGTTATTGGACTTATCATAAGAACGGCGCTTCCGAGCCGACCCGAGCAACGAGTTGGGAAGGGTATGCAATGATCGGATCCATACCCTTTTCCTTGGAAAGAATAAGTCCGAGCGGAACATTTAAGATTTTATTCCAAGAAGTTACGATTTCCCGGTAATGTTCGGGAATTCGTTCCGAGTCACTTCCCGTTTTAAGAATACGCACTATTCTACTTTAAGTATATTGAATATTCGGTTCTTGGTATAAGGTCGCCTAACCGATTGCTCTTCGGCGATCGATTAGACGAACGATCGATACTAAATCCGGAACGGACGCTTTTCAAATTAGTTTTCAAGGAATTCCTGCCGAATTGGATTTGGCAAATGGGCGGAGATATTCCTCCTGCCCGTAATATCTTGGAGAACCTATATATGAAATCGCAAAGTTTCTTCGTAAAGTTTCCTCTTTTTCTCTGCGTCCTTTCGGGAGCGTTTTTCCTTAATAATTGCTATAATTCCTCCTATAGTAGTAAAAGTAGCGATCCCGGGTATCTTTTGGCCGTAGCCTTGGCCGGCGGAATATCTCCCGTAGGAACCGGACCCTGTTACAGCCAGAGCATGTTAGCGAAGGGAACGCCAAAAACCGCCACCGTTATGAATCCTGTCGGTTATTATGGAATGTCAAACGTAATGATACTCTACTTCGAGTATATGGGCGGAGGAACTACGGATTCGGTGACCTTTAGCTCTTCTCCATCAGGCAGTTCCGGCGGGTTGTTGGATATCGCCAAGCCGAATACGTCGATCACTCCGGCAAGCGTGAATACATCCTCCAATTTCGATGCATTCAACGTTCAAGCCCCGTATTCAAACGGGAGCGTAATGACGAGTTCGGGAAGTTATCGGTGTTACGAATTGGTCGTTCCCGGCGGCGCAACCGTAACGTATACGATTTCCATTATGTGAGAGCGCACGAACTATTTTGAACGGATCAAGGATCGTTTTATGTCCCTTTACTTATTTCTATAATATTCTTTAACGGCGCAAAGAAAGCTCCCGGATTCTTCCTATTTCCTGCTCTAAAAGCTTATGCTTTTTTGAAAACGACCGATGGAAATAAGAGGAGGGGACCATGCCCGCCTTTACTATTCCTGGACTTAGTTCCGGCCAAGACACGAACCAGATCGTCAAGAAGCTTGTGGAATTGGAAGCGAAGCCGATCCGTCGTTTGGAAAGGCAGAATAGTTATAATAAAGCGCAGGTCAAAGCATGGAACGACCTCAAAATACTTACGACCGAGCTGCAAAATAAGACTCGGGAAATTACTTCTTTTACCGCTCCCTTCGCGACGAAGTCGATCGTCTCCGAGCCCGAAGGGGTTATCACCGGTGACGCTTCGCGTTCTGCCGCAAGCGGAAAGAGAAAGATCGATATTAAAGAATTGGCAACTTTCCATCAGGTATCCAGCGAACCGATCGATACCGAAAGAAAGATTCCTGCCGGAATATTTAAGATATTTTCAGGCGAGAACGAAAAGGAAATCGATTTCTCCGGAGGAACAATACGCGACCTTTCGATCATGATTCGCACCGGTGCGGCGGGTTTGGCTCAGCCGGCTCTCGTAAAAGTAGACCAGGATAAGACCGTCCTTACTTTAACGGCTTCTCAATCCGGAAAGGAGAATTTGCTTAAATTCGACGATCCGAACGGTGTGCTGAAGGCGGCCGGGCTGGTCGAAGGAATGCTGCCTCAGGAACCTCCTAAAGTTTTTCCGATCGCTTTGGATCCTTTACAGACTAACGTTTTCCAACCGGAAAAATATTCCATGGATAAGGATGCTAAGCCGTCCTTCATTACCGATCCTTCCGGGAAGGAACCCGCAAAAGTCAAACTAGGTTCCAAGCAAGCGTTCAAATTTCATACCGATGCCAAGGAAGCTAAGAAAGGTTCCAGAATCGAAGTTACTTTATCGGAGCCGCTTGCGGAGGGGGAAATGATCTCCCTCGGAGTAATTTACGAAGTCGATGAACAAGAGAAGATTTTTTTAGACACGGCGGTGCATAAAGAAGGAAAGATCAAAATCGTCTTAAAGTCCGCGCTGGACGGTAAGAAGATTCGCGATATCATTCTGGTCAATCAAACGGGCAAAGAGAAGGAATTTTCGGATTTTAGTCTTGTGATTCCGTCGGAGTTTAAGGGAGCAAAACCGGCCAAAACGATCGTCGATGCAAAAGACGCTCTGTTTACGGTAGACGGTATCGAGGTGACTCGTCCCAAGAACGACGGTTTAACCGACGTTCTGGACGGAATCAATCTGAATTTGCATAAGAAAAGCGAAGGGCCGATCGCCGTCGATATCAAAGTGGATTCCCAGAAGGGAATCAAGATGATCAAGGAATTCGTGGAAGCATATAATAATGTTTTAAAGTATTCCAAGGAAGCGACTGCGGTGGATCGGGAAGGCGCGGTTTCCGACGGTAAGGGGGAAGATCCGGATATTAGTCGATCATTTTGGGAAGGGAAAACGAAAACGGGAATTCTTGCAGGCGAGAATTCGATCGTTAGATTGGTTGCCGGAATGAAGACCGTGACGACGTCCTCCTTTTCGCCGTTGGCAGGCTCGGAAATTCGTATGCTGACGGATATCGGAGTCTCTACCGGATCGGTTGGAAGCAAGTGGGCGGATATTCAGGAAGGTTTCCTGCAGGTCGACGAGCAAAAATTGTCCCAGAAATTATCCGAAAATCCGGACGCAGTAAGGCATCTTTTCGCCCAAGATAATAATTCGGATTCCAGAATGGATACGGGCGTAGGCGTAAACCTCGTAGAACACCTAAAGCCGTACACTCAATTTGCGGGAGGCTTGGTTACGAGTAAAATCAAGCTTTTGGAAGAGCAATTCGCTGATAATAATAAGAAAATTAAGAACTTCGAATCTCATTTATCCAGTTACGAAAAGAAATTAAAAGAAAAGTTTCTGTACATGGAACAGGGGGTAGGAAAGAATAAGGCCGTAGGATCCTACCTGAATAATAATCTCTCTCGAGGTCATGGCGGCGATGACGGAAAATAAAGAATTCATAATAGAAACGGAGGAGTGACCGTGGAAATATTCGTTAACGAACAAAGACTTGAAAGTGCAATGGAAAACGAAAAAAATCTCGGAGAGATTTTTGACGCAGTCGGACGTTGGATAGAATCGAACGGTAAATTTCTTTTATCATGCCTTGTGGACGGGGAAGAATTTCATTCGGATAAGATGAAAATGAAATCGATCGATTCCGCATCCAGGATGGAATTCTATGTGGGAGAGGAATTGGATATTCTGCTCAGTTCGTTGAACGAGCTCGACGCTTACGTGGATAAGGTCGGAACCACTCTCCTGGGTCGTGACAGTTTGACCGAAAAAGAATCGAAGGAACTCGTGGACGGCGTCGGTTGGATTAACTCGCTCCTTCGCTCGGCCGGTAGAATGTTAAAACTCAGATACGACCATATTAAACCTATGGGAACGGGAAGCAACGTCGAGGAAATTCTGAGTTCGTTGATTCAAAGAGCGGGAAAACTGGACGGGGTCGGCGCGATAGAGGAGTTTTTAGAAAACCTTCGTGACCTTAAGCTTTTTACGATGGACCTGATCGCACGTGCTTCCGTCTTGGATTTGGATCTTCCTACTCTTCGCGAAATATTGAACACCTTCATTAAAGCAGTTCCCTCATTGAAGCGAAGTTTCGTGAAAGTAAACGAAAATTATCAGGCAGGCAGAGACGAGGTCGCCACCCATCTGCTCACGCAATCGGTTTCGCAAATTAACGTATTATTGACTTCTTTCATTACGCTTCGTCAAAAATTGCCGGGATTGAATTATGCGGATCTATTTATATCCGGTAAATCGTTCGAGGAAAAAACCAACGAATTGAACGATACTTTGGCAAGCGTAGCGGTAGCTCTGGAGGAAAAGGATATCATACGCGCAGGCGATATTATAGAATATGAAATTCCTACCGCAATCGACGAGTTGCTTCCGTTTTTGGAAAAGGTAAAAGAGCAGGCGGATTCGCTGTCCGTTTAAAGCTGGCGGTTAACCGTAGTGTGAACTCGAGGGTTAACCGTTAATTTCCAGGCAGAAGAGCGTTAAATCGTCCGTCATAACCCCGTCTCCGAAGGACTCGGAATAGGAAACCAACGAGCGGATTAGGTTTTCCGAGTCCTGGAACGACAATTTCCGAACGGCCTCTATTAGAGTGGCGTTTCCCATAGGGATGCCTTTCGATCCTCGAACTTCGAATAATCCGTCCGAATAAAATAAAACCCGATCTCCCGGTTTCAATAGTATTTTATATTCTTCTAATATAGGAGTTTCCACGGCCAATAATACGCCTCCCTTTCCGGGGATTTCCTGGGTTTCCCCGTTTCTAAGGAGCAAGCCGGGATGGTGCCCTGCGTAACTATATTCAAGGATTCTCGAGGATGGGTCGTACTTCAGATATACGGCCGATATGAAATGCTGAGTTACCACCGATGTAAGCAAATCGTTCGTAAATAAAAGACCTTCCTTCGGTGGGGATCCCCTTTGGGAGACGACGCTGAACGCGATCGAGGCCATGGCCGCAACCATAGCGGAAGAAATCCCGTGTCCGGATACGTCCGCGAACAAAACTTCGATACAGCCGTCCTGCGTTTCGGAACAATTTAGTACGTCTCCGCCGACTCGATCGTAAGGACGAAAATAGGAATAAACTTTATACTTATCGGATTCGGGAAACGATCGGGCTGTGATCGTATTCTGAACCTCCCTCGCGATGTCCAGATCTTTAATCACTCTCGAATAAAGTAGGCTGATTTTCTCCGAAGCTTCTTTCTTATCGGTAACATCCCGCAAAATAAAGACATGTCCCTTATCCCTCCCTGATAAAGGAATTTCCGAGCAAGAAACCTCCAAAAATCTGGTCCGAGATGGAGGAAGCATAACGTCGAGTGCATTTACCTGAGCGGATGCTTTCGGTATCTTGCTTCGAAAGTCCATTCTCGCGAAAGGTTGGAAGGGGAAGTCCTCCAAATAAGAGGATAAATCCAATTTTTCGGGCGGTGGACCGCTTGCAGGAAGACCTAACATTTCGCGAGCGCTTTGGTTCCAGTAGAGGAGGTCCCCATTTTGAGAAAGGAGTATTACGCCCTCTCTCAGCTTGGAATAAAGTTGTAATGCGATTCGTTCCAATCTGATTTCCAAAAATCCGTATTTGGCGATTGCGATGAATATACAAACGGATTGGATTACGGAAGCGCTACCACTTAGAGGCGGAAAACTCAGATTCCCGTCCAAAAGAATCCGGGGTAGAATCGTAGTGAGATAACCCAGCAACGAAGATAAGAGAGTACCTGTAGAAAGCAGAAAGCATTGCTTGCGCAGCGCAGAGGCCTTTCCCCGAGATCCGACGAAAAGTAAAAACACCGCATAAATGGCGGGAGCGATAATCAATAGGTTTAGACTAGTGACGTAAAAAATGCCCGGCGAAATAATATCCCCCCAGTATTTTCGTTCCGCTCCCGCAACAATCCAATCCGTCGTAAGGGCAATAGGGAAGATCGCTATGGAAAGCCCCCGGAATAAATATAAAATAATATTAGGATTTTTTGATAAAAAGGAGAATACGAATTCTAAAAATAGAGTCCCCGAAAGTAACCAAGAAATGGATGTGGCTCTCATAACCCAAGTCACCCAAGTTATAGGGAGAAACGACCAATACAGGATCGTCGAAACGATCCAAAAGCTTAAATCCGCCGAATAAAGAAGATAAAAGTTGACTACTTTATGTCTTCCCTTTAAGGCAATGACATAAATAAATAAGTACAAATTTAAGAAGAGAGCAAATAGAGGAATTAGGAGATAAGGGTTCACCGTTCGCCTACTTCGATGACGAGCATTGCTAAATCGTCGTTATGCTTTCCTTGGCCAAAATCGAGGGCTTTTCTTTTCGATGCTTCGAGTAGCGACAGAGTATCCCGTGAGGCCATTTCTTTTAGCCAATCTAAAAATATTTCGTACCCTAAAATCTCGCCTACAACGTTCTTGACTTCGAATAATCCGTCGGAATAAAAAACGATCCTATCCTTAGGGCATAACCGGAAGGTATAATCATTCAGTAATAATTCCCTCACGGCAAGTATGATTCTACCTTCGCCTTCCAGTGATATCACCTCCCCGTTCCTAAGGATAAGAATCGGATGATGCCCGGCATATGAAAAATCCAGGCGATTCTCGTCGGGATAAAGGCTCGCAAATACTGCGGAAATATGGTGATGCAGAACCAGTTTAGATAGAATATTATGGATTTCAAATAAACTGTCCTTGGGAGACAGAAGCTTTTGTGATATTATCTGAAACGTAATGGAAAGCATTCCCCCTACCATCGCGGAAGCGATCCCGTGTCCGGATACGTCGGCAAATAAGATATCGACTCTCCCTGACGGATGCTCGATCACGCGAAGCATATCTCCTCCGACCTTCTCGATCGGCTGAAAGAACGAATGAATTCGATGCGATTCTTTGTCCGGAAATTTTTGAGTGATTATCGACGATTGCGTCACTCTTGCAATCTCCAGATCGTTAACGATATGAGAATAGAGTTGATGAATCTTTTCTTGGGAGATTTTTCTTTCCGTCACGTCGCGTAATAAGTATAGGGTTCCCGATTCTTCCTCCGAAATACGGATGGAGGATTTGGTCAATTCCACAAAAACTTGCCGCCCGGAGCCCGAAAGTCGAAATTCTCTGGGGTGCGAATCCGTCTCCTCATGGAAGTTTACGAAATATTGATTCGGATCGAAAAAACCGTTTTGAGAAGGGGGAGTCGGAAGCAAGCGTAATGCCGATTGATTGGCGAAAAAGAACTCTCCGTTTTTCTTCACCAAAATGATTCCGTCATGAATATCCCGAAATAGTTCTACGGCGATTCTTTCCAAACTGATGTTTAGAAATCCGTATCTAGTAATCGCTAAAAAAATAAAAAGGGCTTGGATTGTTACGGAGACGGGAGTCAACGGAGGGGATAAGAACCTGCCGTTTTCGTCTAGGTTTAATAGTTCCGTATAAACGCTTAAGGAAAATGCGATTATTGAACCGATTATCAAAAGGTCCAATTGCTTACGTATCGTTTCGTTATCGGTCCTAAATCGCTCTACCAGGATCAGCAAAAGTCCCGAATAAGCCGGAGCACTGATGGCCACGGCACTCATCGGTAAAAAAAGCCAATTCGGCTCCAATTCGTATCCCCAATCGTAGAGAACGGAACCCTTAATTACCCAGTCCGTAGACGTCGTGATGAGGATCGATAAGAGAACTAAGAATCTGAAAAAATATAAAACCCGCTTCGAAGGCAAATTTAGAAATTTATATATAACTTCTAAATAAAGTAGTCCCGTGGGTATCCAAGTAAAGCAGGTCAGCTTAAAAATCAAGGTCATCCACTCGGCGGGCAACAAGGACCAATATAGGATATAAGAAACGAGCCAGAGATCCAGAAATAGGGTAAATCGCAGGAAATCGCCGATGACCGAGCTTCTAAATCTCCGGGCAAAGACGTAGGAAATTAGCAGACTATTGATGATTAAGGCAGAAATCGGAAGAAATAAATAATGATTCATAAACCGGCTTTGCCAAAGGCATCGTCCCCGGATCGGATTCGGAAATCAATCCCTTCTGGTGACTCGGCGGGGTTGTTTTCCGCTAAAAAAGACGGCTTAAACGGAGACTTCTCGGGATGTATTTCGATCCGGAAAAAGCTAAAAATGAATTGCGTTAGGCGTCTTTTGTTTTAGATTAAGGTCGTTTAACGGCATTGAATATGAGTAATGAGGATAGGCGGAATTCGGCAAAAAAGAAAGCTGAACCTATCGATTCCGAGAAACATTCACCATATCTAATGTCTTCCGATTCCGATTTAATCCATGTCGAAGACCCGATTCTGTCTCTCAAGGGCGTTTCTTTTATTCCCGTTTGTATTTGTCCTGATTGCGGAGAGCGGACGCCGATTCTCTGGCAGAAAAATAGGGGCCGGCTGCGCGACTGGGCGGCCTACCACGAGGAAATTCATACCATAATCTGCTCGAATGCCAAATGCCTACGCGAATACGAACCTAATTATGCTATTCGAATACCGGATGGAGTTCCCATTTTGACCAAGTCCGAATTATTAAACGAAATGGTGTCCTGGTTTAGGAGAGTCGATCGAGAAGAGCGGAGTATCGATCTGGAACTAAACGAGGATGAGATCTTAACTTGGGATCGATTTTATAAAAAAGTACCCGATTGGCAGGAACATATTCCGATAGAATTATTTACGAATATATTACGTTATACTCCCCCGAACGATTTAGAAGGGGTTCTTCTCGGGCGCCCTGCAATACCCTTATTCGGCGGTTTTTTTTTCCCGAAAAGCTTGGGAAATTCCGAAACCTATTGAAGAAAAAGACGAAAGTCAATATTCGGAAAGTATCTTTCTAGACATCACTTCGTCTTGTTTTAGCTGGGCAATTAAGGCTTCTACGCCGGAGAATTTAATTTCCGAACGAATTCTTCGCGAAAAAAGAATCCGGACGGTTTTACCGTATAAGTTGCCCGAAAAATCGAAAATATGGCTTTCCAAACTGAGCTGTTCGTCGCCGAACGTCGGGTTATTACCTATATTAATCATAGAATCATAATATTTTCCGTCTATCTCCGTTTTCCCGGCATAGACGCCGATTCCGGGCAAAATCAACTCGGGAGTGGGCTTGACGTTGGCCGTGGGAAATCCGATCTTACGTCCGCGTTTATGTCCTTCTACGACTTGCCCGGATACGGAGAACTCTCGACCCAAACATTCTTCCGCATTCGCAACATCGCCGTCTCGCAAAAGGGAACGAATATAAGAACTGGAAAGTTTAGTATCACCTAGATAAACGGGGTCGAGTTTTTCAAGTTCGTAACCGTACTGATGGGCGTATTCCCTTAACAATTCATAGTTTCCGCGTCTCGCTTTGCCGAAGCAATGATTGAAGCCGATCAGAATCGCCTTCGCGTTTAATTCATCTATCAGAATGGTTTTCAGGAAATCTTCCGCCTCCATTCCGGCTAATTCCACCGTAAAAGGCGCGATGATCAACCAGTCGATGCCGAACGATTCGATTAAGGATTCTTTATCCGATTGAGTCGTCAGACTTCTTAGGTCCTTATCTTTACCGAGGACTAATGCGGGGTTCGGATAATAAGTAATCACGACCGATGGAAGTCCTTTTTCGATCGAAATTTCTTTCGTTCTTTCAAGCAGGGCCTGGTGACCCAAGTGAATTCCGTCGAAATTTCCAAGAGTCAGGACGGTGGGACCTTGTAAAGTTTCCCGTAAGTTCTCTAGGCTCCTAAGAATTTTCAAGTTTCCTCCGGATGGACGGTCGATAGTATAAACAGGATGTATCGGATCCGGCTTGCACTTTTTTTATCTCTATTCCTTGTCACTCCGAGCCAGGGTCCGGCTAGCGAGGAAAATCGGAAAACGAAAAATTACGAGAATTTTTCAAAGCCGATGGGAGGCGAACCGTATATCTCCGAGGACTATCGAACCTACCCGGAATTATCCGTATGGGCCCTTCACAACGGATTAAAATTGGCCCCCGATCGCAAAGATCCTGCACCCGGAGCCGGGACCGGTGTTCTATTCGATAACCAATGCAGAATGATTCCGGAAGAAGGCCTGGATATTCTTCTGGTCGCGGACCCGGACCGAAAAGATACCATCTACGTCTATTTCGACCTTACCTTGTTTGATCGCACGGAAAGCGCCGCCGAACTCCCTAGGAAGGAACTCCGAATTTTCGTAAACGGAATCGAGAAGGCGCAGGTGAGATTTCCGGATCATGCCTTATACATTCGGTCTTTATATTCGCCGGCTCCTCCGGTCCGAATCTCGGTAGATCCTTCGGAATTAATCGACGGACGTTTACGATTGAGACTTGAGCCGGTCAGCGGAGATAAGGGTCGTTTTTGGGGGATCTGGGACGTTTTTTTGTCCTATTCTCGACTGTAAGAAACATCCAGGATTCGAACTACCGAAATAAGCCTTAAGAAGAATCGAATGCTTTCTCGTGTCGACCGAATCAATGATTCGCAAATCAATCTTTAGGCGGCCGGGACATAATTTACGGATACTTGGCGATAAACTCGGATTCGGATAAGGTTTGAAAATAAGAAGTCAGTCCGGCGACTTTAAATACTTTCTCGATCGCGGGTTTCATATTCGCGATAAAAAATTTACCGTTCAATTCTTGGACATAATTGAGTTGTTTGATCAACATCCCGATGCCGGAAGAATCGATGTAATTCAATTTTTCGAGATTAATTACTACGTTATTGTTAATTCGGTCTATATTTTGTTCGAAAAAGTTTTTCAGATCGATGGACGTGTAAATGTCCAAACTGCCCGATAAGCCGATTACGTTCGTTTCGCCAGATTTTCTGATGCTGATTTCCATATCGATCCCTTCCCTTTTCGTAGAATCCGGCCTGAATTCAACGAATTTTTAGGAAAAAACCGGGCTTTTTGAGATAAAGGACGACATTAGTATTGAGGGAACATTCGGATTCTGAACTCATGAAGAAAGTAGCGTCCTCCGTCATTTTATTTTTTTTATTCTCCGCTTCCGTCTTCGCACAAGACATCGCGCCGGATGGTCAGATCAAAATTCTCCCATTCGAACCCACTCATGTAAAAGACATGGAAGGGCTTACGAAAGATATCAAAGATTTTCATAAACTGATCGAAGGGTTTCTCTCTTTTCTGAATAAGAGAAAGAAGATCATTAACAACGAATATTTCCAATTTGTCCCCGCCTCGGAATTGGTTGAATTTCCGAGCCGAGAAAAATATCTCTTTGATAAAAAGTTTTATCTAAAAGTTTCCGGCGGGCAAGGGGCATTGAAGCTGGAAGGAATTCGGTTTATCACACGGAAATCCCTGGTTACGAAACTCCGACCCGTAAACGAGGAAATCGGCGAACTAAAGAACGAGAATATTCCGGCCTCGGACCCTGCCAGTATAGTTTTGCTCGTGCAGAAAAAAACGGATGCGGGAACCCAGGAAGAGTCGTATAATTTGTCTAATATTAGAAATCCCAACCAAAGAGTAAAATTGGTACGGTCGTACAGAAATAATTTGGCGGAAGTCGTTCAAGCAATCGGAAAGTATGTGGAAGGAACCATCCAAGCGGACAGGAACGACGTTGATACCATGCTGGAAGGTTTGGATCAAGGCGGATCTTTCCAGGAATTTCAATCGAAATAAGTATTCTTTTGCGTTTCGATCGGGAATGGATCGAAATTAGGTCGAACGGATGGACGCAATTTGGATCGACCATTATCGAATTCTCGGAGTAGCAAGCGACGCCGAGATGGAAGTGATCAAGGCCAGGTTTCGAAAATTGGCCAAAGTCTTCCATCCTGATAACGGCGTCACGGGTTCTTCTGAAGTTTTTTTAAAGATCGTACGCTCGTACCAGATTCTCATCAAACCCGACGAGCGAAGTCGTTTTGACTCCGAATTGCGCGCACGTCACGAGGAAGCGACAACTCGGCGTTCCTTGCAAACCTTCCTAATTCCCCCGTCTAGAATCGTATTTTCCGCGCAGGCAGTCGAGTTTGCCAAGCGAGGTTTGCTCCGAGTCGGAATTCGGAATCGAGATCGTAGAAGATATACCGGAATTTATCATGATATCTGTCTACGTTTGAAGGACGAGGAATTATCGGGTAAGATTCTGGCCGAGATTCCTTTAGTCGTACGCGTTTTATGTCCGGAATGCAGAGGCTCCGATTTGAATTGCGGATCCTGTAACGGAAAAGGAACGTACAAGAGCTTTCGTTATTTAAAATGGAGCTCAGGACCGGACACTCTCGTTCCGGGAAGGATTTACACGCTGGATCTATCCAGGTTTCGCCCGGACGCTTTCACCCATTTCAAAAAGAGACACTTAAAAGTTAAAATTGAACTCTATAAGGGCGATAAAAAATAGGCGTATGCAGAAGGTTCTGAAATTCCGACCGATATACAAGGAGAAAGTTTGGGGAGGCCGTAAACTGGAAACCGTTTTGGGTAGAAATCTGCCCGAAGGGGAAATCGGAGAATCCTGGGAAATTTCCGATTACGGGGAGGACCTTTCCATCATAGATGCCGGTCCGGACTCGGGTCGCACGTTCCGAACCGTTTATACGTCCAACACCGAAGAAATTCTAGGAAAACCGTTTGTAGGGCGGACATTTCCTCTCCTGATAAAATTGATCGATGCCAAGGAGAAATTATCCGTTCAAGTGCATCCGAACGACGAGTATGCCGATAAATTCGATCCGCAAAGTTCCGGAAAAAAGGAAGCCTGGACTGTCCTGCAAGCCGATTCGAATTCAAAACTAGTTTGCGGTTTTTCTAAATTAACGAATCGTGAAGAATTCGAAACTTTGATCTCGGAAAATCGAGCCGAAGAAATTTTAAACGTGATTCCGGTAAAGGAATTGGACTCGTTCTTATTGAATCCGGGGAAAATACACGCCATCGGGAGCGGAATCTTATTGATGGAAGTTCAGCAATCCTCCGACTCGACCTACAGAGTTTACGATTACGGCCGGCCCAGAGAATTACATTTAAAGAAAGCTTTGGACGTATTGGATTATTCCGGGCCGGATTCCGGCGACAAACTGTCTTCGCAAGCATTGACTTGGAAACATGGAAAGCGTCTTTTGCTTACGGCAAACGATAAATTCAGAATGGAAATCTTGGAAATTGAAAGTCCTTCGGAATTCATTCTTCCTTCTTTTTCGATGGAACCGGTCTTTCACATTTTAATGGTTTTGGAAGGTCGATGTTCGATCGACGGGGAGTTGGAGTTGAAAAAAGGGGATACCGTGCTGATCACTGCCGCCGGAATTCGCGCGGGAGTCTCCGCTCGTTCCTTGTCCTCGAATCTTAGGCTTTCTTGGTCCGGTCCCGGCTCGGATTGGATATCCTTCCAATAAAATGTCAGGTGAATCTTTCCTTCCGGACGAGCCGATTCTATGGGTCAGCGAAGAAGAAATTCGCAAGCAACGACAAATTGCAAAAGATCTCCGTAAAACCCCGTGGTGGAAAAAGAAAAAAGCGGACGGAATTTGCTACTATTGCCGGAAAAAATTCCCTCCCGAAGAGCTGACGATGGATCATCTAATTCCTCTCGCCAAGGGAGGAAAATCCGTTAAGGCGAATTTGGTTCCCGCTTGCAAAGAATGCAATAATGCGAAGAAAAACAAACTTCCGTTCGAAGATTTTTAATTTTATATTTTTATAATATATCTTCCGAACTTTCGATCTCCATCCTCTCAATGGGGGGAAAAGCATTGATACGGAATCGTAGCTTGGATTAGGGCTATATTGCAGAGATTTCTATCGGATGGATTGAGGGCGCAGGCAATTTCTAAACTTCGGGTAACATCTACGTCCTTTTGGACTTCTCGGTGACAATTCTGTTTACCGTTATTGCAGGCCGTTACGTTTCCGAAAAATAACGTTAAAAGTAATACGATTAAAAAACCGATTTTCTTTCGATTGAGGAGCATATCTTTCGAAACTCACTGCGGAAAATAGGTTTTCAAAAGTCGTTCCCAGTCCCGTCGCAAAGAAGGTTTGTGTAGGTAAGCGTCGAATCCCGTGGATT
The DNA here is from genome assembly GCF_000243675.2 of Leptospira inadai serovar Lyme str. 10. Classification (NCBI taxonomy): domain Bacteria; kingdom Pseudomonadati; phylum Spirochaetota; class Leptospiria; order Leptospirales; family Leptospiraceae; genus Leptospira; species Leptospira inadai. The sequence goes on along the minus strand of NZ_AHMM02000015.1, from coordinate 188,855 downwards.
GAAAAACCGCTTCCGCTCCTGGGAGAGCATGGGCCGTCCATGCTACCAAAATCGGGAGCTTTCCTCCCTGTTCTTTCAGGGAACGAACCACTTCTATCCCGCTTAACTCGGGCATCTCTATATCGATCAAGGCCAAGTCGTAGATTTCGTTAGTCAATCTGAATAAAGCGTCCTTTCCGTTACAAGCCACACTTACTGTCATATTCATATTTTCTAATGTTTTTTTTGCGATGGTTCGGGAAGGTTCCCTATCCTCCACTAATAAAATCCTTTTAGGTATAAATGAAAGATAAGTCGATTTTTCCTCGGTGATTTCGGAAACGTCCCCATCCTCCTGAGGGAACGGAAGCAAAAAAGTGAATTTCGATCCTTTACCGATTTGGCTTATGACTCGAATGCTTCCTCCCATCAATTCGACTAACTTTTTGGAGATGGTCAGTCCCAGTCCGCTTCCGCCGTAATTCCGAAAAACGGAAGAATCCGCCTGGACGAAAGGTTCAAAGAGGTCCGTGGCCTTGTCGGAGGCGATCCCTACGCCCGTATCTTCCACCCAAAATTCTAATATTCGAGATTGCGAATCCTCTCCGGCGGCTTTGACGCCTAGTAAAACCTTTCCGCCGGAACCGGTGAACTTAATAGCGTTGCTTAATAGGTTTAAAAGTACCTGTTGAATTCTGCCTTCGTCCCCGATATAAATGCCCGGATGATGTTCCGGATAGCGGATATCGAGAAAAATCCTTTTTTCCTCGGCGCGGGCTTTGACGACCTTGGCCGCCTTTTGGAGAACCGCAAAAGGATCGAATGGCATGACTTCCAACTCGAATCGATTACTTTCTATCTTGGAAAGATCGAGCAGCTGATTTACGAGTTGTAATAGATTTTCGCCGGATAATTGTATAATGTCGAGATATTCTTTCTGTTCCGCGTTTAGAGAAGTTTCCGATAGAAGATTGGCGGTCCCCATCAAACCGTTCAACGGAGTCCGAACTTCGTGACTCATCGTAGCTAAAAAATCGTACCGATATTTCGCCTCTCCTTCGGCTCTGTTTTTCGCCTCCATTAGTTCCTTGGTTCTCGTTTCCACCTTTCTTTCGAGCAGGATTTTAAGATCATTCAAATCCTTATTCGTCGACTTTAGTTCCGCGCTGACGATTTGCGATTTTTCCAAGGTCTTCGAAAATGAAACCGCGAGAGTGAGGCTATTTAGGAAAATGAAAATGAAAAGTGCCGGAGCTAAAATATACTGAGTGTGAAGGAGGTAATGAGAAGCAAGAATGTCGTTTGTCGATGCCAGAAGGATCGTAAGGATTCCGATAAGAAATAGCCGGGCACCTTCTCTTTTATGTACCAACGCCTTGAAACATCCGTAAAGAATGATACAAGAACCGATGACGACGATACTTTGGAAGGGGATTAATAATCGCCCGTAGTAGTCCACCGGAAAGAAAATCGTAACTATCGCAAAGAAAGAAAGGGATATAAACGCGGCTTTTTCGCTCCATTTTGGAAAGTCCAAAGGGAAGAGAGAAGCGGCATAGGAAAAGAATGCCGAGGCCAAAGCATAAGTGGAAAGATACTCTAGTCGATGGGTGATTTCCCAAGGAATTTCGGGGAAAATCGAATTAAAGATCCTATCGCCGGTTAGGAAAAAACGTAATGTACCGGCTACGGAAAAAATGGCGAAGTGAAGCGGGGCTCTTTCTTTTCGGATTAAAAGATAAGCGACGATTTGGTAGATCACCAAAACTAAAACCGAGGAAGAAGTCGCTATCTCTAACGCTAGGTCGATATATTTTTCGTTTAGTATCTTTTCCTGTTTTCCGATTCGCGGAGGGTACCAAAGCCCGCCGTAAATATGTCTATAATTCGAAATCTCAAAAGCTAACTCTCGGGTATTCTCGGGCAAATTAACGATCGTAGAGGAAAGAAACGGGACCGAGCTTTCGTAATTTTTCCCTATTTTTCCCATCGAGGCGATGGGTTTGCCGTCGGCATACAGGACGTAGGCGGTTCCTTGATCCGGAATACGCATTACGAATCCAGGATGAGGGGTCGGAAGGTTTAATCGCAAACGATACGTCCCGTATCCCTTACCGTTCGGAAATATCGCCTTTCCGTTTTCTTGGAGACGATTCCAAGTATCCGGCACGTCGACGAGAATCGGAGGAGATTGGATCGCGGTTTTTTCCGAAACTAAAAATGCGTTAGGATAAAGCTCCCATTCGCCGTTGAGGGATAGGGTATTTTGTTCCGGGTTCCAGAAGCGAGCCTCTAAGACACCGCCTTTCATTTGGATTCCATGATTATCCGGTGGAGAACAATTCGCAAACCACAATAGGAACCCAACTAGAATCGAAAGGAAATAACTTTTCTTTTTGTCCATTTCAGCTGGTTCCCTCGGCACACGGGTTCCGCACCTAATATCTTTCTTTTTTACATCTTGTCTACCTTTTCCGAGGTCGTAGAATGTCGGGAAACTTTTCTTGCGAATAATCATTTTGGTCGATTATAGTAGGGAGGGAAAAAAATGCTTGAGTCGTACGATACAAATTCCGAGGAACGAGAGCACGAAGAATTCGCGGAGGAGATAGTAAATCTCCTGGACGAAGACGGAAATCCCTATTCTTTTTTGATCGGAGAAGTGGTGGAGATCGACGAAGCTCAATATTTTTTGCTGATCCCTTCCAACGAGGAAGATCGAGAATTAATAAATTTGGATGTGGGCTTTCTCAGAGGCGAGGAAAGTTTCGGCTATCTCGCAGTCAGAATCGAAACCGACGAATATGGCGAAGATCGACTCGTTGAAGTTACGGATGATCGGGAGCTGGAAGACCTTCTTTCGGAACTTAACTCCGACGCAGTATAGATAGGAACTTTTTTCGACGCATCGAAAAGGAATTCCCGCAAAGCCCCAAACATTTCTCATTTTCATTTTTCCGACTCTCCAAAAAGAAAAAACGATTCGTAAAAAATGAAAGGTCCGAGAAAGTATCGTTCGTAATCGAATGGAGTTTGAATTTACAATACTTGCATTGTCGAGTCTGATTATTATCAGTATCGGTTTACTTCGCGTTTCCACGAAATTCGGAGTACCGGCATTGCTCATCTTTTTGTCGATCGGGATGTTGGCCGGTTCCGACGGTTTGTTAGGTATTCCATTTTCGGATGCGGAATTGGCCCGAAAAGTCGGTTCCATCGCCCTGGCTTTTATACTATTTTCAGGCGGATTGGAGACCGATTGGGCCAAGGTCAGGCCGGTTCTCTGGATGGGAATTTCTCTCGGTAGCATCGGTGTGCTATTAACCTGCGTTATCGTGGGTTTATTTTCCGTGTATGTACTCGGATTTTCACCTTTGGTCGGTTTTCTTTTAGGAGCGGTCGTCTCTTCTACGGACGCTGCCGCCGTGTTTAACGTACTTCGCACGAGCAATACCGGAATGCGAAAAGGATTAACCTCCCTTTTGGAGTTGGAATCGGGCAGTAACGATCCTCTCGCGGTTCTTTTGACGACTACGATCTTGGGCTTTGTCGGGAGTGGAGCTCCCGGTTTTGAATTACTCGTCTGGGAAATTTTTAAGCAATTCACTTTAGGGATTCTTCTCGGGTTGCTTTTAGGATATTGGATTTATCGCGGGATGAATCGGATTAAACTGGATTACGAGGGTTTATATCCGGTTCTGTTATCCGCGTCCGTTTTGTTCGTCTATGCATCCACCGAGTTAATCGGCGGGAACCCGTTCCTTGCAGTTTACATTGCAGGAATCATCATAGGGAACAGATCTTTCGTTCATAAACGAAGCAATGTGAGGTTTATGGACGGAATCGGGTGGTTGATGCAAATCGTGATGTTCCTTACTTTGGGGCTTCTGGTCTTTCCGTCTAGAATTCCGCCCGTGGCCGGAATCGGTATAGCATTTTCTATTTTTCTAATGCTTATCGCCCGCCCCATTTCCGTTTTCATTTCTTTGACCGGATTCGGCGTGGATTGGAAGGAAAAGATATTAATTTCTTGGGTAGGTTTGCGAGGGGCGGCTCCGATTATTCTTGCGACATTCCCTTATGCCAAGCAGCTTCCCGAATCGGAAGCGATTTTTCATTTGGTCTTCTTTACCGTATTGACTTCCTTGTTGTTGCAAGGTTCCACGATCCCGTATGTAGTTCGTCTTCTTGGATTGCAAGCCCCTCTAGAACAACGAGCCTCTTATCCTTTTGAATTCGAAAATAAGGAACAAAGCGAGACTCATTTACTCGAATACATCGTTCCCTACGGTTCCGCGTCCGTCGGTAAATTCGTTTATGAATTGGATTTTCCCGAGAACTCTCTAATCACGTTGATTTACAGAGGTGATAGCCATTTGGTCCCTACAGGAAAAACGAAAATGGAAGATGGAGATGTTTTACTCGTTTTAACTCCCTCGGGAGCCGAAAAACAGATTCGCGAAATTCTTTCCCGGATGAGCGAGCGCCGGGTAACGTAGAAATTTCAGGTAGAGATCGTGATTTCTAATCTAGGAACGGGGCCATCCTCTCCACCAAAATCCGCCGATTGTCTCCCGTTTGCAGAGAGATGATTCCGCGAATCATCGCCTGTCTTCGATTATTGCGAGAGCGTGCCCAGGTCTTAATTCGATTCGCTAACGGAAAGTATACCAAGTTAGCGAATGTGATTCCGTAGAAGGTCGCGATAAACGCGGTTGCGATTCCCTCTCCTAAAGCTCGGGTTCCCGCGCCTAAATTTTCGAGGACGCTAACCAGGCCGAGAACGGTTCCGATGATTCCTATCGTGGGAGAAAATCCGCCGGCAGTTTCCAAAATTTTCGCCGAGCGTGTCTCTTTTTCTTCTAGTCCTTCGGCAGCTTCGAATAAAATTTCTTCGACCGCCCTCGGGTCCGTTCCGTCGACGATCAGTTGAATTCCTTTTCTGAGAAATGCGTCAGGAATGGAAGCAAGGCGATCTTCTAAAGAGAGGAGACCGTTCTTCCTGGCACGCTCCGCAAAATCTAAAAATAAATCCGTAAGCGAATAATCTTTTCGGGGGAAAACGGAATCCCTTAAATGTAAAATCAGATTTGCGAATTCTTCCGTAGTATAGCTGGCGAATGTTGCTCCGGCGGTTCCACCTAAGATCAACACCAGCGCCGAAATTTTTAAGAACGAAAGAAAATGAGCCTCTTCGAGCAGGATAGCGAGCAATAGAGAAGCGAGGGCAGCGAGAAGTCCTAAAATGGCGGAGCGCATCGAGGCTAAAATAGGGGTATCTATTCAAGGGACAAGTAATTTAAGCGCAGTTTGATAAATGGCGGTGTGGCTTTGTTGTCCGGAGTGCTCCCCACCCTAGTGGGCGGGGGCCGGATCGGTGGTACCCGCGAAGGGCAGCGATCTCGCGAATATCACGATCCGGAAAAGTTTCAAGTATTTTTTTGCAAGCGCGACTTGTGGGAGCTCCCACGCAGAGGACAGAGGACTGAACATTGGTGAGCCGAGTTTCCATGCTCTAGAGGAAGATTCTTGCGTTATAGTGGATTTTTCCTCCGTCCTGCGTGGCCTTTCCAACTAGTAGCAGCTTCTGTCTAGCGTGAGCAAAGCGAATGCATCTGTTTTCTGACCTCCGTCCTCTGAAAGCGAGCGCGTCTGTCTTCAGTCCTCTGTATTTTTCACAGTTTTGGAAGAAAAATCTTCGAGTTCCTCTAAGGTCGTCTCATTGAAATCCGATACTTTAAGCGGATGGACCACAACCTCCCTGGTTGAGGAACTTCCACTGCGAATTTTCACTTTCTAACCGAGGGGACGGGTCCTCCGTCCTCTTGATTTTTCCCGTTTCTATGTTGCGCCGCAAAACCCGTTGACTTTTCGGCTATTTCAGAAAAACCTGGCACAAATGCTGACCGCGGTAACCGTTCTCTTCCTCACAATTTACGCCTTAGACATCTTAGGTTTGTTCTTTTTTGGAATTCACACCTACATCATGGTGTATCTCTATAAAAAGTATAATTCGAATTGCGATACGGATCCGAGCAGGACTTTTTCGGTTACCGATCCGAATCTTCCGAAAGTTACGGTTCAGCTTCCTATTTTTAATGAATTCTACGTCGTAGATCGTCTGATTGATTCTACAGTCGCCTTAAATTATCCTAAGGATAAGTTGGAAATCCAAGTATTGGATGATTCCACCGACGAAACCGTCCAAAAAGCCGCAAGTCTGGTCGCTCAGTATAAATCCCAAGGCTTCGATATTAAGCATCTTCATAGAACGGATCGTACGGGGCATAAGGCGGGTGCTCTCGATACGGGAATGAAAGAGAGTACCGGTGATTATATCGCGATTTTTGACGCCGATTTTATCCCGGATCCGGACTTCTTGCTCAAGACCATGGCTTATTTTGACGATCCGCAGATCGGAATGGTCCAGTCTCGTTGGGGACATATTAACGCAGATTATAATATTCTTACGAAGGCTCAGAGTTTCGGTATCGACGGTCACTTCATGATCGAGCAGGTAGCCAGAAATGGGGCCAAACTTTGGATGAACTTCAACGGCACCGCGGGGACTTGGAGAAAAGAAACCATTCTAGATGCCGGAGGTTGGGAACACGATACCCTAACCGAGGACTTCGACCTTTCCTACCGTGCAGAACTTCGCGGTTGGAAATTCCGTTATTTTAAAGATGTTGTATGTCCTGCGGAGATCCCGGCGATGATGTCGGCTTATAAATCCCAGCAGTTTCGTTGGTGCAAAGGTTCCATTCAAACTGCTGTGAAGCTTTTACCGAGAATTTGGAAAGCGGATCTTCCTTGGAAAACCAAGGCGGAAGCGGTAACCCATTTAATTAATTATTCGGTTCACCCTTTAATGATCATCAATATCCTTTTTAGCGCTCCTTTATTATTAATGGAATATTGGTCAGGGTTTAGTTTCTACGACCTTCCGTTGGAAGTGCTATCGGGAACGGCTGCTGTACTTTCCGTCGGTTCAATCGGACCCCTATTCTTCTACGCATACTCTCAAAAAACCCTTTATAAAGATTGGAAGCGCCGTTTAATCTATCTTCCAATTTTGATGATGGTGGGAACCGGAATCGCAGTGGTCAATACTCGTGCCTGGTTAGAAGCAGTTCTTGGAATTCAATCTTCCTTTAAACGGACTCCAAAACTTAGAATCGAAAAGAATTCCGACTCGGTAAAGGAGCGATTGAAATATACCGTTCCGCTAGATTTCCACGTAGTATTGGAATTCTTATTGGGAATTTATTGTCTCTTTTCCGTGGCCTTATCCTTCCTCGTTGGACGTCCCTATATCGTAGGTTTCCTTTTGATATATGGAATCGGATTTTTCTTCGTTTCCTTCCAATCCTTCCGGGAAGCGGCTTGGAAATACAAATCCTCAGCGATCCAAGAGCCCGTTCAAGAAGAAGTCCCTCAAGAAGCCTAATTCCGGGCTTCTAACGGGAGAAACAGGTTGACTACCATGGCCTTGGCCTAAATCTGTCAAATACCCCTGAGCGTTGGTAGTGGAGACAATTTGTCTCCATTTCAAATACCCCAGGAAACAGGATAACCGATGAGCGAGAAAGTCTATTGCGCCAACTGCCTGCATTGCGTAACCGTAAGGCAGTATGAATCCGAGGCGGACAAATACATCCTCCGGGTCAAATGCACCAAAAAGAAATGGTCCAAGCGTTCCGGCGAGGAAAAACTGTATAAGTATTTTACCGTAGCACGCCGTATGCAAACGGATTGTGAATTCTATGAACCGATGGGAGAAATTCTTCCGTATATTAAAAATTTGAAGAAAGAACTCCCCATTAAAGACGAAATCTACATGGTTAAGTCCCCTAACTAAGGGCATTGTTCGCAAAACCGTTTCTCCTCAAACCCAGAACCGTCAAAGATGCGGGACCCCGCAAGACGGTTCTGGATGAACCTTACACTCTGATTCCCGATGGCGGAGCTCTCCTACTAAAAGAATTTCCCGCCCGGGTCAAGGTAGGTGATCCCCTTTTTAAACAATCTTCCGGTACCGTACTTTCTCCGGTAAATGGGGTCGCCTCCTTGGCCCACGGGGAAACCGGAACCCGAGTCCAAATCGTCCAGGACGGAATTTTTCCGGTTAAAAACGAACTGCATCCGAAGATTTGGAAAAAGGAAGAAGCGATCGAAGTCATGGACCGACTTGGCTTGGTCTCTCTGGACTTTCCCGGTCAACCCTTGTCGGATTCTTTCCGAGAAAGATTCAAACCCCGTTTTATTATCTTATCTCCTTATACTCGCACCCAAGACATAGACTTTACGTCTCGTTTGCAAGCCGCTCCGGACTGTCATAAGTCCTTTATCGAATCTCTCAAACTTTGGTTTCCGGAGACGGAAATCAGGGACTATATTCTAGATGAGAAAAGTCCTCTCAACAGTTACGCATACCCTTGGGGGATTCCGGAATATTTTACGTTTAAGACCGAAAAAATCCCCTTCTCGAGATTCAAGGATGTGATTTATATAGGTCCGGAAACTTTATATTATCTTTATAGGGCCTTGTTCGGTGAAATGCCTTTCATCGAGAGGGAGATCAGCCTCTTCTTTTTAGGAAAAAACGGCGGTTTACGAAAAGCAGCAGCTCCTCTTCGGGTTCAAAACGGACAAAATTTAAAATTCCTGTTCGAAGAATATGAGCATTCTTATTCCCAGTTTACTTTAAATTCTTTTTTCGAATATTATCCCGTTCGCGACACGAAAGAAGGTTTTTACTGGGATATTCGACTTTATTCCTCTCTTATTTTGCTAGCTCGTCATGAAGCCGCTAGATCCGAGTTTCCTTGCGTCGAATGCGGCGAGTGTTCCTTGAATTGTCCGACAAAATCGAATCCGATGGCCTTGATGAGAACGTTAGGCCGATTCCAACCCGGTCTTTGCATGGAATGCGGCATCTGCACTTTCCTATGTCCTTCTTTCATTTCCCTAAGGGATCGAATTCGTTCGGTCAAGGAGGAATCGGTTGGCATTTAGTTTTATCCTATCCACCGGAAAGGGTTTTTTTCGCAGGAAGGATCTACTCTTTCCGGATATTCTTTCTGGCATTCTTTGCGTATTTTTAGTAGCGCTAGGCTCTGCCGGAACTTTCTATATTCTGCTTCCCATGGGCTTCGGCCTGCTGGTAGGTGCCATTGCGTATTTCTTCTTAACTGATCGAAAGTCTTACGTGTTTTATTGGGTCAATCACGCACTTTATTTTGCTCTTCTAATTCCGAGAGACCAACGATTTGCATTGCATGCGATCTTTGCAGTCTTAATCGGATTCGGGCTTTGGTGGATAGGAGAACGAAAATTAAGAATTCGTTTTCCTTTGGCTCTCGTTCAGCTTTTGGTTTTTCTTTTACTCTACTTCATTCCCGGAATACAAATTTGGTCCCTAACGCCCGGGCTCGGTTTTCAAGATCCGAACTTTACGGATTTGTACACTCGCGGAATCTTTCAAGTGGACGCAAATCCGAGCGAACGATTTTCCGCTTTGCAATCTTCCGGGGGCTACTCGATCCTATTGCTGTTGCCGATTTTTATGAAAAGACCTGCGGCAATACTTCTTCCGATCGCCTTCGGGTTTTTTTTGGGATTTTGGACTTTCCGGTTCGGCATTCCGGTTAGGGATTTTATTTCGGAACCGATCTGGGCGGCTTCTTTGGCCTTCGCTCTTGCTCTCTCTTTGCCTGGACACAATCTGGAGTCGGTCCTTCCCGTCTCTTTTTTATCCTTGGTTCCCATTGCCATCGGAATTTTTTTCATTTCAGCAGGAACCATTCCCTCTTTCACTTGGGTCGCGTCGTTTTTTTTCATTGAATCCCTCCTGATTCGTATTTTCCTAGGAGATAGGATAGAGAAGCATGAACCAGCTCCTGGCTTTACTTAAGCCTGAGACCGTAATATTTGATCTTGAAGGTTCTTCCAAGGAAGAGGTGATTTCACATCTACTGCAAAAGGCGGTCGATGTCAAACTAATCGGACCGGAAGTTCGGGAACCCGTTTTCGAGTCCCTTCTCGCAAGGGAAAAGTCCATGTCGACGGGAATCGGTAGCGGGGTGGCGATTCCTCACTGCTCCGTGAATTTGGTCGAAGAACTGAAATGTGTGATGGGTCTTTCGAAAAAAGGGATCGATTTTGACGCGATCGATCACCTGCCCGTGCATATTTTTATTTTACTCATCGTTCCCAAGTCCAAGTTTCAAGAGCATATCAAGACCCTCGCTCAAATCGCTAAAACTCTGAATGTCAAGGAAGATAGGGAAAAACTGATCGATTCCAAGGACTTTGAGGAGATTCGGAAAGCCTTTACTCCGTAAGGAACACGACTTTGTTGGAAGAGGCTAGACGATTTCTCGTTTTTATCCTTCTGCTGTCCGCAGTTTCAGTCTTGTTCTCCCGATTGCGTTCCCTGGATCGGGAATTTTTAAACGCCGACTCGGGAATCGCGAGTCAAGATAGCAGTTCGCTTTCGGAGCAAAAAAGTTTCCTCGATTCGTATCTTTCTTTTTGGAAGGGTATTCTTAGCTTTGATCTTGGCCTTACCGAGTCCGGCGACCCGGTTCTTTCCCATATAGGTTCCCGATTTTTACCGACGTTTCATCTCGCTTCCTTCGCCATCATCTGGAGCGTACTTTTCGCAATCGGACTCGCGTTCTTTGCGCTGCTCCTGAAGTCGAGTTGGTTACGAGTGTTTTTGGATACTCTTAGTCAAGTCGTTCTTTCCACACCGATTTTTGTCTTTGCCGTCGTTCTCTTAGTTTTATTTTTCTTTATTCTAGGCTGGCTCCCTCCCGGCGGTTACGAATCTTGGAATAGTTCCTATGTGATTCTTCCCGGGTTGGCTCTAGGCTCCCGCGTATGGGCCAGATTGTTTCGATTTTCCTTTGGGATGGCGGAGGCGGAATCTTCTTCCGCTTACGTGACCGTTCTAAGGGCCCGGGGCTATTCTCCGACGAGAATTCTCTTTCGACATATTCTTCTTAAAATCCTGCCCGTTCTTCTCGTATTGATTTTGTTGGACTTTAGTTCCCTGTTGTCCGGGGCCATCGTAGTGGAGGAAATATTCTTCTTTCCCGGTATCGGAAAATCGATGTATCATGCAATTCGTACGATGGATGCTCCGCTACTCTCCGCCTTACTCTTTTATAGCGGAACGGTATTTTATATTCTGACAAGAGTTTCCGAAAGAGTGAGAGACTCGCTTCTCGGTTGGGAGACCCAATCCGCATGAAGTTTTCGGATTCGATTCGATATGTAGTCGTCGGAAGTTTTCTTGCGGTCGCGTTAGGCGGCATTCTTCTGCATTCTCCTCCGACTCAGGTGGAGTTGCACGAATCGTTTCGACCTATCAGTATGGAAGCTCCGTTGGGAAAGGATAGACTCGGACGCGATGTCTGGGCTATGCTCGGCTACGGGAGTCTTTCCACGTTTCTTTTCGCATTTCCGGCGCGCGTTCTTACTTTGGCATTCGCGAGTCTTCTCGGACTACTCGCCTATTCGAGTCCTTTCCTGCAGAAAAATCTTTTATCTCCGTTATCTTCGGTTTTCGTTTCCATTCCGTCCTTATTGCTTGCACTTCTCGTAATACAGGCGTTTGGCGCTACGTCGGCCTCTCTTTTTATCGCGATTCTTTTGGGCGATTGGGCGCCCGCTTACGAAACGTTACGGGCCCGAATCGAAGAAGTCCGCGGAAGCGGTTACGTCCTGGCGGCTTCCTGCTTCGGCGCAGGAAAGACTTATATTTTTCGAAGCCATATTCTCCCGCAGGCGTTTCAGTTATTGGGAATTCTCTTAACAACGGGACTTCCATCGGTCGTCATGACCCTGGCGATTTTCGGATTTTTAGGAATTTCGGCCGGAGGGGATACCTTCGGTCCTGGCTTGGGCGAGCAGATCGCTTTTTCGAAAGATTACGCGGAATCCGGGCCTTGGGCCCTGGTCGTTCCTATCCTTGGAATTCTAGGCTTGGTTTATTCCGTCGGAGGACGCAGGAATTGAAGTCGCATTTTCCGAAGAGATTTTGTGCCGGCATATTGTTATTTTCGATGCTTCCTATCTGCGGCGGGAGTTCCTTACTTGCGATCGAAGATCTGTATAATTTCCCTTCGATATCTTCCAAAGAAAAGATAGAATTCGAAAGAGAGCGTAAATTGTGTTTCTTTCCGCTTCGAAACCTATCCGGGGACTCCGCTCTGGATTTTTATTCCGCCGGATATGCCTCCGTCCTATATTCCGGATTAAAAACTACGGTTCAAATATACGATGAAAACGCCCTTCCCGCTTCGATTCAGCATCCGTTTGGAAATCAAGATTCCGTAAAACAGGAAAAAGTAAAGGAAGGAGAATGGGATTCCGATCGTCTGGAGAAACTTCGCTCCGGTCAACTTGTAGTGCCGATCAAAAACGATCCGAGATATCTTTCTCTTAGATCCGAACCTTTCGAATCGGAACCTGCCCCGGACGACGGAGGAGTCATTCCGCTAGCTAGAAAAAATAATTGTTTCTACTCCGTTACCGGCGAATTCGAAAAAAAATCCGCCGACGAAATGCGGGTCCGAATAGTCTTACGTTCCTTTAAGGACGGGGCAAAAAAGGAATTTTCCCATAAGACCAGCGTTAGACGTTCTTATCAAGAATTGAATCCTTTGATCGAGTCCCTAAAAAGTTTTCTTTTAGGAAAATTTACGTTTCGCTTAACGGTTAAATCGGAAGGTATTTTGTCGTCTCTGGTGTTTTTAGACGGGAATTATATCGGTAAAACCCCTCTAGTGCGAAACGATATACTTCCCGGAATTCACGATGTTCGGGTTACCCGAGAAGGCTTTAACGATTGGCGTGGGGAAGTGGATATGCGGACTTCTTCCAGGGAAATCAGCGTCCAAATGTTTAAGGAAAAGAAGGAAGGGTTTCTCTCCGTAACATCGGATCCGCCCGGTGCGAACGTTTATTTCGGTTCGGAATTGCTAGGGGTTACTCCGTTGAACAAGGTCCCGGTCAAGGTGGGCTGGAATCGCATTCGACTTTCAAAGGAAGGTCACGTGGATATTTTAAAGGGAATCGAGATTAAGAAGGACCAAACATCGGAGGTTGCCGGAACCCTAAAGCAGGGCGATTCGGTGTCATATTATAAAAATAAGAAATACGTTTTCCTGGATCATACGTACGACGACTTTGCGATCTATTCGTTGTACGGAAGTTTATTGTTCTATGCGGGATATTATTACTTTAATTTAAAAGCCGATTCCATTCTCGAAGGTTCCAGGCCGATGACGAATGCCTTGACTGTCACCGGCTTAGCGACTCTAATTCAGAATTCCTCGAATTTCAATTCGTTTGCGACCGCATATTACTATCAGTATAATATTCATAGCCAGGCCGAGTCAAAGGCCAATTATTATCGAGGCTTGGCGGGATATATCGATCGAGATACCGGAGTTCACGGCGGATTAATGCTCTATGGAATCGCGGCGATGCTGGCATTTTCCGTTTCCTTTTATGTCCTAGGCCTGGACTCGGAAACCTTGGACGTAGGTGTCGCTCCTGTTAGAACTCCGTACTTTGCGAGAGGCTTGGAATATCAGTTCGAGACGGAGACCTACGCAAGATTCAAACATAAATTTTGAATCTTATTTTGTATTCCTTTGAATCGCGTCGACCGCATATTTATAGAGACGAAAGCTTCCTAAGACGAGAGTCCCTTCTCGGGAAAAATCGAATAATCGTTTCGAAAAGTCGTTCGGATCTAATGCAAACGATTCGAATCCGTTCGGCAATTTGAATTCGGGACCATTTAGAAATGCGAATCTCGTTCCATGATTTTTTACGAAGAGGTCTAGATCCTTAGCCATACTTTCTCCGTCCTTATCCGGCAAAAAACCGGCAATCACGGATAATTTCTTTTCCGGATATAGAACGGAAATGTCCCGGAGAGTGGTTCTTACCGCGTCCGGATTATGCGCGGGATCGAAAATTACGAAAGGATCCTTGGATAAAATTTCCAATCGTCCGGGCGGAGATCGGAAACCGGCTTTTAGTCCGGCCGAATAAGAAACGAAGGGTCTTTCGTCAAAGAACCGCTTATTATTATCCGAATTCGGAATTTTAAGAAAAGATACTGTAGATGAAATACGATCGCAGATAGTTCGGGTCGCCCAAAGGGCAAAATTTAAATTATAGAGTAAATAAGCTTCCTCGGATTTTCTTTCGAAGAACGCGAGTTGGATTCCCTTTTCGGAACAAAAAGAACGGACGATCTCATTCAAATCGTTTTCGTGAGGCATGGACAAGAGCAGTTTAGTTTTTGGCCCCGCGATATTGAGTTTTTCCAAAAGTATCTTTTCCTTGGTGTCGCCTAGTATCGCCTTGTGGTCTTCTCCGATCGAACATAATACGACTACATCCGGCTCCGCGAGGCTGGTTGCGTCCAGTCTTCCTCCGAGTCCGGCCTCGTAGATTTGAATATTCAAATCCTGTGATTCGAAATAAACGAAAGCCCCTAGGGTAAACCATTCAAACCAGGATAAACCGGATAATTCCGCCTCCTCGGCATTCTCAAAAATCAGTTTCGCGATAGTTTCCAAATCCGTCGATGAAACCGGATCGAAATCCGGCCCCTTTCGGATCCTTTCCGCAGGACTAAGAAGGTGAGGGGATGTATATAAGCCTACGCTTTGGTTTAATTTGGAAAATGTCTGGGAAAGAAAATGAGAGACGGATCCTTTTCCGTTTGTTCCCACCACGGAAATTCTTATGCGCGGTGAGAGTCTTTTTCTCCAAGTATGTTTATCTAAAAAATTTCGAAACGCTTCCAGGGAATATTCCTTGAATACGTTAAAGTTTCTAGTTTTTTCCAAATTAACCAAACTAGAACCGAATTTTAAAAAATCAGTAAGAGGCATTTGGGGTATACTTTTCACGTAACGCAGAGAGGAGATTTTTCAAATCCGACATGGTCCGATTTAAGGATCGGAATGCATCATGAAACGGTGATGAAGTCATAGGTTTAATTTTCATGCAATGCGGAATGGAGCCTTTGTCTTCCTTTTTCGATGAGTTCGCTTTCCAATTGAATTCCCGTAAACAGTCGGAACTGCTCCACTGCTTGGTACAATAACATCTCCGTTCCGGGTATAACGCTAGCCCCGAAAGATCGTGCGATTTTAACCAGCGGAGTTACTAACGGATTGTAGACGATATCGAAAACGGTTTGATCACGATGAAAGGACGAGGGGGAAAAGACCGGTCCAGGATCCTTTCCCTTCATGCCAAGCGGAGTCGTATGAATCACCAAGGAGAATTCGGCACATTTTCGTTCCGCATCTTCCAGCGAAAGGAAGGAAGTCCTCCCCGGTCGTACTCGATTCAGTAAATCCACGATTTTATTTCCCGCATCGGTGTTTCTGGCGGCAATAACCAATGTTTCTACGTTTCCTTTTTCCAAAAGTGAAAAGGCGATTCCTCTGGCGCTCCCTCCGCTTCCCAAGACTAACACGTTCCCGTTCAGGGAGGAGGGACTTTGTTCCAAGACGGCCCGTACTGCTCCGATTCCGTCGGTATTGTACGCGCGAATCGATCCTTCCCGTAAGACGAGAGTGTTGCTTGCCTTCATGGCTTCGGAAGCTTCATCCTTCGTGTCCGCCAACCGAAATGCTTGTTCCTTATGAGGTATCGTAACGGAAAGTCCTCTTACTCCAAATTTATATAATACGGTTAGGTCTTGTTTTTCAACGGAAGAAATGGGAAAGACTAAGTAGCCAAAATCTAGACTTAAGTCTTGGTACCACCCGGTATGCAGAAGGGGGGACAGCGTATGGGAAAGTGGATTTCCAATGATGCCGAAATATTTGGAGCTGTCTCTGAAGATTTTCAAGGATGGTGGGACCGTTTTTTCGCTAAAATTCTCGACTTTATCCCAAAACCCGGAAAACCTGTAAACCAGATGGGAATCCTGGCTTCGTTCTACGATTTTCTTCCTTCCTTCGGCACTCAACCTTTTTTAGTCTTGGCCGCATTCTCCGTGGGATGGTGGACTCCGTTTACTAACGCACTTTTTGTTGTCGGAATCAGCGGCGGCCTTGCTTGGTATTTCTATTTTTACAAGCGCAAAGACTTGCTAGGCGGTTTTTGGGTGGCCTTTCTGGTCGCGCTACTCGGTTCTCTGATCATTCTTTCCATTTTTCAGGATATCATCCGAGACATCGTGTTCTGGTTGATATCTCCCAAGGTCGGGATCTATCAGCTTTCCAACGTAAACTTGATAGCGGTACTGATCGGCGGCTATTTGGCCTTATACATCATGAACCGAATCAATCATAACAAGGAACGACGAGACTGAAATTCTAGGATTTCCTCTTAGCGCCTTTAATTCTCCTGTCGCTTTCGATTCTTTTCGGCTAAAGTCATTTCAAATATCTTGGTATACTTTAGAAAATTATAATAAAATCCCATGATTGCAAGGATAAAGCCTCGCCGTCCGTCCAGAAACCCGCAGCGAACGAAATACATCCAGAAAGATTTATAAGAAGCTTTTAAAAAGGCGAAAAGAAGACCCGTGCGTTTTCCTTTCGCGAATTTTTCCGTTGCGGCAAGTTCGGAATACCGATTTATAAAATGCACATGATCGAACAAGTTCTGATACGAGTAATGCAGTACCGGATTTTTTAATTTCCTTTTTTTTCCTTCCAGACGAACCGATTCGTGAACTTTTCCTCCCACGAATCTTCCCTTGGATTTCTTAAATAAACGGACTCGATAGTTAGGATACCAACCTCCGTGACGAATCCATTTCCCCATGTACATGGTAAGCCTAGGAATGAGAAATCCGTCTTCTTCCGGCTCTCTTCCTCCCAATATCTCTCGAATTTCATTTTCCAATTTGGCCGAAATTTCCTCGTCGGCATCCACGCTTAAGATCCAGCTATTCTTTGCCAAAGATACGACATGATTTTTTTGAGATACGTAATCGTCGAATTCTCGACGGACTATTTTCGCGCCGAAGGATTTTGCCAGTTCCGTGGTTCTATCGCTCGAGCCCGAATCTAGAACGATGATCTCGTCCGCGAATTTTAAAGATGCGAGGCAGCGAGAAATATTATCCTCTTCGTTTAACGTTATGATGCAGGCGGAAATCGGTAGGGGCATTTATATGCGCGAGATATCCTTGTCGCGAGCGGACTTGAAGTTTGTAGTCAGGGGAATTTCCAATCGAGCAATCGTCGATTCTTTTCGGATTCCTATACGAAAGAAAGAAGGATCGATTCCTTCCCCTTTCAACATAATCAGAATCAAAGCCAATCCTAATCCTGCGCCTTCCGTATTATCCGCATTATCCATGTAGAATTGCGCTATGTCCGCATACTGCATTCCCTTTTCGAGTTTTTCTCTTAGGGATTTTTCTTCCTGCGGAGTGACGGGAGTGTTATTGATCACCTCGATGCGAATTCCGTCCATAGAGTAATCGAAACTGATCAAGCAGTAATATCCTTTCTTTTTGGCTTTCTGGCCGAACTCTTCCGCCATGCTTTCGGAAAATAATTGTCGATATTCCGAAACCCCTTTTACATACTGAGTTGCATTCGAGAGATCGTATCCTTTTTCCTCGAAGAAAATTCTTTTTTGGTTTGCCTTACAAGCGTTGATCGATAACTCTTTAACGATAGTATAAATCGTAGGGACGAGCGTGGGATACGTAACTTTGTCCAGGATTAATTCGATCGCTTCCTGGATATGCTCTTCCACGGATCGAGTCATCCTATGTGTTTTGAGGGATAGAATTCTTCCGTTCTCTACCGTAAGCCGGATATTATCGGATATATCCCGGATTTCCTGACCCATTACCTTGAACTTTCCGGAACTCGATTTGTTTGTCAAGAGACTCATACTCGCCATCCCAAAAAAGGTCCTCTCCTATTATTTTCTTTGTAAAAATTCTTTTTTTTGGGGGCTCTTCTTCTGCTCGTTCTCGGTTCTCGAGGCCCAGAGTTGGAGTTGGAAGGGAGTATTCGTAATAGAGCCCGGTTCTTTAGAATACAGAGGACCGGTGGATCTATTCGTAAAAGACGGACTCGTCGAGAAGATTGCTCCTTCCTCGAGCGTCCAGAATCCTTCCTTTGTTTTACCCGGTTTTTGCGATGCTCATGTCACTTTGGGGGCAAACTCCATCGGCGGCCAAAAAGACAAAAACGAGCTGCAGGAAGATATTCGGTCATTTCTTCTACACGGATTCGTTTTTCTGCAAAGTATTGCGGATGCCTCCTGGGTGGAAGATCTGGCTCGATCTAAAAGAAAAACCGGCGAATTCCCGCGAATTTCTACTTCCCCCCCGATACTCATTGCGGATTCGGCCGAACTTCGAAATGCAGGTTCAAAACTCAGCGGTTACAAAATTTTACACAATCAGGAAGATGCAATGCGAGCCGTTTCGAATAGAGGGACGGGTCGTGCGCATTTATTTTTGCGTCATGATGCCGGAGAGCCCTTTCAAATCGACGGACAACTTTTGTATCGGATGAAAACTCAGGCGGAAGAAAAAGGCCTGGAATTAGCGGTCTCGGCCTTTGGGGAAGAATTCGCCTCTTGGGAAGCATTGTCCGCAGGCGTGCCGATATTATATCATCCGATTCCGGAAACTTCTTCGATAACCCCGGTGTCTAGAAATTTAGTCCAATCTTATTGGGGGCCCATGTTCGGAGTGTACTACAATCAAAAGCAGGTAGGAACTCCCGATTTTTCCGCGGAATGGAATCGACTGCTGGCATGGAGTCCAAGATTTAAGGAAAGGGCCTTTTCGCCCGATTGGATTGCGACCCTGATTCCGTTGGGGGAAAAGGAAAAGGTTGAGGCGGACAAAGAATACGATTCCTATCTTGCCTTTCTGAAGGGTCGAAAGAATCTGGCCTTACGGATTTTGCTCGCTTCGGGCACCGGCCATTATCTGACCTTTCCTGGAATCGGAGGTTGGAAAGAGATATCCATCTTGTCGGAAATATTAGGTCCTAGGGAAGCTCTCCGCGCTGCCACAGAAACGACCTGTACTTACCTCGAAGCTGCGCATGAGGGCAAAATTCGCGTGGGGAAATCGGCCCAATTCCTGGTTTTTAGCGAGGATCCATTGAGCGGATGGGAAAAATTACGTTCCTTGCAGACGGTTGTAACGGAACGTAAAAGGACGGAAATACTCCCGCCAAAGAAACCGGCTTCTAAACGCGGTCGATGAGATTTAATATATAGAGAGGAAGAATATGAAAGACTCCCAGAAAGAATTGTTCGAAAAACTTTTGGATGAAAGCTTCCGCAAGAAAGGCGCGCTTGAACCGGGTGCGAAAGTGACCGCCATCGTAAGCAGCGCAAAATCGGATTATATTTTTATAAAGGCAAAGGGGACGGGAATTTCCGGGATCGTTCTCGCGGAAGAATTCCCCGAACCTCCTAAACCGGGCCAAGAATTCGAGGCATATTTTCTCCGAGAGTCCTCAGGGGATCAATACTTTACGACTTGTTTGCTTGGAGATTCCTTGGACAAGGATTTAATCTCCGTCGCTCAGGCTTCCGAAATTCCGATACTCGCGCATATTGTAGGTGAAAACGAATCCGGCGTCGAAGTTAAGTTAGGCGAAGTCGCGGGATTTTGTCCATTTTCACAATTGGACCCGGATCTTCGTAAGCAGGGAAGCGTGATCGGGAAATATGTTCGCTTTCTTGTGGTGGAAGTCGGGGCTAAGGGCAAGGTAGTCGTCTCCCAGAAAAAAATCGCCGATAAAGAGAAAGAGGCCAAGATCTCCGTATTAAAAGGGGAGTTGAAACCGGGTATGTTCGTAACATGCAGGGTTAAATCCGTTCACACGTTCGGATTGATTGTGGAAGCCGACGGGTTGACGGCCCTTGTTCCCGCATCGGAGGCGACGTTCAAAAAAAATACCGATTTGACTTTGGATTTTCACCCAGGGCAGGTACTCCATGCGAAAGTGTTAAAGTTGGATTGGGAAGAAAACAAGCATAGTTTTACGGTTAAGGATTTTCTAAAGGACCCTTGGGCTCAGAACGTTCCGTTTAAGGAAGGGGACCTCGTTTCCGGCGTCGTGGAAAGCATTAAGCCGTTCGGATTGTTCGTAAAACTGAACGAGAATTTTTCCGGTCTAGTTCCCAATCGGGAAAGCGGAATTTTAAATCGCGTTCCTTTATCGCAAATTTTCAAACCGGGCGACAAGGTGGATGCTTTCGTGATGGAAGTGAATTTATCGAAACGACAAATTTCCTTATCTTTGGCCAAGGCAAAAGAAGTGCAGGATCGATTGAACTATAGCGGTTATTTGTCCGAGGAGACTTCCTCGACCGGATCGTTCGGCGCGATCTTAGCCAAGTCTTTAAATAAAGGCCAAAAAAAAGGGTAAGAGATATGGCTCTCCGTATCGCTTTGTACCGGCCGGAGATTCCGCCTAACACCGGTAATATCGCTAGACTCTGTGTCGCGTTGGGAGCGGAGCTGCATATCGTGGGAGAACCTGCGTTCGAACTTTCCGAAAAGGCCGCTAGACGTGCAGGATTGGATTATTGGGACAAGGTAAAATTGACTCTGCATTCCACTTGGGAAGAATTTCGTGCGGACTTTCCTCCGAGATCTGACCTTTATTTAATTTCCACAAAGGGAGTGACTTCCTACACGAAGCCGAATTACGGACCGGATGATACTCTCTTATTCGGTAACGAAACTTCGGGACTTCCTCCCGAAATTATGAAATCAGCCGATGTAGGTCATGTGATCCGAATTCCTATGGAAGAAGATTGCAGATGCCTGAACCTGAGCAATGCGGTCGCAATCGTCGCGTACGAAGTCTTACGACAGGTGAGAAAATGGTAAGGAAATTTTCAAAGATAAAATAAGGTTTCGAGGCCACGCAAAAGACCTGGATTGTTCAGGATGGAACAAAGCGACGATTTCTTTTCTCGTATGATCGACATTCGTATGACTTGCTTCAAAAAAAAGGTATTGGACGTCGAAGTTCGGGACGGGAAATCACCGGAGCGAACACTCTTAATTTTACGGATTGAATGCCGGTAAAAACAATATTCGACGAAGTTAATAGAAGAATGTTGCTTATATTCGGACGACTTTGAACTCGGAAAACATTCCGTAATAAAAGAACGAATTGATGAGCCGGTGCTTCCGGCAAAAACCGAAAGCAGTTGGATCGAATTTGGAACAAGGGGTTTTTACCCGCAAAAATCCTGCGGAAAACGGTTCGAGAAAAAAACAATGACCGGTTTCTCGGAAGCAGTTTGCGGTCGTTTTCTAAAAATCAGATTTACATTCATTTTAAAAAACGATCCTATGGAAAAATATGGGAATGTCCTTTTCCCTAGGAGAGATCGAGGCCCGAATAAGGGATCTCCTAGCAAACGGTTTAGTAGGAAATTCCCAGGATTTTCACGCCTGGATCCGAATGGATGTCGTGCGACGATTCCGAGAAGATCCTAAAATCCATCCGGATTGGATTCCCCAAATTCTTGATACCTTGGTTGCTTCCAAGGAGGCAGTCAGAGGAAAATTCGATCCGCGAGAATATTCGCTTTCTCCCGAATCCACTCTACGCAAAAAAGCCGTTAAAAAAGAAGAGTACGTTTTTCTCGGAAAAACGGAGTTCCAGCCCATGCAATATGTTCGAAGCAGGCTCGAGACTTTTCTACGTGAAAACGGGGTTAACGAAGATTTGATCGTCGACCTCACGATCGGATCGATCGAGGCCGTCGAAAATGCCGTGAAATACGGGGACGGAGGGACGGTCGAAGTCTCTTACGGAATAGAAAGGAACGGGCTTTTTAAAATTCGGCTGGTCAATAACCTGAGAGACTTGAATATCGAAGAAGATATCGAAAGAGGAAAATTCTCTTCCACTGCGACTTTGATGCGCGGCATGATGGTAATGCAAAAGCTATTTGATAAAATGGATCTAGAAATTTTAGAGGAACGCAAGCAGGCCCTCTTTATGGCCGAGAAAAATCTTTCTTAGATTCCTAAAGTTTTTCAAAATAGAAAACATTTCTGTCCCGGCGGATTCTAACCAAGAGGAAACGGTATGCCTGCAATTTTTAAACTTCATTCCCCTTATAAAGCCGCAGGCGATCAAATTCAAGCTATCGAAAAAATTGCGACTTCCTTCGAGCAGGGGGAAGAGAAAGTCACGCTTGTGGGAGTGACCGGTTCGGGTAAGACGTTTACTATGGCGGAAGTAATCGCAAGACTAGGGCTGCCGACTCTGATACTTTCGCATAACAAAACATTGGCGGCACAGTTATTCCGGGAATTCAAGGATTTCTTTCCTGAAAATGCAGTAGAATACTTCGTATCGTACTACGATTATTATCAGCCGGAGGCATACGTACCTTCATCGGATGTGTTCATCGAAAAGGATATGTCGATGAACGAGGAGATAGATAAGCTGAGACTTCGTGCGACGTCCTCGCTTTTAGAAAGGGACGACGTCATCATAGTAAGTTCGGTTTCCTGCATTTACGGATTGGGATCTCCCGAGGAATATATGAAGTCCGTAGTTACATTAAAAAAAGGAGATACGATCGATCGAGATCAGGTGATTCGTCAATTACTTCATATTCAATATAACCGGAACGATATCGATTTTTCTAGAGGGAATTTCAGAGTGCGGGGAGACTCCGTCGAGGTGTACCCGGCATATCATACGGACGGGATTCGAATCGAATTCTTCGGGGACGAAATCGACGCAATTACCAGGATTCAACCGGTAACCGGGCAGGTTATCGCCAAACTCGAGCGTTGCTTCATTTATCCTGCAAAACACTTTATCATGTCTTCGCCGATGATAAAAGACGCAATCCAGGTCATTAAGAATGAAATGCAGGAGCAGGAAGCGAAGTTCAATAAAGAGAGCAAATTTTTGGAAGCGCAACGCATCGTGTCCCGTACGAACTACGATATGGAAATGCTTCAGGAGATGGGATATTGCAACGGGATCGAGAATTATTCCCGACACTTAACGGGACGGAAAGAGGGCGAGCGGCCTGCATGCTTACTCGATTATTTTCGCGGAGATTTTTTACTTATCGTCGACGAATCACATGTAACCATTCCGCAGGTAGGCGGAATGTACGCGGGCGATAGAGCTCGCAAGCAAACGCTAGTGGATTTCGGATTTAGATTACCTTCTGCACTGGATAATCGCCCGTTAAATTTTCCGGAGTTCGAAAGTTTAACTCCGAGGACCTTATACGTGTCCGCGACTCCCGCCGATTACGAAATGCAAAAAAGTAAGACGATCGTCGAGCAGATCATCCGACCAACGGGCTTATTAGATCCGGTTGTGGAAGTTCGACCGACGAAAAATCAGGTCGAAGATCTTTTGACAGAGATTCGTAAACGAGTGGATCGCGACGAAAGGGTTTTAGTGACGACTCTTACCAAAAAAATGTCGGAAGACCTGACCGACTATTATAAGGAACTAGGAATTAAGGTCTCTTATTTGCACTCCGAAGTGGACACCTTGGAAAGAGTGGAGATCCTTCGGGATCTTCGGAAAGGCATATACGACGTTCTCGTCGGAATCAATTTGCTCCGGGAAGGCTTGGATCTCCCGGAAGTGACGCTAGTCGCTATTTTGGACGCGGACAAGGAAGGCTTTTTAAGGAATTATAAATCTCTAATACAGACGATCGGTCGGGCGGCTCGTAACATCAACGGGACGGCCGTCTTATACGCCGATAAAACGACCGATTCGATGGAAAAAGCCATCGGAGAAACCCGTCGCCGTCGTACGATTCAGGAAGAACATAATAGGAAATACAGAATTTCTCCGAAAACGATTTCGAAGGAAATCAACGACATTATCGACCGGGAGCAAAAAGAATATACGTTGGAAGAAGCGGCTCTAGAGAGTATCGAGAAGCAATTTAAAGAAAAGAATTTCTCTTCCAAGGAGGAATTAAAAGAGCGTCTGCGAGAGGAAATGCTTAAAGCCGCAAAAGAGTTGGACTTCGAACGCGCTGCAATGCTCCGAGATAAAATGCTATCTTTGAAAGCATAGTAAGAGAGAATATAAAATGCTAACCGAGATTACGATCGGAATCACCGCAGCTTTCAGTTTGTACGCGTTAATGGGCAACCCGGAACTTCTGGAGAAATTTCTATTGCGGCCGTTTCGAGATTCAAGGCAGGGACGATATTATACGCTGATAACGAGCGCCTTCCTGCATTCGGATATTTTCCACTTGATGTTTAATATGATCACTCTGTATTTCTTCGGTCCCGCCGTGGAATATACGATCGGAGGCTTAGGTTTTGTAGGGATTTATCTCGCCGCGATTTTAGCCGCGAGCGGAGTGTCTCTTCTCAAAAATAAGGATAATCCGGCTTACGGAACTTTGGGCGCATCCGGTGGAACTTCCGGAATCGTATTCGCCTCTGTTCTATTTTATCCTCAGTCCAGCATATATATGTTTTTGATTCCAATCCCGATACCGGCACCGATTTTTGCATTAGCCTATCTGGGTTATACGTATTATGCTTCGAAAAAGGCGCAGGACGGAGTGAATCACGATGCGCATCTTTACGGAGCGTTGGCCGGAATTGCTTTTGCAATTTT
The DNA here is from genome assembly GCF_000243675.2 of Leptospira inadai serovar Lyme str. 10. Lineage (NCBI taxonomy): Bacteria > Pseudomonadati > Spirochaetota > Leptospiria > Leptospirales > Leptospiraceae > Leptospira > Leptospira inadai. Next base: position 164,238 of record NZ_AHMM02000015.1, on the reverse strand, counting down.
CGTTAAGCCGGATTCGCTATTTAATTTTTTTCGCTATATACTTGCGATATTCCAATGATTCGGTATCGTTCATAAAGCGGATAAAACTTTTAGGCGCCGGAGCGAATACGAATGCCACCGGTATTTCCGTCGATTTCCCCGGAAACTTGTTTGGAACCGGTTATACCGGCGCTTCCTTATTCGGCCAATCGGATTCCGGCGGAACCGAAGATTCCTTTTTGATCAAATTCGAATAATCCTAGAGGATTCGCGAAGTGCTCTGCTCCTTGGATTTATCGGAGGCTCAACCGCCTTTGGCGATTTTTTCTTTTATAAAAGATTTAAACTTATCGGAACCGAAGCTAACGTCCAAGCGTATGATTTCGGGAGCCAAATAAGGATGTTTTTTCATAATGAATTCTTCGATCGCGGGATAATGTTCCGCCTTAGCTTTTAAAAGAAGTTTATTTTCCGAATCGATCGTTAGTTTCCCTTCCCATTGATAAAGAAGTGCGACTTCCGGAAAAATCGTGCCGCTGACGATAATTCCTTGTTGGAGCATTTCTGCGATATACTCTTCGGCCAAATCACGGTCAGCGAGCGTAGTAAAAACGAGAATTTCTTGGGATGACATTCTTTCCTCCGAAAGGAAGGAAATTACGCTCTCGCCCAAGTTTGTCCACTCTTTCTCAAGGGGATCGAGTGAAGGTTTAAAAACGATTAAAGTAAGGTGGGCCGATCAATATCTAGGCGCATTCGGATTGGCGTAATTTCCCTTTCCCGAGTTCGGCATGGAGCCGCCCGAGGAGGCAGGATCAAAGTGGTTGCAAACGTTCTGGCATGTTCCTACGCAGTTCCATCTTTTTCTATCCACGCTGATCGCGGTAAAAACGGTTTCGACGCTGGGGATCGGAAATTCCTTCCAGCATTTATCTTTGCAGCTATTATAGAGGACCGTGCAATTTTTTGCGGTTTTAGAATCGCCGCCTTCAGCGGACATAACTTCGAATAATCGCCTTTCCTCTTCGCTCTTAAAGATCGGCTTCTTACCGGCTCTCTTCAGTTCTTCGTGCGAAAGATTGGCCTCGTCCGTATCGGGAACGTCTTGTAGGACGGCTCTTTCTTTTCCTTTCGGCCCCGCACCTCGGCTCCAATCAACGGCGAAAAAACAGTGAGAAAGCGAGAAAAGAAAAGCCGCGAGGAGAAACACTCTCTTACCCTTGAGCGAGAATGAGGAAGACATGACTCCAGACTCTAAACTATTTCGCTTCCTGCAAGAAAAGATTCGTTTAATACGACTAAAAGATCGGACTTACTCTTCCGAAAAGAAAATTATCAACGGAACGGATCGACGGTCTAAAGGATTGAGGGAATATTTTAGCGGGACGAATTCTAATCGCTCGCAACTTTTCGCCTTCCCCTCGTTAGAGACCGCAATGGGACATTTAGTTAAACAATCGGAGGCTTCGACTTTCTCGGTTTTTCCCGGAAAAATTTTGGAAAAATATTTCCCGACGATCCGTCCAATTGGATTGCAACTTGAAAGGTCTTTCGTTAGGATCTCCGAAAGATACATTTTGGAAAAAGTAAGGATGGAATTCGATTTTGCGTTTTAAGATTTTTATAACGATAGTTTCTCTTATCGCTTTTTCGAATTGTAGCGCCCTTGCTTGGGGATGGGTCAAGCTTCCCGATGGAGTTACTTGGGAACATCCCGGAACATTGGATAGAACTCCGGCAGAGGGATTCCCGGTTCATTTTCCCGAGGAAGCCGGAATGGATTCCAAACCTTTAGTCGAATATTCCCAAAAGTTGAGAAAGGAAAAAACAGAGGTTCGCTCCTTGCTAATTCTCAAAGACGGAAATCTTATTTGGGAAAGATACGCAGGTGGAATATCTCGAAATCATAATCATAATATGTATTCGGTCACCAAGTCCATGCTCTCTCTTTTACTTGGTATTTGCTACAGCAACTCTTGCGGGGTGAATCTGGATGAAAGTTTGGCAAGGGCGGAAGAAAACCTTCCTGGAATTCTTCCATCCGAGCTGGCGGGAAAGGAATCCATCCGATTAAAGGACGCGCTTCGGATGAGTTCGGGAATGGGCTGGGATTCCTTTCCGAAGAAAGAAGAGATTCGAACGGATGCCGATCCGTTAGCAGTCGCTTGGGAACCGTCCTTATCATCGCCACCCGGCACGAAATTCGAATATTCCAACGGAGATTCGCAGCTGGCCGCGGGTTATTTGGAAGCAAAATCGGGTAAGAGCCTATACGAATACGCAAAGAATACCGCTTTTTCCTGGTTAGGAATTCGGGGAGAGGAATGGTATACGGCCTCCTCGGGACGGCAAACCGGAGGATTCGGCCTTAGACTGAGAGCGATCGACATGGCCAAACTGGGGCAACTCTATTTAGAAGGCGGCAAGTGGCACGGAAAACAGATTTTACGTCCTGAATGGATCGCTTGGACTCTGGAGCCGGGTGTAGAGCACCGGTACGGATTGCATTGGTGGCTTCATGAATTCGAGGGGAAGTCGACGTTCATGGCCACCGGAAAGGGCGGACAATTCATCTACGTGATTCCTCATCGAAAAATCGTCGTAGTAATCACTTCCGCGATTTGGGATAAACCCTCCGAGGTCCTTCTTGCATCCGTATTGGAATCGGTCAAAGCTTCCGTACAATCCCGGGATAAACTAGTGGCTCGGGAAAAGGAGGAAGCGGTTCTGAGAGAACTGAAGCTGGCACGTAAATCGTCTTTGGATCCGAAACTGAAGGACGGAGCCGATGAAACCAAATTGGCCATTCAACCGGGGCATCAACCGTCTCACCCGTAATCGGGAAGTTAACGTTTATCGAATAGTCTAATGACTGAAAGATTGTTTTTACGAAATGGAGCTTGATACGGAAAAAAGGTATCGTGGATTTCGGGATCTGAATTCTCCTATTCTTGAATGTTAATAGAATGCAAATATCTTTAAATTCCGATCGATTTCTTTTCCTGGATGTCGGGGACACTCTCCTCACGATGAAAAAACCGGCGGGAGAAATATACTTCGACGTGCTGAAAAATTTCGGGCTTACCGACGCAAATCGGCCCTCGGGTTCTTTGGAGCGGGCGTTTCGCAAGGCTTACTCCGAATTAACGAAGGAGCCTCTTCCCGAACATCGCGATAAATTTCACGCTCATTCCGGAGGAAGCGAAGGTTGGTGGAGGGATTTGCTCGGGATTTTTTTGAAAGAGATCGGCTCGAATTTGGATCCGGATCCGATCTTCCTTTCCATATTCCAAAAATTCGATGATCCGTCCGTTTGGGAAATCGATCCCGGATTTCCGCATTTACTTTCGTTCATAAAGAAATCCGGATATGGACTCGGAATTATTTCGAATTGGGATCACCGTTTGCGGGACTTGTTGAATAGTGTAGGGGTTCTTTCCTATTTTAATCCCATTTTTGTATCCGCCGAATTCGGATTCGAGAAACCGTCCCACCGAATTTTTCAGGCGGCTTCCGAGACGGTCGGTCTACCCCCGGAGAAATTATTCTATTGCGGGGACAAAGTCGAGTTGGACATTACTCCAACAAGGGAATTGGGTTGGACTTCCTTTCATAAGAACGAGAAAGGCGATCTTAGGCATTTAGGAGAACTCGTGGATTTATTAAAGGGTTTAGACGGAAATAAAAACCCGGAAAGTTAGCGGCTCCATTTTTAGGATTTGAGTCGCTCAATCGCGCGGACCGCGATTTCCTTTCGTTTGATTTGAGCCTCTCTCCGACTCGATGCGACAGAATTTAGAATTTCTCTAGGCGCGGATCTTGGATGGCCCGTGTTAAAAGGAGGACTGGGGTCATACTCGAGCATGAGTTGAATTTCTTGTGCGATGTTGGCCCCGTTCAGATCGGCGGCGACACTAAGGGCAAAGTCGATTCCGGCAGTCACTCCGCCGCCCGTAATACGATTTCCATCCCGCACGATTCTGTCTTCCTTAACGTTGATACCGGGAAAGAGCCGTAGGATATCCAGCGACAACCAATGAGTGGTAGCGGAAAATCCGTCCAGAAGTCCGGCAGCCGCCAGCGCCAGAGAACCCGTACAAACCGAGGTTATGTACTTCGCGGACTTCGCTTGGTTCGTAAGCCAAGAAAGGATTTTTTCATTCTCCATGACGGCATTTATCCCGGTTCCACCCGGAACGAAAACTAGGTCGAATTTCGGCGAATCTTGAAGGGGAAGGTCCGGCAAGATCGCGAGTCCCCGCTCGGCCAAAATCGGAACCACCGCTTCTGCAACGAGAGAAAGTTTCGTATTGGGTATTCTAGAAAATACTTCGTGGGGTCCCGTAAGATCCAGATGAGTCAAATCCGGGAAAAGGAGCATACCGATGGAAAAAGTTTGAGGCATGACCGTAGAAAAAACGGATCTATTTCGGGAGCAAGCAGGATTCCGGAATCTTCATATCCTGATTTGGTATATACCGGTTTGGAAAGTAGAATATTTATGTTTTGGCGAAAACAATCTATACTGAGGAATATCGTTCTTTCCAAAGGCTTTTAAAGCGGGCCAGGAAGGAAGCCGGATACACGCAAGTCGAAGTTGCCAATGCTCTCGGCGAGCCGCAATCCTATATATCTAAAATCGAATCGGGCGATCGGAGAATAGACGTGATCGAATTTTGGACGTTCGCCAAATTATACCGAAAACCTGTGGATTTCTTTTTCCGGTTTGACGAGACGGATCGTCCCAAAAAAAGAACCTTAAAAGCCGCAGTTCCGAAAAAGAAGTAGCTTGGTCTCGAACCTAGTTCGTTTACGGACAATTTCCGCCTAAAAACTCAATTTGATATCCTACTTTCCGGACCACGGAATCTCATCCTGTTTTCGGAAATTCCGCGCCCTCGTAAAATTTCCGGCCGAAGTAAATTTCTTTTACATTTTCAAAACAAGATATTTGTCAATCGGATCTGATTTTGTCCTTTTCGTTTATCAACGAATTTTTCCCTATTCCGATTTGGTATATAAAGAAAATAGAAGTAAAATGGGAGAACTTTGAGTAAGACTATATATAGCGACGAATATCGCCGGATCATAGATAAAGTGCGACAAGCACGTATTTCGGCGGAACTGACTCAAGAGGATGTAGCTCAAGCGCTAGGCATAAAGCAATCCTTGGTTTCCAAGATCGAATCCTGTCAAAGACGAGTAGATGTCTTGGAGTTGTTAGAATTAAGTAGGTTTTTAGGCAAGCCTGTGGAATTTTTCTTTTACGCTTCCGCCTCCGGAAAATTGAAAAGTCAAAGCAGAAAGACCTTAAAAGCTGCCTCCGTAAAGAAGAAGAAACGGACGCGGTAGCAGCATTTAGATTTCTACTTTCCGTTTAACGGATTCGGCAAGCCTTCCGATCGATGCCGGCTATACCTGCGGTTTGGACGAAGTCGTATCCAAATCATATTTCCAAAGAGCGATGCAACGCGAAATAGATGCTTCGTCCTCCTATGATCGAGGGCTCCGGAAGGAAATCATGATTCGGTACGATTTCGAAAGCCTCCAATAGTTGATTAAAATCGGTTTGGATGCCCGGATTTTTGCCGAAGCTTTGGACGAGAAAAATACCTCTCGGCGTCGAAAAATCATCCATTACGGAAACCAGGGAATAAAGTCTTCGGAGCAGTTGGTAACGTAAGGAAAGAGTTCGCTCCAGTCGGATTCCCAGTGTGGAAAGTAGAGAGGAGAGTTTTTGCAATCTCGCGGGAGATTCTTCCAACCAATCGGAGATGATAGGGCCTAGGGATTCCTTACCGTCGACCGCTAAGATCCAGAGTCCCGCTCGATTTTTACAAAATGCTAATAGATCCGCTTGCGACTGCTGTGAAAGCGGGGGCATCGAGATTTTATACTGGGGAATCCCGAACATAAATTTCAAATCGGACAATTCCTTTAATCGCGAAAATCGATTGGAAACTCCTTCCGGAATTCCCTCGGCTTCCTGCCATTCTCTCGCCAATTCAAACGCGGGAAACCCTTGGACGAAATGTTCCGGAGAGTAGAGTAAATCCTTCCACTCATAAAAATGACGAATCTCCTTTAGAAACATACAAATACCTTTATATAAAATATTCTAAAATAGCATAATTTAAATCAAGTAAAATATCGAATAGAGGAATATTCATGACGATTCGATAGTTTCCTCGTTTGAGAAAATAGAAGTTTCGGAATTATAATTCCTGAACTCTTCCTCGAAACGAATCTAGAGTACGGAAGGATATCTCAGGAAGAAAGGGTTACAAATTATTATAATAAACGAATTTCTAAGATCGAGAGGAATGATATCCCAAACGGGATGTATCAAACTCTGACGGAGGAACATTTAACCTTTGCGATTCGATTTTCGTTCCAAGCCTCTGCGATCCGTGCACGAAATTAATTTACTTCCATTACGGAAATTTTAAGGAGAAGACAGAGGACGGAGGACTGAACATTGATAAGCATAGTTTCCATGTTCTAGAGGAAGATTCTTGCGTTATAGTAGATCGGTCCTCTAGCCCAGCTGCCTTCATAACATCGAGCGCGTCTGTCCTCAGTCATCTGTCCTCTGAAAAGGACCTTTCTTCCAGAAAGGTCCTAACAAGATCAGTGATTCGCTTTGATTAATAGGTATTATTTAAAGTCGCGCACTGGCCGATAGCGGTGTTACGAGACGTTCCATAAGAACATCCGATTGCTATTAACGTAGGCGCGGCCGCAGTCGGTGTAACATTGCTCCAAAGAAATTGGCTTGTAGGAAAGTCCGTATTTATTTTAGCGAGGACGGCAGATGAGCAGGAAGGTTCACTTGCTATTGATGCAAAAGTCATTACTAAATTTTCATATTGAAAATTTTGGAATTGGGCTACGCTAGCGGAGATAATTGCACTGGTTTGTGCCGTAGTCAAGGAAGGCCAAGATTTAGTAATAGAGGCACTTCCTTCCGCAATCATACTTGTGATCGGGGTCCATTGTAAACTTGCGGTCACTGATGTCCAAGCACTTTGGCTTAGGGGGCCACCGTTCATCTGATTTTGAATTGCCGCACTCGTATTTGTACATCCGCTAAGGCCTTGAGCGATATTAAGAGCAGCCGTGAATTGCCCTTTGGCGATCGTAAAGGTTGCATTTGGGTCCGTTCCGTAGAGAGTTGCTTGGTTGCAAGAGCTGGAAGGAATGGGCGATAGAGAAGAAAGGTAACTGTTGGGCCCTAATTTTTGAGTCTGGGCACAGTTTCCGGAGGTTAGGGCCAAAAGGGCAATGATCGCGGCGTCATCGTTACTCTTTTTCTTTTGTGTACAATTGGTGAAACTGGAAAGGCAAATAATTGCAATCCCGGTCAATATTATTTTTTTCATGGTGAAGAAGATCTCCGTACTTAGGTTTAAGGGGCATTCTTCGGAATGATTTTCTACGCGTCGATAAAAATTATCTTTTTGATATAAAATATTGTAATTAATATTCAATTTGACAAAAATGGGAAAGAAGGATTTTTGGTCAGATTTGGTTAAAATGAAAAATAATTCATAAATAAAACATCATAATGATACTTGATTTATTGAAAATGAAACTTGCCAAGGATATTTTGTTAGGAAAGTAAGAATTCTTCCTTTTTTGTCCTGAGAGTCCAGAGATCGACTTATCTTTACGATTTATTTTTGAACTCGTTTCTATCATTTCTGCCAAAAATAAAAATCTACTGGGTGTTAAAATGACGGTTGGCATTGGTATGTCTTTTTTGCGGCAAATATTCTTAATATTTCTCCCTTTCTGCGGTTATTTCTTGGTTCTATCTTGTTCCGGATCGTTCGAGACGACCGATTATTCTGCGGTAAGAGGAGTGGACCCTAATGTCCACTCCTATCTATTTAAGAAGACAGGGAAGATCGTATTTATCGAGATTGATGAGCGCCGATCCGGTATGGCGGATACTTGGCAATGGGTATCCGGTGACCCTACGAATCCAAAAAATACGAATGTTCTCTATAGAGAACTGGCAACGAAACCCGGAAGGCCGATCGATGTGAAGACCTATTATGGACCTAATAATTTCAAAATAGTGGAACTTCAGGATTTGAACGGAGACGGAAGATTTGAAACGACCGTCTATTTTAACTGGCTTGCGTCCCCCCAATCGATTTCCGGGATTATCGCTAGGATCGAGTCCGATACCGATCACAAGCCGGGAGTGGACCTTTGGATTTATCCGATGTCTCGTATGGAGTTGGATACGAACGGAGACGGGCAGCCGGACCGATTTATATCGGATGGGGAAACGATCAATAGACTGTACGCAAAGTATGTAACGGAGGGAACTCTATCGTCCGATGGCTTTAAGGTATTGCCGCCGGCTTTATCCTGGGCGATCCACCCTTCCTTGATTCCGGAAGGAAAGAATCGGGCGATTATTTCCGGTTCATTTTAGCAATTGCTTTTCCCGGTGACTCTTATCAATCTTTGATAAGAGGTCTAAGATGGATAAGGTGGTTTGTTCGATTACGAAAGAGGAAGCGGATTCGGAAAACTGTTATAAGGCGAGTACGATTCCGAGGCTCATTTTCCAAAAAATGAAGTTAGAGTATCCTGAACTGACTCCCGATTCGTTCATTTCGATTCCGAAAGTCAAGGAATTCCAAAAAAAATACCTGAGCCATTTGATAAACGAAGAATCTACCGAATTGGATCGATTGGAGAAAGAGGTTCTCGAATCGATAGAAAAGAATGAGATTCTCTCCGAAAATATCGAACCGACGATGGAGCATCGGCTTACTTTCGGAGAGAAAATCTCCGATCAGCTGGCGGAGTTTGGCGGAAGCTGGACTTTCATTTTTTCGTTTTTCACATTCATCTTGATTTGGATATCGATCAACGTAGGAAATGTTTTCTTTCGTCCCTTCGACGTTTACCCGTTCATACTTTTGAATTTATTGCTTTCCTGTGTTGCCGCGATTCAGGCGCCGATCATCATGATGAGTCAAAATCGTCAGGAGCAAAAGGACAGAATTCGCAGCGAACACGATTACAAAATTAATCTAAAGGCGGAATTGGAAATCAAGCTTTTGCACGAAAAGATCGATTATCTGATCGCGCATCAAAACAGGAAATTGCTGGAAATCCAGGAAATCCAAGCGAGTTACTTGGATGATATTTCGAGTAAGCTAGATAAACTTCCGTATTAAATTTTAAGAGAAAAAAGGCTCCGATTTCGGCGCACTTATCTTCGAAAGAATATCGCCGCTAAGAATATCGGAACAAGCTCCGGCATTCCGGTTAGTGCGTCCTCGTTTTAGATCCACGATTATGAAGGTATCTTTTTAAGTTCGAGCTGGTTCCGCTTTTTAAAATCAATTCTAACACCTCGGAGCCTCCCGCTTATATTTCGCTTATTAAATGAGTTATTAAGTGAATTTTTTTAGGAAATTCTTTCGAACTTCTTTTTTAAATATTCGTATCATTTTCATTGCGATATACTTCCGTTCGTTCGATCGGCTTTTACGAAATTCTTATCTTCTATTTGTACATCGGACTTATACGCGAATTAGAGAATGGCTCTTGACTTCCTCGGTAAAGAAAGGAAGTTTCTACCTTAAAGATGAGTTTGAATCCTATTTGCGTGCGCATTATTGCGTGCTTTGTTGCCTCCCTATCTTTACTGGATTGTTACGGGAGGAAAGTTCTCGGACAGTTCGACGAGCTTACGATCGGATCGGAATATTCCGCGACCCATACCCTAGCGTCGAACGAACGAATTAAAACCGAATTATGCGATAAAACCTTTTTGAATGCGTTTCAAGTGGGCATTCATGGGGCAAAGACGGATGTTCTTAGGGAGGCTCTCAAGAAGGAGATGGAAAGGGATCCTAAAATTATAGCCTTCCTCGACGTTCACTTCGAACATTCCGGCGGTTGTTGGAAAATCGAATACACTCCGGAAAGAAAAAAGAAATGAGTCGATTTATAATCTTCGTTCTGATTATCCTCACGCTTCAGGCCTGCTTATACGAGAAAGGATACATTCGGAGGATCCAGATTGATCCGAACGGTTCCCCTAAAATGGAAGAGGTGCAAGTCGTTCAGCCGAATAAGGTCAAATTTCGGAAATGTATGTATTCATTCATCGTTTTGTTTTGGTACAATCGCCCTTTTCCTTCCACTTGGAACGATCTAATTGCCGATCCCGATTTTGATGAGCACAAATCGGTCAAACTGAAGAACGCAGTCGTATATATCGATGGAATCGATTTTTTTCCACCTTGGACCGTGTTCATGCTATTTCTTCCGTTTCCAACCGTTCCAATCATGAGGAGTTGCGGCGTTGTGGAAGGGGAAGTTGTCGGCACAGGTTCTCATTCCAGAGGACAGAAGACAGATGACTGAGGACAGAACATCGATAAACGAAATTTCCACGTACTATAGAAAGATTTTTATGCTAAGAGTGGATTTTCCCCCGTCCTCTGTAGCATTTTCAACATCTAACAGCTACTGTCTTCAGTCTTCTGGCCATGGTTAGGCGACGATTTGGCCTTTAAAGAAAAATTAGATTAAATAAGTTTAAGCTGATGCGGGAAATTTAATAACATTCCGGGGCTTGTCCTGCAGGGCTGTCCATAAATCCAATTTAATCTGCATATTTAACCAACTCTCTGCAGAAGTATTTGTCGCTAAAGCAATCCGAACTGCTGTCTCGGGTGTTATCGAACTCTTTCCATTTACTATTTCAGAAAGTGTCTTACGTGATATTCCTAAATCTTTTGCAGCTTCCGTTATCGTTAAGCCCAAAGGTTTTATTATATCTTCCAATAAGATTTCACCAGGATGAGTAGGTTTTCTTTTATTCATAAATTCTTGCCTTAATGATAATCTTCATAATCCACTAATATAGCATTCTCACTTGCAAATTCAAAAGTAATCCGCCAGTTGCCATTTATCCAAACTGACCATCTAACCTTTTCTTTCCCTTTAAGCGGATGTAATCTATAAGCTGGCAAATTCATATCTTTAGGAGATATGGATGAATCTAACCTATCCAAAATACGTGCTAATTTGTCTGCATGATCAGGCTGAATTCCCTTTTTACTTCCAGTCTCAAAAAACTGTTCCAATCCTTTATGTTTAAAAGAAAGTATCAAGAATTACATTGTAACCCATTGGGTTACAATGTAAAACCTTTTTCTATTAAAATCGAATTTGGCGAAGCCTGAAGCGAGGGTTACGAAGCAATCCCGAGCGAAACGGAGGCTACGTATTTAAACGCTGGCGGGGTTGATAATAAGAATGATAATTAAGCGGAAATTAAACCTAACTCAGTAATATTATGAATTGAATCCAATTCCTTTTTAAACTGCTTACCGGCTTCTTCCAAATCATAATAATTCTGAAGATTTAACCAAAACTCTGGTTCGATTTGAAAAAACTTACCCAGTTTCAACGCCGTTTCTGCTGTAACTGATCTTTCTCCACGAATAATCTGCCCAATTCTAGTCTGCGAAAGACCCGTTTCTTTTGATAATCTATATACTGATATTTGCATCGGTTTAAGAAACTCCTCGCCCAGTATATCTCCAGGATGAATATTTTTTATTTTACCAGCCATTTATCTTAAACCTCCTAATGATAATCTACTATCTCAACTTCAGATGCATTTCCATCTGACCAATTGAAGCAAACTCTATACCGCGAATTTATTCTTATACTCCACTGACCTTTCCGATCACCTTTTAATTGCTCTAAATGATTGCTTGGAGGAATCTTTAGAGCATCAAGGGAAGGAGCCGCCGCAATAATGCGAAGTTTTCGTCTTGCCGTCTCAAATAAAGCAGGCGAAAGCTTAATCTTTTTTGAAAAATTACCATCCCAAACGATTTTGGTCTCTTTATCCGCAAAAGATAATATCACTACTCGATAGTATCTCAGAACAAGAGTATTTAGTCAACCTTTTTTGAACATTTAGGATCTGAAATAGTATTTCCATGTTTTATAGAACAGATCTGGCCGGGCGGCGTCTAATTTTGACGGCTCGCATCGGGGCAGATGACAGAACATTGATAGACGGCGTTTCCACGCACTATAGAAAGATTTTTATGCTAAGAGTGGATTTTCCCCCATCCTCTGTAGCATTTTCAACATCTAGCAGCTACTGTCTTCAGTCTTCTGGCCTCTGTCTTCTGCAGAGGACAGAACATTGATGAGCAGGGTTTCCAGTTCTGGAGAAAGATTCCTGTGTTATAGTAGATCTTTCCTCTGCCTTTATTACTTTTCCAACATCTAGCAGCTTCTGTCTAGCGTGAGCGAAGCGAATGCATCTGTCCTCCGTCCTCCGTCCTCTGAAAGCGAACGCGTCTGTCCTCTGGCCTCTGTCCTCTGAAAGGGACATAATGTAGAATCTCGTCCTGTGATATCGGTTCGTATCCCGGCTCCAAGCATAAATAGTGCCAAACTCTTCGGAATACATACGCTAAAACCTTGACCGGGGACCCTGGGCAAAAATACTGTGTATTTCTAGCTTCCCTACCTGGGAGCGGATAGCAAAACATGCCCTCTTAGCTCAGCGGTAGAGCACTTCCATGGTAAGGAAGGGGTCACCAGTTCAAGCCTGGTAGAGGGCTAGTTTTACGATTTTATAGGCCTGTAGTTTAATGGTAGAACTAGGATCTCCAAAGTCCTTGGTGGGAGTTCGATTCTCTCCGGGCCTGCATGGAACCGGCTCTTCGAGGGCAGTCATAGCACAGGAAGGAAACGAGTGAAGTTAAACGTTTTTATACAAGAATGCCGCGAAGAACTGAAAAAAGTTCAATGGCCCAACCGCCAAGAAGTAGTGCAGTCTACGTTTGTCGTGTTGGCCACGGTTCTTTTCTTTTCTACATTTCTTTTCCTTTCGGACATGGCCTTTGTCCGGCTTCTTACCGGATTTTGGAACCTGTAAGTCATAGGAATCGAGAGGCGGCAGAGGGAATCATCATGGGTGAATTGAAATGGTATGCGCTGCAGACTTACTCCGGTCACGAGAATAAGGTGCAGAAGAATTTGGAGAAACTTGTTCAACAGCGCAAGCTGGAGGAAAAGATTCCGCAGATTCGCATTCCTACCATGGACGTCGCCGAAATGAAGAACGGCAAGAAGAAGGTTTCTAAAAAGAAGCTAATGCCGGGTTACGTTCTTATTGAAATGGACATGGACGATGATCTACGTTTCATGATCCAAAGCCTTCCGTCCGTTTCCACGTTTGTTGGATCCAAGGATGGGGGTCCGGAGCCTCTCTCCGTGGACGAAGTAAAGAATCTCTTTGCGGAATCCGGAGAGCTGAAATCGGAGGAACCGGCCGCACCGCGGTTGTTGTTCAAAGTTGGCGATAGTCTCAAGATTATCGACGGACCGTTTGCCAACTTTACCGGAGTCGTGGATGAGATCTTCCCGGATAAGGGAAGGCTCAGAGTGAAGGTGGAGATTTTCGGAAGATCCACCCCTGTGGAATTAGATTATCTACAGGTCAAAACCGAACCCTGACCGGTGGGTGAACCGGGAGAAACAAGTAAGGTGTTTCGCCAATGGCAGCAAAAAAAGTCGTAAAGCAGATTAAGCTTCAAGTGGAAGCAGGCAAGGCCAACCCGGCACCTCCAGTAGGTCCCGCTCTCGGTCAAGCCGGTTTGAACATTATGGAGTTCTGCAAACAATTCAACGAAAGGAGCAAGGCTCAAATCGGCCTGAAACTTCCCGTTGTAATCACCGTATTCTCCGATCGGAGTTTCACGTTCATTACCAAGTCTCCTCCGGCAGCTCTTCTCGTTAAGAAGGCGATCGGCCTGGAAACTGGTTCCGCTACTCCCCATACCGTTAAGGTCGGGAAGATTACTCGTAAGCAGCTCGAAGAGATTGCAAAGACCAAGATGGAAGACCTCAACGCCAATGATTTGGACGCTGCGGTTCAGATTATTGCGGGAACCTGCCGTTCTATGGGCGTCACGGTAGAAGGATAAAACGATGAAGCGCGGAAAAAAATATCGTGCTGTAAAAGAGAATATCGACAGCACTAAGGTGTATCCCATCGAGAAAGCGGTAGAATTAGCGAAAGCTTCTTCCTACACCAAATTCGATGGAACCATAGAAATCGCCACTAAAGTCAATTATAAGTCTCTTCAGAATATTCGTGGAACGATTTCCCTTCCTCACGGAACCGGAAAGCTAGTTCGTGTATTAGTTTTCTGTAAGGGAGACAAGCAAAACGAAGCTAAGGCTGCAGGTGCGGAATTCGTTGGCGACGCGGACCTAATCGAAAAGGTCGCGGGCGGATGGACGGATTTTGATGCCTGCGTTGCGACTCCGGATATGATGAAGGATGTCGGAAAGCTGGGACCGATCTTGGGACGTAAAGGTTTAATGCCTAAGCCGAAAGCGGGAACGGTCACCAACGATGTTGCAAAAGCGGTCGGCGAACTCAAGTCCGGAAGGATCGAATATCGTCCCGATAAAGGTGGCGTCGTTCATCTAGGAGTCGGCAAGGTTAGTTTTGATCAAACCAAGCTTGTGGAAAATATTCGTACCGTAGTTCAAACCCTTCTCCGGGATAAACCCTCGGATGCCAAGGGCGATTACCTGAAAACCTTTGCGGTCTCTCCTACGATGGGCGCAGGGATCAAAGTCGACGTTAAGGAACTGGTCAACTCGGCCGTTTAAGGTCGAAGACAGGGAGAAGAATCAGATGCCCAGCCAGGAAAAACACGAAGCAGTCGCCCTATTAAAGGGCAAACTTGAGGCAAGTAGCGACTTTATCCTAGCTAGCTACAGCGGCCTTACCGTGGAGGAAATCACCGGTCTCCGGGCGAAACTCCGCAAAGAGGGTTCGGAATTAAAGGTGGTCAAGAACAACCTTTTCCTTCTCGCACTCAAGGAATCAGAAAAGCATAAGGATAAAAACATTGCCTTTGGACCCGAATACCAAGGTCCCTTGGCGGCAATTTTCGCCGACGCGAATCTACCCTCCGTAGCAAAAGTCCTGAAGGAATTTGCTAAAACCAATAAGAACCTAATTTTAAAAGCAGGTTACTTGGACGGATCGGTTTTGGATGCGGAAGGCGTAGAAGCAATCGCAGGTCTTCCGAGCAGAGAACAACTTCTTGCTCAGATCGCAGGCGGAATCAACGGTCCGGCCCGGAGTATCGCTTCCGGAATCAACCAGATCATCGCAAGTCTTGCGCGAGCCATTCAAGCAACCGCAGAGAAAAACAACCAGTAGAACCCATTTAGTACAAAGGACCATACGGAATCAAAGGAGCACCCAATGTCTACCACTGAAGCGTTATTAGAGCAAATCGGCAAGCTGACCCTGGTCGAGGCAGCCGACCTCGTCAAAAAGATGGAGGAGAAGTTCGGAATTTCCGCAGCTGCTCCCGTAGCAGTTGCCGCAGCAGGCGGCGGAGCAGCACCAGCTGCAGCAGCCGAAGAGCCGGCATCTTTCAATGTCGTCCTGAAAGGCTTCGGAGATAAGAAAATCGAAGTTATTAAGGTAGTTCGCGAGATCACCGGTCTTGGCTTAAAAGAAGCTAAAGATCTAGTGGAAGCTGGCGGAAAAGCAGTGAAAGAAGGCGTCGCGAAAGCGGAAGCCGACGATCTGAAAAAGAAACTAGAAGCGGTTGGCGCTCAAATCGAACTTAAGGCAGTCTAATCTGTTCGGGGCTAGTCTCCTAGATACCAGATTACAATCCTTTCACTTAGGCAAGGAGGCCCTATGGACCTCCTTGCTTTATTGCTTTTATTCACACATATTATGATTTTTCATTATCCATTAGGGGGTATCCGATGTACGGTCAAGTAGAGAGAAAACGGGTAAATTTCGGTAAGATAACCAATCTGGATTACCTTTCCAACTTGATTCAGATTCAGAAGAAGTCCTTCGACTGGTTTCTTCAATCCGAAGTTAAGGACCCTACCAAAAGAAAGAACCAAGGGTTAGAAGCGGTCTTCCGCGAAACTTTTCCGATCGAAAGTCCGAATAACGATATGGTGATGGAATACAGTCACTATGTTTTGGGCGATCCAAAGAAATCACCGCAAGAATGCAAAGATACCGATGCGACGTTCGCACTTCCCCTAAAGGCGGTTATTCGTCTTATCATCAAGGAAACGGGCGAGATTCGCGAGCAGGTCGTTTATATGGGCGATCTTCCCGTGATGACCGAGCAAGGAACCTTTATCATCAACGGGGCCGAGCGCGTTGTCGTGAGTCAGCTCCACCGTTCTCCAGGAATTTTCTTTTCCTACGATGCGGAAAGAGATACATATTCCGCTCGTGTGATTCCATACCGCGGATCCTGGCTGGAATTCGAGATGGACAATAAGGGAATTCTGGTCGCCAAAATCGATAGAAAGAAAAAATTTCCCGCCACTCTTTTGATTAAATCCTTAGGACACGGCACGAACGAGGAAATTCTTCGTCTTTTCTACAAAGCTTCCAAGGCGAAGCTTGCCGGTGGGAGCTCCCGCGAACTCAAGAGATTGATCGGTCGACGCGTAATCGCGGACGTGATCAACATGGAGACCGGGGAGGTCATGCTCGAAGCCGGCTCCAAGATCAACGAAGACAATATCTCCATCTTGAAAGAGATGAAGGTAAAAGAAGTCGAATTAGTCGAGTTTCCCCGTGATAAGGATAACCCCGTTCTCGTGAACTGTCTGGAAAAAGACGGCGTCAACGACTACGAAGACGCAGTTCTTAAATTCCACGGTATTATGCGACAAGGCGAACCTTCTACGATCGAAAACGCCGAGACCGAACTCAATCGCCTCTTCTTCTCTCCTAAAACCTTCGATTTGGGAGACGTCGGCCGTTATAAGATTAATAGCAAATTCGAATTCAATAACCCGAAAGAGTTTACGAGCGCGAAAGAAAGAGTCCTTCGCCCGGCCGATATCATCGAAACCGTTCGCTATTTATTGAATCTGATTTCCGAAACCGAGAACTACTATCCGGACGATATCGACCACCTAGGAAACCGTCGTATCAGATCGGTGGGAGAATTGATCTCCAATCAATTGAAAGTCGGTTTTACTCGGGTTGAGCGCGTGATCAAAGAGAGAATGACGGTTCAAGAAGTCGGGACCCAAACTCCGCAACTTCTGATTTCGATCAAACCGATCACTGCGGTTATCAACGAGTTCTTCGGTTCCAGCCAATTGTCTCAGTTCATGGATCAAACCAACCCTTTGGCGGAATTAACTCATAAAAGACGTCTTAACGCGCTCGGTCCGGGCGGTCTTTCTCGAGACAGAGCGGGATTCGAAGTGCGGGACGTTCATTACAGCCACTACGGTCGTATGTGTCCGATCGAAACTCCTGAAGGTCCGAACATCGGGCTCATTCTTTCCATGTCTTCTTATGCGCGGGTAAACGATTACGGCTTCCTAGAAACGCCGTACCGCGTGGTTAAGAACGGAAAGGTCGCGAATCAAATCGAATACCTGACCGCGGATAAGGAAGAATATCATTATATAGCCCAATCTTCTTCGGCTGTGGACGAGAAAGGAGAGTTTAAAAGCAAACTCATCTCGACTCGCCACCGTTCCGACTTCCCGTTTAGAAATCCGAACGAAATCCAGTACATGGATTTGGCTCCGATGCAGGTGGTTTCCGTTTCGACGGCATTGATTCCTTTCTTGGAGCATGACGACGCAAACCGGGCCCTGATGGGTTCCAACATGCAGCGCCAAGCGGTGCCTTTACTCCGCCAGGAAGCTCCCTATGTGGGAACCGGAATGGAAAGTCGTGCTGCGTATGATTCCCGAATTTGCGTAATCGCGAAACAAGACGGATACGTGAAATACGTCGATGCGGAAAAAGTCGTCGTCGAGCAAAAGGGCGGCAAAGAATCCGATACGTACGACTTGACGAAATTTAAGAAGACCAACCAAGGCACTTGCTTTAACCAAACTCCCGTAGTCGGAGTGATCCACTCCGAGATAGACGGAAAAGTCAACAAGGTAACCAGGGAGAAAATTGAAGTCACTGCGGATAACGGAAGCATAAGAGAATACAATCTTACTTCCGGTTCTAAACAGTATCATCCGATCGTTTCCAACGGAGAAGAAGTTCGGAGAGGAACTACTCTTGCAGGACAAGTCGTCTTTGGCGAGAGAATGGACGAGCTCGGAAACATTCTGCAAAAAGGAACCGTTCTCGCGGACGGACCTGCCGTCGATAACGGAACTCTTGCATTAGGACGAAACGTTCTGGTAGCGTTTATGCCTTGGGAAGGGTATAACTTCGAGGACGCGATCCTCATTTCCGAGAAAGTCGTAAAAGACGATATTTTCTCTTCTATCCACATCGAAGAGTTCGAGATCCAAGCTCGGGAAACCAAATTGGGACAAGAGCAGATTACTCGGGACATCCCGAATCTTTCGGACAAAGCTTTCCGCGATCTGGATGAAACCGGCGTGATTCGCATCGGTGCGGAAGTGAAACCGGGAGATATTCTGGTCGGGATGGTGACTCCAAAAGGAGAAACCGATCTGACTCCGGAATACAAACTTCTACATTCCATTTTCGGCGAAAAAGCGAAGGAGGTCAGGGATTCTTCTCTTCGCATGCCTAACGGTTTCGAAGGAACAGTAATCGACATCAAGCGCTTCTCCCGTGAGAAAGGCGACGAATTGCCCGCGGGTGTGGAAGAGATGGTCAAGGTTTTCGTAGCTCGCAAGCGTAAGCTTCTGGTCGGAGACAAGATGGCCGGACGCCACGGAAATAAAGGTGTCGTGGCTCGGATCATGGCCGAAGAGGACATGCCGTACATGGAAGATGGTACTCCGATGGACATCGTATTGAATCCGTTAGGAGTTCCTTCCAGGATGAACTTGGGCCAGATTTTCGAGACACAACTCGGATTGGCCGCAAGCCGTCTCGGAATTAATTTCGAGACCCCGGTATTCGACGGAGCCACCGAAGCGGACGTGGAAAAATATTGTAAGGAAGCGAATCTTCCTCTCAGTTCTAAATTTAGATTGTACGACGGACGGACGGGTTTGCCGTTCATGAACGAAGTGTTTTGCGGATACATTTATATGTTGAAGCTGGCCCACCTCGTTGATGACAAAATCCACGCTCGTTCCACCGGACCCTACTCTTTGGTTACTCAGCAACCTTTGGGTGGTAAGGCTCAGTTCGGGGGACAGCGTTTGGGAGAAATGGAAGTGTGGGCGCTGGAAGCATATGGCGCATCCCATACATTGCAGGAGCTCCTCACCATTAAATCCGACGATATGTTGGGAAGGGCGAGAATTTACGAGGCGATCGTAAAAGGAATCCATTCCATCAAGCCGGGAATTCCGGAATCATTCAACGTATTGGTACAGGAACTCAGGGGACTTGCTCTGGACATCGTCATCACCGACTCCGAGGGAAACACCGTGGATATCTCGGACTATGAAGACGAATATTCCAAGAGCAAAAAGAAGATTAAATTCGAGACCATCGAGAACGCCTAAGGGAAGGTTAGCATGAGATCCAATAACGACTTCGAATCAATTACAATCAGACTGGCTTCTCCCGAACGGATCAAAGAATGGTCCTACGGCGAAGTTAAAAAACCGGAAACCATCAACTATCGTACTCTGAAACCGGAAAGAGACGGACTCTTTTGCGAAAAGATTTTCGGAACCACCAAGGATTGGGAATGCTATTGCGGTAAGTTCAAATCCATTCGCTATAAAGGCGTGGTTTGCGACAAATGCGGAGTCGAGGTAACCCACTCCAAAGTTCGTCGCGAGCGCATGGGTCATATAGAACTTGCGGCGCCTGTTTCTCATATCTGGTACTATCGTTCGGTGCCGTCTCGTATGGGACTCTTACTGGATATGACGATCAACCAGCTCAAGAGTGTTCTCTACTTCGAAAAGTATGTGATCATCGATCCGGCCGACACGGGTAGAAATCGCGGGGAGCTCATCGACGAGGAAGAATACCACGCGTATTTGGACGAGTACGGCGACAAATTCGTGGCCGGAATCGGCGCGGACGCGATTAAGGAGCTCCTGTCTCGTATCGACGTGGATGCGGAAGCGCGTATCATTCGTCAAAAGATCCAAGAGAAGGAAAAAATCACAGATAAGAGAATTCTAAAACGCCTGGAAGTCTTGGAAGCGTTCCGGGATTCCGGTAACCGTCCCGAGTGGATGGTATTGGATGTTGTTCCGGTCATTCCTCCGGAACTTCGCCCGATGGTGCAATTGGAAGGCGGGCGCTTCGCGACTTCCGACTTAAACGACCTTTATCGTCGTGTAATCAATAGGAATAACCGACTTAAGCGTCTTCTCGCTTTGAAGGCTCCGGAAATCATCGTTCGTAACGAGAAGCGTATGTTGCAGGAAGCTGTGGACGCTCTCTTTGATAATAGCCGTCGCAAACGCACGGTAAAAGGAAAAGGAAATCGTCCTCTCAAATCCATTTCGGATATGTTGAAAGGAAAGCAAGGGCGTTTCCGCCAAAACCTTCTCGGTAAACGCGTGGACTATTCGGGACGTTCCGTAATCGTAGTCGGCCCGGAACTGAAATACCACGAGATGGGCCTTCCTAAGAAAATGGCTCTCGAACTCTTCAAGCCTTTTATTATGAAGCGACTCGTGGATCTCGACTTGGCTCCGAACATCAAGTCGGCTAAGAAAAAAGTCGAAGCCGAAGAGAAGGAAGTTTTCGACGTTCTCGAGACCGTCGTAAAAGAGCACCCGGTCATGTTGAACCGTGCTCCGACTCTTCACCGTCTCGGGATCCAAGCTTTCTTACCGATCTTAGTGGAAGGAAAAGCGATCAAATTGCACCCTCTCGTGTGTCATGCGTTCAACGCCGACTTCGACGGGGACCAAATGGCGATCCACG
Source organism: Leptospira inadai serovar Lyme str. 10 (assembly GCF_000243675.2). Classification (NCBI taxonomy): domain Bacteria; kingdom Pseudomonadati; phylum Spirochaetota; class Leptospiria; order Leptospirales; family Leptospiraceae; genus Leptospira; species Leptospira inadai. Next base: position 143,375 of record NZ_AHMM02000015.1, on the reverse strand, counting down.
TCCCTCTGACTCCGAAGGCCCAGTTGGAAGTGTGGATGCTCATGCTTTCCCCCCATAATATTCTGAACCCCGCTAACGGGCACCCGATTTGCGGACCGACTCAGGATATCGTATTAGGAATTTATTATCTAACTTCCGAACTTCCTTCCGAAGCGGGAGTTCCTCTCAAGTCCTTTGCGAACTTGGAAGAGGTGACTTACGCGATTGATCGGGGTGTGATCGAATATAGAACGAAAATCTCGGTCCTTCACCAAGGAAAAATTCTGGAGACCACTCCGGGAAGATTGATCTTCAATACGGTTCTTCCGGAAGGATATCCTTACGTGAACCGTGCTCTCTCCGATAAGGAGACGAACAGGATTATCGCCGAAGTGTACGAGAAATACGGTCCGGCACAAACCGTTCTCATGTTGGATGATATTAAGAAATTAGGATATCGTTACGCTACGATCTTCAGTCCGACTATTTCCATCGAGGATATCCGCGTATCTCCCGGCAAGGTTACTCTAGTCGGCGACGCCAATAAGGAAGTCGAACGTGCCGACGGTGAATACCGCAAAGGTATCATCACCAACGAAGAACGTAAGAAAAAAGTGATCGAGATCTGGACCAAAACCAACGATCTCATCACCGATTCCATGTTCAAAGAACTGGAGAAGGATAAAGGCGGATACAATCCCGTATTCATCATGGCTGCGTCTGGCGCCCGCGGATCCAAACAACAGATCCGTCAGTTGGCTGGAATGCGCGGTTTGATGGCGAAACCTTCCGGAGAAATCATCGAACTCGCGATTCGTTCCAACTTCCGGGAAGGTTTGAGCGTTCTCGAATTCTTCATTTCCACTCACGGTGCCCGTAAGGGACTCGCGGATACGGCTTTGAAAACCGCCGACGCCGGTTACCTGACTCGTCGTCTGGTGGATATTTCCCAAGACGTGATCGTCGCGGAAGACGATTGTCAAACCGAAGAATGCATTACGTTAGGAACGGTAAAGGAAGGGGAGAACGTAATCGTTTCCCTCAGTGATCGCGTCTTCGGCCGCTATACCGCCGAGGATATCGTAGATCCTGTTTCCGAGGACATCGTTTATCCGAAAAGTACCCTGATTACGAGAGAAGTCGGTCAGAAATTGGAAAACCTAGGTTATGAAAAAATCAAGGTTCGTTCTCCTCTGACTTGCGAAGCTCGATGGGGAATCTGCATTAAATGTTACGGCATGGACATGGCTCGTTTGACTCCGGCGGAAATCGGAGAGGCGGTCGGAACCATCGCCGCTCAATCCATCGGCCAACCGGGAACTCAGCTTACGATGCGGACCTTCCACATCGGTGGAGCCGCTTCCGCTAAGGTTCAGGAGAAGGAACATAAGGTCGGATATCGTGCGATCGTAAACGCGATCAACGGACGGACTCTATCCACGACGGATCGGGGAATTATCTTCACTCGCCGCGGATCCATCGTGGTTCAAAGGCTGATCCAGCAGTTCAAAGCTTCCGATCTGACCAACCTCAGAGTGGAAGACGGACAAAAAGTGGATAAGGGTGAGTTGGTCGCAACTCTCGCCTCCGGAGAAAACGTCACTTCGGACGCACCCGGTACGATCAAAATCGAGAACGGTTTATTCAGAATTCTCGGTGAAGAAGCCGTCGTTCCAGTGAAGACCGGAACAACTCTGAACGTTAAGTCGACCGATATCACGGAAGCGAATCAGGCTCTGGCCGAGTTCGACCCGTACAACGAGATCGGAGTAACCGAAATCGAAGGAACCGCTCAATGGGTGGATCTGGAAGTAGGTAAGAACGTTCGCCGGGACGAAGACGTTAAAACTTCTAACGTAAATTATAAAGTGATCGAACAGCGTAGGGACAAGCTGGTTCCTCGTGTAGTCGTTTCATCCGGAGGAACCCGCGAAGAATATCTTGTCCCTGTGGACGCGATTCTTTCCGTGCAAAACGGAGACAAGGTCAAGGCAGGAGATATTCTATTCAAGATTCCTACCGTTGCCGAAAAAACCCGGGATATCACCGGTGGTCTTCCTCGCGTGGACGAACTCTTCGAAGCACGTCGTCCGAAAGACGCGACCACTCTCGCGGAAATGGACGGTAAGATCGAAGATAACGGAGAAATCGTAAAAGAGAAACGGGTTCTCTATATCGTGCCTGACAGTGAAGATTTAGATAAAGTTAAAGTAACGATTCCGATCGGTAAACAACTTCGTGTTCGTCACGGTGACTTCGTAAAACGCGGAGATCAGATGGATGACGGGAACCTGGATCCCCATGATATTCTTCGAGTTAAGGGAGTTACCGCTCTTCAAGTGTATCTGGTGCAGGAAGTTCAGGAAGTCTACCGCCTCCAAGGTGTGCATATCAACGATAAGCACATCGAAGTCGTAGTTCGTCAGATGATGCGCAAGGTCTTGATTACGGATTCCGGGGACACCTCTTTCGTGAATCAACAACAAGTGGATCGCTTTATGTTTGTGGAAGAAAACAGACGAGTCATTGCGGAAGGCGGCTCTCCCGCGCAATCGGTTCCGATTCTTCTGGGTTTAACGAAGGCATCCTTGAATACCGAATCGTTCTTCTCTGCGGCGTCTTTCCAAGAGACTACCAAAGTTTTGACGGACGCTGCGATCAAAGGAAAGACGGACAACCTGGCGGGACTTAAGGAAAATGTGATCATAGGTCATATGATTCCTGCAGGAACCGGAATGAGAAAATATCGCGATGTTGCGGTATTCAAAGAAACGTATGGAGACCTGGATCAACCGATAGAAGTGGAAGAGGAAGAGATTCCCCCAGTAATACCGGAAGATACGGAGAACTAAAGAGATTTACAACAGAGCGGGTACTGACGATCTGGTAAAATCGGGTCGTCACCCGCCTAAAAATAGAAGGGATTCATGCCTACAATTAGCCAACTTATACGCCACGGCAGGAAGAAACAGAAGAACAAATCTAAATCTCCTGCTCTTAAGAGTAGCCCCCAACGTAGGGGAGTTTGCACAAGGGTGACCACGTTCACTCCTAAAAAACCGAACTCCGCTATGCGAAAAGTAGCAAGGGTGCGTCTTACCACCGGAATCGAAGTAACCGCTTACATTCCTGGCGAGGGACATAACTTGCAGGAACACAACGTTGTTCTGATCCGCGGTGGAAGGGTCAAAGACTTACCAGGGGTTCGTTATCATATTATCCGCGGTACCTTGGACACGCTCGGTATTGATAAGCGTCGTAAAAGCCGTTCCAAGTACGGAACGAAAAAACCTAAGGCGTAAACGGGAGATAGGGAATGTCCAGAAGAAGAGGAAAAGTCGAGCCCCGCAAAATTCAGCCGGATTCGGTTTATGGCGACGCTCATATCGCAAAATTCATCAACTGTCTTATGGTAGACGGAAAGAAATCCGTAGCAGAGAGGCTATTTTACGATGCACTCGAGTTGATCCAGAAGAAGACCGGAAATGATCCGTATGTAACCTTCAAAGAAGCTCTCGAAAACGTAAAACCGCAAGTGGAAGTAAAATCACGCCGCGTGGGTGGTGTTACGTATCAAGTTCCTATCGAAGTTCGCCCGGAGCGTCGTTTAGCCTTGGGAATTCGCTGGCTCATTCGTTATTCCAGAGACCGGAACGAAAAAGGAATGGCGAATAAACTAGCTGCGGAATTCATCGAGGCTCAAAAAGGCACAGGTTCTGCCATCAAGAAGAAGGAAGATATCCGCAAAATGGCGGACGCAAACAAGGCGTTCAGCCACTACCGCTGGTAAGAAATTTCTTAGTAATGACGACCCGGATTTTTTTCCGGGTGTAAAGCGCATGTCTCTCGACTCGTTCGAGAAATCCCAATCAATGAAAGGAGGCAAAAGCCTCCTTTTTTTATATCCGGATTAAAACCCTTATTACGTAACCGCCTAATCAAGCACAGGTATAGCGAGTTGCGGCAGATCCTGACAAGAAAGACTCCTCGGCTCGCTTTCCCATGACTTAAATAGATCCCGCAAATACGCATAAGGATCGACTCCCGCGAGCTTTGCAATTTGAACTAAAGAATAAAATCCTGCACTTGCAGTCGCTCCTTCCGGGCAGCCAGAGAAGAGCCAATTTTTTCTTCCGATCACAAAAGGACGAATATCATTCTCGACCAGATTTGTATCCAATTGCAATTCCGGATGGTCCAAAAAGATGAGCAATTTTTCCCATTGGCCAGCGAGATAACCAAGGGCTTTACCCATCGAAGATTTCGGAGCGACTTCTATAATTCGTTTATTCATCCAGGAACGGATCTCATCAACGACCGGCTTGGATTCAGATTGTCTCCGTTTTAAATGTTCTTCGGAACTTAAACTTGCTTCTCTGGCCTTCGACTCGATTGCATAGAGCTTACCGATTTCCTTTACGATCCATTCTGCTTGAGCGTTCTTAGGATCTATTTTTAAAATTTCAAAGAATCTCCTTCGAGCATGATTCCAGCATCCTGCATGAAGAATCTTTGATTTTACTTTCAATAAAGAATCGTAAGATTCAAAACCGTCTGTTTGGATAATCCCTTCGAAGTTGGAAATCCATTCCTCTAAAAATTTAGCACTCCGACTCGGTTCATAATGATATAATACTACCGGTTTTTCTCGGATAAATCCCCGAATCACCCACATATAGGATTTGGTTGTATTCGACCTTTCCGGTTCGTTTAACACTTGGAGAACCGTCTCATCTATCTGTAAATACTTCGATTTGAAAAGCTCTTTTCTTATATCCTCAATCATTGGAGAAAGCTTTTCATATACTTGGATCGCAGTATTCGATAAAGTTGTTCTTGAAATATCGACTCCCGATCTTTGAAGAATTCCAGCTTGTCTGTAAAAGGGAAGAGCATCTGCGAACTTTTGAGTAAGTGTGTAAGCTAAAAAGTTCGATGAAAGCATACTCTTTTCGGCGATTTGATTGGGAACTGGTGCTATTTTAACGACAGGTTGATTTTCATCGGAAGTCCCTTCACAATGCTTGCACGCATACTTAGGGCGAATGTGGACTTCGACTTGGATTTTTGCCGGGATTAGATCCAGCTTCTCGGACTTCTCCTCTCCGATTCGAGTCAGCTCATGCCCGCAAGAACAGGTTTTGTCGATTTCGGGAATATCGTGCAAGATTTCAATTCGGGGAAAGTAGTCAGGAAATGGTTTTCTTCCAGTCTTCTTTCTCGTATGGCCCTTGACTGGAGTAAAAAGACTGTCTTCCTCCGGATCAGGCGAATCTTCTTTTAGAGAATTTTCTATTTCGTTAAAAAGAAGTCCTTGGTCTATCTCGATTTGGCTCCATTTCTCCGTCCTTCTTCCGAATAGTTGGATCTTTAAGCGCTCAATTTGGTCGAGATGCTCGGCTTCTCTCTGCCTTTGGAGTCGCAATTCTTCAGAGTACTTATTATTTTGGAATATAATAATTTTCTTTAGTTCTTCTACATCATTCGGCAGTTCGTTTATATCTAAGGACACGGCATCTAAATGTAGATTTTGCGATTAAATTAGTCAATCTTTTCAGCTCACTTTCTTATATTTTAGTTTCCTATGCTCTTTAAAGAAATCGATCCCGTTTAAAAGCCAATGAAATCTTTCTACCGGGATCTTTCGAACTTCTTCCTCCGAGTTCGGCCAAGGAAATTTACTCTCCTCTAATCTTTTCTGCCAAAGACAAAACCCGCTCTTGTCCCAGTAGAGCATTTTCAGTTTGTCTTTCTTGCGATTGCAGAATAGAAATACACTCTCCGAATACAAGTCCTTCTTCATTCTGCCTTCTACGATGATGGCAAGCGTATTAATCGATTTCCTTAAGTCGGTGACTCCAGGTCGTAAATACACTTTTCTCCTGCCGGGATTTAGCTCCATTGTCCCAAACTAAACTGAAGGTTTACTTGTAGCGAAGCCTTGCCGGACGAATCTATTTTTAGGGTCAAAAATTCAGACCCTACCGACGAAATGCTGTTTGAAACCGATTGAGGTACTTCTACAAAGCTCTCTTCTTTTTGCTGAATCTTAGCCCGCCTCTTCCAGTGGTAACGAAAGGCCGAGTATTTTAGTCCTTTCTTTTTGCAGTATTGCGGTTGCGAAAATCCGCTTTTTGAAAATTCCTCAAACTCTTGCTGCCAATCTACATTTGTTCTGTTCATTAAAAATAGTTTAGCACGATTGGCCGAGGAGCAAAAGGTGGGCTTGATTAGGCGGTTACAAAACTTTAATGCACTGATCGAGAAACTCGGTTCGGACAAGAATGCTGAAGGAAGTTCCGGGATTCGTTTGTGTGCCAAATGATCAGGCCTTCTTTCTTCATTTATGGAAAGATTTTCGGACGACGAAACGGCAATTTTATCCTAAGATAAACGAGTAAAAGTGCAGGGGACTATGAGGTTTACTTGTGAGTTGAGCTGGGATTGCGTAGGGGGATTTGCGCTTTATCAGCTGATGATGAATTTTGTTCGCTATTATCCGATTGCAGGTATAGCTTTCCTAGTATTCTGGGTTTGGAAGAAAGGTTATTTTCAACGTTTTCGTATTCAGCCCGCTTTCCCTAAAAAAGAACGCCTTGTCTTCGAGATAAAGCAATCGGCGGTGACTCTTTTCATATTTTGTGCGATTTCAGTGACGGTCTTTACTCTTTCTCGACTCGGTTATCTTCAGAAAAAAGTATATTACGATTTCTCGTTGTATGGAGGATGGTTTTACGCGATTTTCACGTACATAGTCATTACGATATGGCACGAGACTTGGTTTTATTGGATGCATAGATTGGTTCATCTAAGATCAATTTATCCGTATGTACACTCAGTTCATCATAAATCCGTAAACCCTTCCCCTTTGGCCGCGTATAATTTTCATTGGGCGGAAGCGTTCTTAGAAGGAGTTTATATCGTTCCGATCATATGCTTTTTGCCCGTGTACTTTTACGTGGTTTTATTCCATACGTTTTATGCGATGATCATGAACATTTGGTGGCATCTGGGCTACGAACTTTTTCCGAAAGGCTGGGCAAGTCATCCGATTCTAAAATGGATCAATACATCCTCGCATCATAACATGCATCACCAAAAATTTCACGGCAATTATAGCTTGTATTTTAATTTTTGGGATAGAATCATGGGAACGAATTTTCCCGACTATGAATCCTATTACGAGTCCGTGATTCGAAAAAGGAATGATGCCGACGAATCGGAATCTCCTCTGAAAATTTCGACGGTAAGAGGAATTACCTAACCGTAGACTTTATTCTTCCACTCGGGTCCTTAACATCTTTCTACGCAGTTCGATTTCTTTATGAAAGGAAGATGAAAGTTTTTTAAAATTGCCCGAAGAAAGATCGACCTTTCGGATAAGCGTATCGTATAAGGGATTTGTTTCGTCCTTTAAACGATGAAAGGAAGGTTTCAAATCGCTTTCTTTATAGGCGTGAAATGAAACGATATCGGCTTCTTCGTCGATTAAGAGAATTGCGCCGCCGTGTGAACGCATTTCTTTGATCGTATCAACCACCCAGCCTCCGGTATTATAAACTGGAATATGGGGAGAAGCCAAGCCCAGTTCTTGAGAATGGGATTCGAAGGGTTTGTGCGTGTGTCCGAAAATAAAAGAATACTTTACTGGGAATTTCCTCTCCGTCTCCGCCTTCCATTGGTTCGGAAGAATCGTATCGAAGTAGACGTCCAAATTCCGTATGACCTCCTCGCTAAGCACTGAATCGGACATTCCGCGTTCGCTTTGTCCGACTTTAAGAACGATCTTTTGAAGAAAGAAAGATAACGCGTATTGAATGACCGATTTCAGCAACGGACGGATATCCAAATTTCGAAGTAAATATTCCGACACGTTTGAAGACAATCTACCGACCGCTTTCGGGTCTTGTAGCATATCGTAAATTAATCCGACACCTTTCCCGACTTTCCCCGACCTACCCAATGTGGACCAAAAGAAATCGATCCAAGCAAAGTTTTCGCGTTCTAGATCATAGATGGATTCCGGTTTATTCGGCTCGAGTTTACTTTGGAACGGCAAGCTCCTTTTAAGCTTTCCCCAAAAGGAAGTCGAAGTCTTTAACTCCTTGCCGGTATCCATCTCCGGGAGGAGAACTCTTTGGATTGAACTCATCAATGAATAAATGTTTTCCAAGAAATTTCCATGGCTCAGTATGATCGATTTACCCTTATCCTTCGCTCGGATTTCGTAATTCGGATAAGCAATCAACGCCTTCGCCTGCCTCAAGCGAGGGCTCCTTCGTAGTATTCCGGTAAGCAGGTCGGAAAGAATAAAATCCGGGTCGACCATCTTAGTAGTATGCCATGAATCCGCTATATGGTCGCGGGGTTTCAGGGATGCGATGTAATCTACATATTGTTTTTCTCTCGCGGTTTCCCAGAGATGATGGTCGTGATTTCCGGGGATGTACAATAGTTGGTCGGAATAAATCGGCTTTTTAGTCCCATAAGCGCATTCTAAAAACCGTTCGAAGGTCATGGCCGAGTCATTCATGCTTCCTAATGCTAATTCCAGAATGTCCCCCAACAGGATAAACTGCGGTAGTTTACCTCCTTTGTTAACGGAAGTGACGATCGTTTTTAAACATTCCATCAAGTCTTTGAGAACGGGGGAGGTTTTTAACGCGTTAACCGGGAATCGTTTGTCCGGGGGAACTCCGTCTATTTCATCAATATGTGTGAGCAGGCTATTATAAGCGCCAAAATGAACATCAGAAATTACTATATAACGAATTTTGCTCATAGTCTTTTATAAAAAGGTTATTCAAAATATTATAATTAAATCAATTATTTATTGATTTTATATGGAAAATAATGTAAATAAGTTAATTTTTCATCGAACGGAGGTTGAGTCAAATTGTACGAAGCGCTAATCATCGGTTCTGGGTTTGGAGGAGCCGTTATCGGATGCAGGCTTTCAAAAAAATGGGGCAAGAAAGTTTTAATACTAGAGAGGGGAAAACGGTATCCGAAGGGATCCTTCCCGCGATCTCCGCATGCCATGTCGAGAAATTTTTGGAATGTTCCCGAAGACCCGAATCCTTTCCGCGCTCGGCAATTTCGAAATCTAAATGAAACAGGGCTGTTCGATATCCGTAATTATCCGAATATGGATGTCGTGCTTTCGGCTGGACTAGGGGGCGGGTCCCTAATTTACGCGAACGTATTTTTAGAACCTCCGGAAGATATTTTCGACGAACGTTGGCCTATCGAAAGTAAAAAGAAGGATTTGGTTCCTTATTATAAGGTTGTCAAGGAAGTGTTAGGGTCTAGACCGATTCCACAAAACGGTGACCCGGCGCGTAAAATCGTTCGAACGGAGCTCTATCAAAGATTCGCGAGAGAGGGGGGTCGTGATTCTAAATTAGCAAATATTAATGTCTTTTTTGGAAACGATTTTAAGAAACCTTTAGAGGTCGGTCTCCAGGAAAAAAATAAATACGGAGCTGTGCAGACCTCCTGTACATATTGCGCCGAATGCGATATCGGTTGCAATACGCATTCTAAAAACACGTTAGATTTGAATTATCTGTTTGTTGCGGAGAACAAATATAAAGCGGAGATTCGGACGGAGCATTTAGTCGTTAAAATCGTTCCTCTAGGAAAGAATAAGACGGAAGATTCTAAATCGACGGGAGAGAACGGTTACAGAGTACATTATATAGATTTGAAGACCGGTAAGTCTCTTTATTCGGATACGAATCGTGTGATTCTTTCGGCCGGAACTTTAGGAACGACCGAACTGCTATTGAAGTGTAAGGAAGAATTTAAAACTCTACCGGCAATCTCTGGTCGGTTGGGAAAGAGATTCTCCGGCAATGGAGATTTTCTTTCGTTTGTTATAAAAGGAAAAGAACCGACCGATCCGAATTACGGCCCGGTCATTACGCAATATACCGATTATAATTTGTTCAAGGATTACGATTCAAAACATGCATTCGTATTAGAAGACGCTAGCTATCCTGTATTCGCCTCCTACTTCATGGAGGGAGCCATTCCATGGTTTTTAAGAATCGGTTTTTTTCTCAGAGTGATCGGAGAAGTTTTCGCGCGTTTTTTTACCGGAAAAATTTTCGGTCGGATCGGGTTTCTTCTAAGCGAAATGTTCAACAACAATCTCTCATACTCCTCCGCAGTGTTACTATGTATGGGGATCGATCGTGCCGACGGTGAGATGTACTTGGACAAAAAGAGAAAATCCTTGCAAGTGAAGTGGCCCCAAAAGAATAGTATGCCGCTTTACGAATCCATTCAGAAAGTGACGAAGGATTTTGCGGAATTTACCAAGGCTGAATCGCATTTGCCTTTGCCGACTTGGTCCTGGCCGATTAGAAATAACGTAACGGTTCATCCCTTAGGTGGATGCGTTATAGCAACCAGCGAATCGGAAGGGGTTTGTTCTTCCGATCCTAAAAATTTCGGACAAGTTTTTCGTTATCAAGGTCTTTACGTTTCCGACGGCAGCTTGATTCCGACGGCAGTGGGAGCGAACCCGTCGATGACAATTGCCGCGTTGTCGGAGCGAGTTGCCGAAGGGATTACCGGATCTAAATCGACGTCCAGGCTTTAATTTCGAAAGGATTCAAATATTTATGGCAAATAAGAGGGAAAAAAGGAAGTCGTCTAATGCGAGTACTGCGCCGGTCAGCTTGGAATTTACCGAAGAAATGAAGGGTTATATTACTCTGTCTCCAAAGTCCTCTTATCAGGATTCCTATTCCGCCGGAAAGAAAGAAAAAAATTATATTATGTTTCACTTAACGATCAGGATAGCTGACGTCGCATTTTTTGTGTATGATCCTACGGAAAAAGGTACGGCCATCGGCTGGGTGGATTGCGCATCCTTAGGTGGACGATTGGAAGTCGTAAAAGGGGATTTTAATTGTTTCGTAGATAAGGGTGCCCCTTCCGAAAATGTTAAGAATATGCAATATAGGCTTTTCCTTAAAAACCGGAAAGGAGCGGAATACACGCTAAGCGGACATAAAGTCGTCAAGGACGACGGAATTTTAAATATTTGGAATGATACATCCACACTATATACGAGAATTTTTGACGGATTTGTGATCGAAAAATCGGAGTTAAAGACCGAGAAAATCGCCGAGGGAATTTTACACATTCACGAATTGGATTTTATTAAACAAATGACGACCTTTCGATCGAACGGGAAAACATTCGAAGACAGAAAAAATGCGTTTCTACAATTCGGTGAGCTTTTTGCCGGCAACTTATGGGAGGTATATGCCGTTCATTGGGGAAAAGCCGAGCCGGAATTATGGAGAGAACGCGAGATTCCTTTATTCACTTTGGACGGCGTAAAGAATGCGGAAATTACGACACATTATGTTAGCACGGAAGACAAACTCTCATTAAGTCTTCTTAGGTTTAAAAAAAAGGAAAGCAAAGATGTCGTCATTTTGATGCACGGACTTACGACCTCTTCCGACATGTTCATAATGCCGGAACATAAAAACATAGTTACTTATCTTCACGAGCACGGCTTTAACGACGTGTGGAGTTTCGACTGGCGCGGAAGTCTTCGGTCGAATTATAACCTGTCACCTCATCGTTATAACTTGGATGATATCGCTTTATACGATGTTCCGGCTGCGTTGCATAAGGTTCGAGAAAACGTCGGCAATGATAAGCGAATCCATTTTATCGTTCACTGCGTCGGCTCTATTTCCTTTTTTATGAGTTTCTTTGCTAAGAAAATCGATGGAATTACTAGCGTGACTTCCAACAGTGTTTCAATTACGCCTAATGTCGCCCTATGGTCTAAGGTTAAACTCATTTTGGCGCCTTTCCTCATCGAGAACGTTTTTCGTTTTCCGAACGTAAACCCTCGTTGGTCTTATTTGCCCGGTCCCGCTAGAGGGAAGTTCTTTTCGAAATTCATCAGTTTGTTTCATAATGAATGCGATAATCCCGCCTGCCATATGCTGAGTTTGATGTGGGGAACCGGATGGCCGGCATGCTATGAACATGCCAACCTTCCGTCAGTGACTCATCGACGCGTCGGTGATTTATTCGGGGCAACTTCCATGAATTATCATAGGCATATTAGAAAAGCCGTCTTTCGTAAAGTCGTCGTAAAATACAAGGTCAGAGAAACTCGTTATGATTCTCTCCCTAATAATTATTTAGAATATGCATCCGATATAAAGACACCGATTTTGTTTATCACGGGAGATAAAAATAAGGTTTTTAAGAATTCGAATATAGTCGCGTATGAAACCCTAAAAAGATTAAGGCCCGATAATAGAAACGAACTTTTTATAGCAAAAGGGTACGGTCATCAGGATACGCTCATGGGTAAAAACAGCGAGAGGGATGTATTTCCAAAAATCATCGAATTCTTAAAAAAGTGTTCTCGAAGATAAAAATGCGACAAGCTCGATGCGTAAATTTCTGCTCGATGATAAACTTTGCATCGGCGGTAAGTTATGAATTTGTCCGAGAGATCGGTTTTGCCGCTTTAGACAAATATAATAGTACGATACCGGCAAAGATCATATCGAAGAGCACGGCAATTGTCATCCAAATTTCCGATTTAATTAGGAAAGTCATTAAACCTTTTATAAAGATGGGCAATGAGAGCAGATTAAGTATTATGAATCCGATGATAAAATTTCGTTTATGGGTCGCTTCGGAGAATTGAAAATTCTTTAGAAAATAATATGCACACACGGCGGAAAAGAACGCCTGAATACCGAAGCCCGCTAAGGGAAGCGTCGCACTAATGCCAAGTTCAGGTGCGGCCAAATCGAAAGAATATAAAGGGCCGACTTTGATCGTATTTGAAATCGGGAAAATCTGGAGATCATGATCGTGAACCAAATAGTCCAAAAGCCAATGACCGCTGACAGGGATCGCGACTGTAATGTAGCGCAAAGCGAAGGGCATTTTGAATGCTTTAAGAGTTAAGAAATAAAGAATGCCGATTAGGATTCCTCCTACGAGTGAATGAGAATATTGCTGGCTTAAAAGCTTCATGTTTCCAATATAAAGAAAAGGTATTTCTATTTTCATATATTCTAAAGCGGGCATGAATCCGATAAGATTGAGATTCAGGAATACCCAGACTATCTCGACGATTTCCGCAGCAACGAGGAAAATCCAGAGAGGAGTTTCTTTGAATTTAGATTTTAGGAGGAATGCGGAAGATAAATGGCCGATGCCAGTCATAGGGCCGAAGAATATTGAAAAATTATAAAAAAGCAATAAATAATTTGCACGACCTTTAGAATTGTATAGAGTGTGTCTATGGAATATATACTTGTTACCGGAGTTAATTCGGGAGTCGGGCTTGCATTAACGGAAACGCTAATTAGTAAAAATTTTTTCGTTTTTGGGAGCGTTCGCTCGAGGCAGCAAGGCGCCGCTCTTAGGGACCGGCTGGGCGATCGGTTTCATCCGTTATATTTTGATGTAACCGATGAGACCGCTATATCCGCTGCAGTTCAAGAGGCGGAAGAAATTTTAGGAGGCAAAGGGTTGCGAGCGGTTATTAATAATGCCGGCGTCGTGATTCCCGGCCCGTTAGTCGAATTACCTATCGATTCTTTTCGAAGGCAAATCGAAATCAATTTGATCGGCCCGTTTCTTGTGGTCCAAAAATTTATAGCGCTTTTGGGCGGGAAGAAAGATTCGAAGATTCCGCCCGGACGCATTATTAATATAAGTTCGATGAGCGGAATACGAACATTCCCGTTTTTGGCCGCCTATTCCGTCTCCAAATATGGACTGGAGGCATTGACGGACGGCTTAAGAAGAGAGCTAAGTTTATACGGTATCGATGTCGTTTCAATCTTGCCCGGTGCCATATTGACTCCGTTGACGGACAAAATTAATGAAGGGATTTTGAAAATATCCGACGATTCGGAGTATAAGGACTCGCTTTTGAAGTTCGTCCAAATAAATGAAAAAAAAGCCAAAGCCGGCGTTCCAATGGAAAAAGTTATAGCGGCAATTATTGATGCGATACAAAGTTCAAATCCGAAAGTTAGGTATTTTTTAAAAAGTAGTTTCCTTACGGACACGGTTTTATCGGAGTATCTTCCGACTCGGGTTTTCGATAAATTAATTTCAAAAACATTAGGAATTCATAATTGATATGAATATAATTTATTCCATCGTATTCCTTTCTGTATTTTATTTATTGAATTATCCGATTCATGGTCAGCAGAGATATGTTGAAGATATCATTCTCACGGACGACAAGGACCAATATGATATCGGAAAGACCGTCTCATTTTACGTAGATAAGACTAAGAACCTAACCATTCAGGATATTGTGGACGGGAAAAAGGATATAAGGTTTACCATTCCCCAAAAAACGAATTTTGGAATAACTGATTTCGCGTACTGGGTTCGAATTCCTCTGCAAAATGAATCCAGAAGTGTGCGTAGTTGGTATCTGGAAGTCAGTCATCCCGTGCTCGATCATGTGGATTTCTACATTCCTTCGGAAAGAGGTTACAAGGTAAAGAAGGCGGGGGATAAGCTTCCATTTCGCGAAAGAGAGATCAACCATAGAAATTTTATATTTGAATTGCCTCTGCACAATGACGAAGAGTTGGAAGTCGAATCCGTTTTTTACTTAAGAATCGAATCGGAGAGTACGATCTCTCTTCCCATTCAAATTCTGAGCGAAAAAGCTTTCGCGAATCGGAATGCGAACGAACAATTCATATTCGGATTATACTACGGACTTATATTCGTCATGGCGTTGTATAATTTGTTTTTATTCTTTACGGTTAGGGATCTAAGCTATTTCTTTTACGTTTTATATATCATTACCTTCGGCCTCTTGCAAATGAGTTTAAACGGTTTAGCCTTTCAGTTTGTGTGGCCTAATTCGACCTGGTTAGCCAGCTACGCTCCGACATTCTTAATTCCGTTACTTCCCGTTTTTGTAATACTTTTTTCGAGATTCTTCCTGATAACTTACGAGCATATTCCTCGCGCAGATAAGGCTTTGATCGTATCCAGTATAATCGGATTTGTCCTCACGATCGTATCGATTTTCGTAAAGATCTCTTCCATACTCTGGATTCTTGCCGTTTACGCGATGCTCAACGTCCCGCTGGTATTAGGCTGCGCTTTTTACGTTTTAAATAAGGGATATAGGCCTGCCATTTACTATTTGATAGCTTGGTTAACGCTTCTATCAGGCGGTATACTATACGGATTAAAATCGTTTGCCGTACTTCCGGACGTATTCTTAACCAACTACGGATTACAAATCGGCGCCGGACTGGAAGTCGTCTTATTATCTTTCGCGCTAGCCTCTCGGATTAATGCGATCAAAAGGGAAAAGGAGGAGGCTCAAGCAAAGACGCTCGAGATGCAAAAAATTTTGACGGAATCGTACGCGCGATTTGTACCTCGGGATTTCCTGGCAAATCTCGGCAAAGACTCGATATTGGACGTTAAGTTAGGCGATCAAATTCAGAAGAATATGGCCGTCCTTTTTAGCGATATTCGTTCTTTTACGACGCTTTCGGAACAAATGACGCCAGCGGAGAATTTCAATTTTATTAATTCATATTTAAGTAGGATGAGTCCAATCATTCAGCGGTATAACGGCTTTATCGATAAGTTTATCGGGGACGCGATCATGGCATTATTTCAAAGAAATGTAATAGATGCCGTATCCGCAGGCGTTGAAATGCAGAGGTATTTGAAAGAATACAATTCACATAGGCACAGTCAAGGGTATGTTCCTATCCAGATCGGAGTCGGAATACATTCCGGTTCTTTAATGCTTGGAACGATTGGGGCCGAGGAAAGGTTGGAAGGTACCGTAATATCCGACACCGTTAATTTGGCATCCAGAATCGAGAGTCTTACGAAAATCTACGGATCTAGGATCGCAGTAAGTGAAAGCACGGTAGAGGAAGTGAAGGCAAACGGAAAATTTCACTATCGATTTTTGGACCGCGTAAAGGTTAAAGGAAAACAAAAACCCGTTTCCGTTTATGAAATCATCGACGGTGACGAGCCGGAAGACCAAGATTTGAAACTGCGCACGAAAGGAGATTATGAGCGCGCGGTCATAAGCTTTCATGCAAAGGATTTCGAAGACGCGAAGAATTACTTCGAAAAAGTGATTCAGGTTTTTCCCGAAGATAAGGCTACTCAACTTTACTTAAAGCGTTTGTATCCGGTTACTCATACTTCTCAAATGGAAGAAATCGAAACGTAAGCGTTAAGCGATGGAGTACCTTGTTCGATACGAAATAATAAATACTTGACTCGCTTTTTGAGAATGATAGAAAGCTTTTCCGAACCAGGAGGGGTTTATGCAACCCGAAATTCATTTAAATTATCTCGCCATTCTCGCGGGAGTTTTGGCGAACGTAATAATCGGTTTTCTATGGTACGGCCCGTTATTCGGTAAAGTGTGGGCGGCGGAAATGGGTTTTCCTAAGGATATGAAACCGGATAACAAACAAATGATAAAGTCTTTGGCACTGATGGTAATCGGAACCTTTTTGACCGCTTACGTATTGGCGCATAGTGTGGATGTTTGGAGACCCTCCTCCTGGAAAGTCGGAGAAGATCAGCCGGCCTGGACGTACGGATTCTTTGCGGGCTTTTTTACCTGGATCGGATACTATGTTCCTCTTTTATTCGGTTCCGTTTCCTGGGAAGGTCGTTCTTGGAAACTTTTTTCGATTAATGCCGCATACTATTTCGTTTCACTTCAAACGATAGGAATGATTTTAGCTTACTGGCGGCTTTAAGAAAAGTGCCCCGTTAGGCGGCAACGGCGAATCATCCGTCCCGTTTGTTCGTTTTGAAAAAGGATCGGGGCTGCTTCACTTTTCAAACATGATAATATTTTAACGGTAATCTCGAATGTCCGGAACTCACAATTACAATGAAATAGCCGGACAAAGAATCCATCGGACTGAGGCTTTAGCCGATGGAGTTTTTGCCGTTGCGTTCACCCTTTTGGTGCTGGATATAAAAGTTCCGATTGCGGAGACGATTCATTCGGAAACGGATTTATGCGTTCATCTGATTTCGATCGCACACAAGCTCTTGAGCTACTGTTTGAGTTTCATTACTCTTGGAATATTTTGGGTTGGGCACTCCATGCAATACACGTTTATTATTCGAAGCGACCGTCATCTAAGCTGGATATCCATCCTATATCTCGCTTTCGTAACGCTACTGCCGTTTACGACGGCCTTTCTGAGCGAATTCATCGAATTTAAAACTGCGATAGGTTTATATTGGCTTAATATCGTTCTACTCGGTGCTACCATTTATTTTCATTGGGCTTACGCTTATCAAAACGGCCTCGTCGATCTGAAACACACGATGATTCGCGAGATCGATAGAACGATTCGGAATAGGGTGATCTATGCTCAGATTCTTTATGCGGTCGCAGCATTACTTTGCTTTGTAAATAATTATCTCAGCATTATCGCAATATTTTTGATACAGTTGAATTATGCGATCGCGCCTAGATTTCGACGGAAATCGCCCCAATAGGATTTGTTCCGAGAGATTTTGTTGATCTGTCTTTATCATTCAGTTCCCCGGGTTCAAACTTAATTGACTTCTTTTCGTTTAAACCGGATCGTTTTACGTCATGGATTCTCCGTCGGTTCTCGTTTTTGTTATACGAGGTGAAACCGCGAACGCGAGATCTATACGGACTAGATCTTATGGATATTACTTTTTTCAAACCGAAGAGAGAATTACAGGATTCGGTCGCGAAGATATGGGTTCATCAAAATCGAGGAAAGGAAATCGTTTTACCTAGTTGGTTGATCGTTCCCGACGGGGAAATTAAGATTATTTTTCCCTTTTACGGGAATATTCGCTGTACTATCGCCGAGAAAGGGCGGCTTCATCGGACCTCTAATTTAATCATTTCAGGAATGAGAACCGAACCCGGTTATCTGAATTTCGAGCATGGGCTTGGTACTATCGGCATTATTCTCCAAC
This sequence comes from Leptospira inadai serovar Lyme str. 10, assembly GCF_000243675.2. Classification (NCBI taxonomy): domain Bacteria; kingdom Pseudomonadati; phylum Spirochaetota; class Leptospiria; order Leptospirales; family Leptospiraceae; genus Leptospira; species Leptospira inadai. The sequence goes on along the minus strand of NZ_AHMM02000015.1, from coordinate 125,390 downwards.
CCGAGGCCGCCTATCGTTTTTTCGACTTATCCATGTTTGAAATCGCGAACAGAACGCTAAGCGTATCGGACTTATTCGGCGACAAAGTTCGGGAATGGGAAGATACGCTCATGGATCTTCCTTCAGTGGTACAGAAGGTGGAATATATTCAAGATTGTTTAATTCAAAGATTAAGGCGAAAGAAAAATCGCGACTCGTTAGTCGAATACGCAGTCAAGGATCTACGAATGAACGGCGGCCGAAAAACCGTCCAAGATCTATCCCTCGAATTGGGTTTTTCGAGGCGTCATCTGAACCGAAGATTTATGGAAACGATCGGAGTAGGTCCTAAGCTATTGGCAAACGTTTTTCGATTTCAATCCATTTACAAAATCGTTAAAAACCGGAGATCATCTAAATTGCAGGACCGAATTTTTTACGATCGCTATTATGATCAGGCTCATTTTATCAAAGATTTTCGTAGGTTTACCGGAAGTTCACCGGGACGTTACGTAGAGGATGCGACCGACTATGGAAAACTATTTCCGGATTAGAATGTCCCATTTTTACAATACAATCCTGCCTGGATCTAGTATTGTCTTTCTATTCGAATCTACGATAGAGGAAATATGAAACGTCTAGCGAACTGGATTGAGATTCCGGTCATAAACTTGGATAGAGCCGTCGAATTTTATTCTAAAATTTTAGAAGTGGAATTTCATCGGATGGAAATAGGTCCGATCAAATATGCGATTTTCCCGAGCGACGATTCTTTTAATTGCGGCGCATTGGTTCAAGGGGAGTCATACTCTCCATCCGATAACGGGATCGTCGTCTATTTGGATGGAGGGGAAGATCTGGATAAGATTTTGCAAAAAGTCGAAACTGAGGACGGGCAAATCGTAATGAAGAAAACGTTTCTTTCCTCGGAAGCCGGGTATATCGGATTCTTTATCGACACTGAAGGAAATCGGATCGGTTTGCAAAATCCGTAATTATGTAACTCTCGAATTTTGACTCAATTAAAAAGGTAGAAACTATGAATCCTAAGATATTACTACGGATAGCGGCATTCTTAATTCTTTTCCACGCCGTCGGTCATACGTTCGGCATGCAGGCAAGAAAAAACGTTCAGGACCCTCCCGCCAAGGCTTTGGTTCAGGAAATGTCCGAGGTCAAGGTCCCGATGATGGGAGAATTGACGAATCGTTCTTATGACGATTTTTACTATGGAATGGGGATCGCCTTGTCCCTCGCCCTTTTTTCTATTACGATTTTATTATGGATTTTGGGTGGAGTCGCGGTATCGAATCCGCAGACTACCAAAAATCTACTTTACCCGATTTTTTTCAATCTATCCGGCCTTGCCGTAATCGAATTCGTTTATTTCTTTCCGTTACCCGCGTGGACTTCGACTTTATCCGCGGTTTGCATCGCGATTAGCCTGATTCGATTGGGCAAAAAATAAGGAAAGCAAGCGTGCACGGTTAGCGAATATTCTCCCTCTAACCGTGCCGTCTTGTTCAGCTAGACATCTCTCGTTTCATATTCGCAGCGTCTTTCGGGAAACTTCTGGAAGCAAAAAACACAAAGACTGCAGTCGCGAATACCATAATAGGGATTAAATACAAGGCATCGTGCAAGCCGATAGCTTTGAATTCTTCCGAAATCTGGATCGCTCCCGCTCGAACCATCGCGGCTCGGGCTAGATAATCGGAAAGCCAGCCTACGACAGCCGGACCCGCAGCTCCCCCGAGCAAATACATTGCCGCAAAGTAAAGCGCCATTGCAGTAGCTCGGAGTCTGGGTTCGATGACGTCCTGAATTGCGGGATACACGCAAGTATAATAAGTATATGATGCAAGCCAACCGAAAGCGAACAGTATCGCAAAAGAGACTATGAATGCATCGGATTGTCCCAGGGCATACCAAATTGCGATTCCGGATACCAAAAGATTTAGGGCGCCGAATAACAAGCGACCGCGCTCCGATTTTTGATGAATTTTATCGGCGATCCATCCGCCTACGGTTAAGCCGACGAGGCCCGTAATACCTACGATGAAGCCGGTGGTAACCGCAGCATTAGTTAATGAAATATGAAAGTATCGTTGGAGCAAGGAGACTAAAAAGGTATTTACGGAGTATGCCGCGAAGTTGAACGTCAGACCGGAAAGTATAATCCACCACATGGTCCGGTTTTTCATAACCGTATAGATAGGGCGGTCGATTTTTTTGTCGGATATCGATACCGCTTCGGCCGCGCCTCTCGGCGGTTCCTTAATAAAGAATAAAAAGACGGCTAATAGAATTCCCGGAATCGCGGCGATAAAAAACGGCGCCCGCCAAGTCCCGAAAGCTTTTACCATAGCGCCAACCGTAAAAAAAGCGAGGACTAAGCCGAGAGGTAACCCCAACATAAAAACGCCCATAGCACGTGCGCGCTTATGAGCCGGGAACAAATCGCCGATCAATGAATTCGCCGCAGGAGCGTAACTAGCTTCGCCGATTCCCACCGCCATCCTAACGAATACATAAGAAGTATAGTTCCACGCGAGGCCGTTAATTGCGGTAAACGCACTCCAGGCTACTAGCCCCCAACCCATGATTTTCTTCCGAATTCCGGTATCGGCTATCCGTCCCAAGGGAAGGCCTGCCATTGCATATATGATCGTAAACGCGGAGCCTATGAATCCAAGCTCAAGATCGGTCAAATTCCATTCGTGACGAATCGGCTCTACGATGATTGCCGGTATCGTTCGATCAAAGAAATTTAAAAGATTCGCAAAGAATAGGAGAATCAGAATTCTCCAGGCGTTCTCGGTTTGCTTCCCGTTCATTTCCATCGAATAAAATCTCCCACTATTTTCCTGATTCAAAATCGCTTCGCATAACGTTATTCGGCTAATGCGGTTTAGACTATCCGCATAATTGGAAGAAGGATCGCTAGAAAAGCAAACCTTAAAAACATCGATCGAACACATTCAGAGGACAGAGGACAGAGGACAGAGGACAGAGGACAGAGGACAGAGGACAGAGGACAGAGGACAGAGGACAGAGGACAGAGGACAGAGGACAGAGGACAGAGGACAGAGGACAGACAATTATTCCTATTACCCTGACAACAATTTTTTTTAAAAACGAATTATGTTGGAACTCCTACACCGAGAAAGAAGGGCCGAGGAAAGATCCACTGTTAGCATAAGAATTTTTCTCTATAGCATGGAAACCCGGCTCGCCAATGTTCTGTCTTCCGTCCTCTGACCCCTGTCTTCTGAAAGCGAACGCGTCTGTCCTCAGTCTTCTGTCCTCTGAAAGCGATTGTTGTTGTCCTTGGACCGGCCCAATCCAGGCTGGGATCTCCACCAAATCGATATGGATCTCCCTCTTCTCAATCCCGGTATTTTCGCGCATATTGACGCCGGCAAAACTACTTTGCTCGAACGAATTTTATTCGAAACCGGGCGGATTCGTAGCCCTGGCAGCATAGAGGAAGGGACCACCGAATCGGATTACTTAACCGAGGAAATAGAGCGCGGTATCTCCATTCAATCCACGGTAGCCAGAATTCCTTGGCCGAACGCGGAGGAGACGCGTCTTCTGCTGCAATTTGTGGATAATCCGGGTCATTTGGATTTCCAGCCCCAGGCGAATGCCTCTCTCTTGGCAGTGGATTTCGGACTGGTCTTAATAGATTCCTTCGAAGGTTTAAAGTCGCAAACGTTTCAGAATGTCGAATCTCTTCGCAAGGCCCAAAAACCTATTTTATTTTTCTTGAATAAACTCGATCGTCAAGGGGCGGACATTCTTTCGGCCTTAGTGGATCTGGAACTAGCCCTGGGCCAGGAGCCTGTCCTACTGTTCCGCGACGATTTTAGCCTTCCGGTATTAGAAGGCCAGGGGAGAGAGGACGAGCTTCTGCCGCTTTTAGAATGGGATCCTCAGCTTTCGGAAGACTATCTTAAGAATCCTGCCGATCTATCGTCTCTAGCAAAGAGCGGACTTGTAAAAGGGTTTTGGAATGGAAAGGTTTATCCGGTACTTGGCGGTTCGGCTCTCCATGGACAAGGGATAGCCGAGCTTTTACGTTTTTTAGAGCTCCTGGCAAAGGGAAAACCTCCGCTGAAACCTTCGATACCGGGGGCCTCGGGCGTAGTATTCAAGAGGGAGATCCATCCGGATCTGGGCAAGATTCTTTATTTTCAAGCCTGGGCTCCCATTCAAGCGGGAGACAGATTTCACTCCGCGCATGAAGTCGGCAGCATGGATACTCTCTATCGAGTTTCCGCGAGAGAGCACGAAGAAACGGATCGCGCTGTGGTAGGCGAACTTCTTGCCACTGATTCCTTACTTTTTCTAAGGCCGGGGGATGTCCTTTGGGGGCATAAGTCGGAAAAAAGGAGCTTATTGCCTCCGATCCGAAAACAATTTCATCTTCTTCTCGAACCCGAAAGGGGAGAAGATCGAGAAGAGCTTTGGCGAGCTTTGGAAGAGTTGGCCTGGGTGGACACTAGCTTGGAGATAGGCATTCTTCCCGAAACCGGACAATTCCGGTTATCGGGAATGGGAGAATTGCATCTCGAGATTTCGCTTTCTCGACTCAAGGAGTCCTTCCCAAAAAGTTTTCAGACCAGCGGAATACATATTGCAAGATTTGCACTTTGGAAAAATTTGGTTAAAAAGGTCGCATTTCAGCATACCGCGTTCGATCAAAAAGTCTCGAGCGGTCAGGTGCTCGCGTCCTTGGAAAGCTCTCACAGTTTCTCCAAGGGAGTGCGGTTTAAAATACAGCTACCGGAAGAAGTAGAAAAGGCAATCGAGTCTGCGTTTGCAGAAGTGGCTGCCACCGGGCAGGCCGGGGAAGAACTCCTCGGTTTGAATTTGATCGTCGAAGCTTTCGTTCCTCCTAAAGCGGATTCGGAAGTCGATCTATCTTCCCTTGTGAAGGTGGCTGTTATCAAGGGCTTAAAGGACATAATTCCGTCTAACACGGATCATATTGGTCCTCTTTCCGAGATGGAGATTCTAGTACCGGATTCTTATCTAGGAGATGTCTTAGCAAGTTTAGCTAAGCGAGAGGCAAGGATCCGGAAAGTGATTTCAGTTGCGGAAGGCCGCTCCTTGATCCAAGCAAGTGCTGCTGCGCAAAACTTGCTTGGCTTTAGCGGTGTTCTTAGAAATATGGCACAGGGAAGGGGCGTCCTATCATTGGACACCCTTTTTGACTTTGATCACCATTCTGTATTGCATTAAATGAGTCCCGTGAGGGTTCGTTAACAAGTAAGGAGTTTAAAAGCACTATGGCTAAGGAGAAATTCGACAGGTCCAAACCTCACTTAAACGTCGGAACGATCGGGCACGTAGACCACGGGAAAACCACCCTAACTGCAGCAATTACCACAACCCTCGCGAAAGTGCTGGGCGGTAAAAATAAAGCTGTCGCCTACGACCAAATCGACAACGCACCTGAGGAAAAAGCCCGCGGAATAACGATCGCTACTTCTCACCAGGAGTATGAGACTGCAAACCGTCACTATGCTCACGTTGACTGCCCAGGTCACGCTGACTATGTTAAGAATATGATCACCGGTGCTGCGCAAATGGATGCAGCTATCCTGGTTGTTTCTGCAACGGACGGACCAATGCCTCAAACAAAAGAGCATATCTTGCTCGCTCGTCAGGTAGGCGTTCCTTATATAATCGTATACATCAACAAAGCGGACATGCTCGCGGATGATGAGCGTGAAGAAATGATCCAAATGGTTGAGATGGACGTTCGCGACCTTCTGAACAAATACAACTTCCCGGGCGATGATACCCCGATCGTTTACGGTTCGGCTCTCAAAGCTCTCGAAGGCGATGATTCCGAACTCGGAACGAAATCGATCATCAAACTGATGGAAGCTCTGGATACTTACGTTCCGAATCCGAAACGTATCGTAGACAAACCGTTCCTAATGCCTGTAGAGGATGTGTTCTCTATCACCGGTCGTGGAACTGTTGCTACGGGTCGTGTCGAGCAAGGAACCCTCAAAATCAACGACGAAGTCGAGATCGTAGGAATTCGTCCTACCACCAAAACTGTCGTTACCGGTATCGAGATGTTCCGCAAACTCCTTGATTCTGCAGAAGCAGGCGACAATATCGGCGCTCTTCTCCGTGGAACCAAGAAGGAAGACATCGAAAGAGGACAGGTTCTCGCTAAACCGGGATCGATCACTCCTCACAAGAAGTTCAACGCGGAAGTTTACGTTCTAACGAAAGACGAAGGCGGACGTCACACTCCGTTCTTCAATAACTATCGTCCACAGTTCTATTTTAGAACTACCGACATCACCGGTGTCTGTAACCTACCTTCCGGAATGGAAATGGTTATGCCTGGTGACAACGTAACTATGAGCATCGAGTTGATTCACCCGATCGCCATGGACAAAGGTCTCAAATTCGCGATTCGCGAAGGTGGAAAGACCATTGGTTCCGGCGTAGTGGCCGAGATCACCGAGTAAGAGTAAGGGAATGGCTGGCCAAAAGATCAGAGTAAAGCTAAAAGCTTTCGATCATAAGTTGATCGACCAATCAACTTATGAGATTGTTGCGACTGCCAAAAGGACCGGAGCTACCGTCTCCGGTCCGATTCCTCTTCCCACGAAGAAGGAAATATACACAGTCCTCCGTTCTCCGCACGTAAATAAAAAATCAAGAGAGCAGTTTGAGATGAAAACTCACAAGCGGCTCATCGACATCCTCGACACGAATGAAGACACGGTGGAAGCTCTTATGAAATTACAGCTCCCGGCTGGCGTGTCAGTGGATATTAAATCCTAAGGGAAGAAGCAATGGCAAAGGGATTAATCGGTAGAAAGATAGGGATGTCCCAAATCTTCGACGAACAGGGAAACATTATTCCTGTAACCGTCTTAGAGGTAGGTCCCTGCGCAGTTTCCCAAGTGAAATCCGTCGAGAAAGACGGATACGAAGCGATTCAATTGGCATTTCAGGACGATAAAGAAAAACACCTGTCCAAAGCCCAAACGGGACATTTGGCCAAGGCCGGATTGTCTGCGAAGAGAGTGTTGAAGGAATTCCGGGATTTCGGCGATCAACCTGCCGCTGGTGCAGAATTGAAAGCGCAAGACGTGTTTGCCGTTTCGGATACCGTTAAGGTAACCGGGACCAGCAAGGGAAAAGGTTTTCAGGGTGTGATTAAACGTTACGGACACCATGGAGGACCAGGCGCCCACGGTTCTCGTTTTCATAGGCATCCAGGTTCTATGGGTTCCAATACAACGCCAGGACGGGTATTCAAGGGGCGTAAGCTGCCGGGCCGTACCGGTTCCGATACCAAAACCGTCCTGAATCTGAAAGTGGTTCGTATTCACGAAGCGGAAAATCTGGTATTTGTCAGCGGTTCCGTTCCGGGCCCGGCGAACACGATCGTAACCATCGAGAAGATATAAAGATCCGGTAGAGTGATGAAAGCACAGAAGTACTCAAAAGAAGGAAAGCTGCTCTCGGAAATCGAATTGCCTGCGGCAGTTTTCGAATCCAAGTATAGCAGCGGAGCGATCTACGATGCCATTAAGGCGGAGAACGCTAACCTACGTTCCGGGAACCACCATACTAAAACCCGCGCGGAAGTTTCGGGCGGCGGTAAAAAACCCTGGGCTCAAAAAGGAACCGGTCGCGCTCGTCAAGGTTCCATTCGCGCTCCTCAATGGGTCGGCGGTGGAACCGTTCACGGACCGAGAACAAGGGATTATTCCTATAAAATTTCTCCGAAGGTAAAGCGCCGCGCTCTGCTTTCGATCTTGAATAAAAAAGCCCAAGGCGCCGCGATCAAAGTCGTAGAGGATTTGGATCCTAAGGAATTCAGTACGAAGGCCTTCGCTACTTTGTTCAATAATATCGGACTAAAGAATACCGGAGTGATCGGTTTCGTAGTAGGCGGAGAAAACGAATTCGTAAAGAAGTCGGTTCGCAATATTCCTACGGTGAAATACATCAACTCGAAGCGTATTTCGATTCGGGACATTCTTTATAATAGAAACCTGGTGATTACAGAGGCTGCGTTAGGCGAGATCCTCAAACACTATGGGGAAGGTAAATAATGAACCTGCACGAAGTTATTCTTTCACCTGTCGTTACCGAAAAGTCTCAGGACCTTGAGACGATCGGAGAGAAAGCCGGCAAGAGAACCGTTAAGTATACCGTCGAAATCCATCCTAGAGCGAACAAAACTCTGGTGAAGGAGGCGTTTCGCAAGATATACAACGTGGTTCCTTCCTCGGTGAATATTCAGGTTTATCGCGGAAAAGTAAAACGTTTCCGTCATTTACCCGCTCCTAAAGCTCATTGGAAGAAGGCCATCGTCACCTTCCGTGACGGAGCAAGCATTGATTTCGGAAAGGAAGTGTAAGAAATGGGAATTAAGAAATTCAAACCCGTTACTTCCGCGAGCCGTTTCAAATCCGTTCTTGATTTTAAAGAACTGACTGAAACCGAGCCATACAGGCCTCTCACGATCTCGCTCAGCTATAAAGCAGGTAGAGGAGAGGGCGGAAAAATCGCCGTTCGCCGTAAGGGTGGAAGAGTTAAGCGTAAATATCGTATTATCGATTTTAAACGTCGTAAAGTAGGCATCCCTGCCACCGTCAAAACCGTAGAATACGATCCCTATCGTTCGGCATTCATCTCTTTGATTTGCTATACCGACGGCGAATACGCGTACATCTTGAATGCAGAAGGCATGAAAGTCGGTGATAAGATTTCCTCCGGTGATAACGCGGAAATCAAATTAGGGAATGCACTTCCGTTAGGAAAGATTCCGCCCGGCACAAACGTTCATAATATAGAATTAAAAATCGGAAGAGGCGGACAAATCGCTCGTACTGCCGGATCGTTCGCTACGATCGCCGGTCGCGACGGGGATTATATGCTTCTGAAGCTTCCGAGTTCCGAAGTTCGCAAGGTTCATCATAACTGTTATGCGACAATCGGAATCTGCAGTAATAAAGATCATAACCTAGTATCGATCGGAAAGGCCGGTCGGAACAGATGGTTGGGAAAACGTCCTAAGGTCCGGGGAGTCGTCATGAACCCCGTCGATCACCCTCACGGTGGTGGAGAGGGACGTACTTCCGGTGGTCGCCATCCGGTTACTCCTTGGGGTATTCCTACCAAGGGGTATAAGACTCGTCGTAAAGCGAAGCCTTCCGACAAGTTTATCGTACAGAAGAGAAAGGGAAATAGGAGCAGGTAATCATCATGAGATCCTCGAAAAAAGGTCCGTTCATCGACAGCCACCTTATGAGCAAGGTGATCAAGCTGAACTCCGAGAACCAAAAGAAGCCCTTCAAAACCTGGTCGCGTAGAAGCACGATTTTTCCGGACATGATCGGACACACGATTATGGTTCATAACGGAAACAAATTTATTCCGGTATATATCAATGACAATATGGTCGGGCATAAATTGGGAGAATTCGCTCCAACTCGTACCTACCGCGGTCACGGAAATACGGATAAAAAGGCCGGTAAGAAATAATGGAAGCCGTAGCCGTAGCAAGATTTATCCGGATGTCTCCTCGTAAACTGCGTCTCGTCGCCGACGAGATTCGGGGATACGAAGTGGCGGAAGCTTTGGATATCCTAAAATATACCAATAAGAGAGCCATCGAGCCCATCTTCAAGCTGATCAAATCGGCGTCTGCAAACGCGGTCGTAAAGAATGAAAGCGCGCAGCCAGGCAAGATGTTCATTAAGAAGATTCTCGTGGATGAAGGCCCGATCCTAAAACGCTTTCGTCCTCGCGCTCGCGGACGTGCGGCAAGAATCCGCAAGAGAACCAGCCACGTAACAGTGGTAATTTCGGACTAATAGGGGAAATCATGGGACAGAAAGTTAACCCAATCGGACTTCGTATCGGAATTACCCGCGGATGGGATTCCATCTGGTTCTCTCAGCAGGATTACAGAAAAAATCTTCATGAGGACATTCGTATCCGTCGTTTTATTCAAAACCGTTTCCGGGAAGCCGGAGTCGTGAAAGTGGTTGTTGAACGTTTTCCCGAGAAAATCAACGTAAACTTGCACACTGCAAAGCCGGGCGTCGTGATCGGTAAGAACGGTGCGAATATCGAAGCCGTTAAGAAAGTCATCAAGACTATGAGCGAAAAGCCTCTTAACCTGAATATTATCGAAGTTAAAAAGCCGGAAACCATCGCTCAATGCATTGCCGAATCCATCGCAATTCAAATCGAAGAGCGTCAACCCTTCCGTCGCGTAATGAAGCAAGAACTTCGTCGCGCTATGAGAGGCGGGGTGGAAGGAATTAAAATCATGATTTCCGGACGTTTGAACGGAGCGGATATGGCGCGTCGCGAGCATTATCGTGAAGGAAGAATTCCTTTGCATACGCTAAGGGCAAAAATCGATTTAGGTTTCCGTGAAGCTAGTACGACTTTCGGACAAATCGGTGTAAAGGTTTGGACCTATACCGGAGATTTTATCTCTAACAAAGACGAGTCCGAAGAAGACAAATACGCGGTTAAGAGAAGGACCAACTGATCTTTTAAGGATCGGTTTACAGGGAACGAAAGATGTTATCACCGAAAAGAGTTAAGTTCAGGAAGAGACAGAGGGGACGCCTCAAGGGAACCGACGAACGCGGTTCCAAAGTTTCCTTCGGCGAATACGGCCTTAAGGCCGTTACGTCCGGCCGCCTGACCGCCCGGCAAATCGAGGCGGCGCGTATTACAATCAACCGCCAAGTAAAACGAGGCGGAAAACTTTGGATCAGGATTTTCCCGCATCTTCCCATTACTAAGAAACCGGCCGAGACTCGGATGGGTAAGGGAAAAGGAAATCCGGAGTTCTGGATCGCAGAGATTCGTCCGGGTCGTATTTTATTCGAAATGAGCGGCATCGATGAAGCTTCCGCAAAAAAAGCGTTGGATTTGGCTGCCTATAAACTTCCGGTTCAAACCGAATTCGTGAAGAGGTCGGTATTATGAAAAAGGTCAAACTGCACGAACTGAAAGACGTCGAAATTTTGGCTCAGATAGAGGATGCTCGTAAGGTAATTCGTACCGCGCGCTTTCAATACGGAGTCGCGCGTTCTCTCGAAAATCCGAAAGTTATCGCTAACGCTAAGAAAAAGATCGCGCGCCTTTTAACGATTAAAAGGGAGCGTGCGCTTGCTGGAACTCCAGGTGCAAATAAAGTGCGTCGTTTCTCCCGTTCGACTCGTAAAGAGCAGAATCGTGCGAAAGCGAACGGAGCGGCTAAATTGGCTGCAAAGGCTAAGAACTGATTATGGAAACTGCAAAGAAGTCCGTTAAAAAATCCCTTCTGAGCGAAGGTAAGGTCGTAAGCACCGCCATGGAAAAAACCTTGGTGATGGTCGTAGAGATGCGCAAGACCCACCCTAGATTCAAGAAGATCGTGCGCCGGACCGTAAAAATGAAGGTTCACGATGAGAAGAATGAGTGCCAAGTAGGAGATCGAATTCTGGCGATTGAAACCCGCCCTCTCTCCCGCGAAAAGCGCCACCGTCTATTTAAGATCGTAGAAAAGGCAAAGTAAGATGATCCAACAGGAAACCATCCTCCAAGTAGCCGACAACTCCGGGATCAAGAGAGTTATGTGTATCAAGGTCCTCGGGGGCTCAAAGAAACGGTATGCATCCGTCGGAGACGAAATCATCGTCGCCGTTAAGGACGCACAACCGGCTTACGGGCTAAAGGATTCCACGGGGAAAAAGGTCCACAACAAGGCCGTACAACGCGCCGTAGTTGTTCGCACTAAAAAGGAAATTCGTCGTCCCGACGGTTCCTATATCAGATTCGACGATAACGCTGTCGCGATTATCGACGATAAAGGGAACCCGAAAGGTACTCGTATTTTCGGACCGGTCGCTCGTGAGCTCCGGGATAAGAAATACGCTAAGATCATCTCCCTAGCTCCGGAGGTTCTATAATGTCTAAGCTGGCATATCGGGGTTCCGAATATACTAAGTTTAAGTCCGTTAAACTCCACAAAGACGACGAAGTAGTCGTGATTGCTGGAAAAGAAAAAGGCAAACGCGGAAAAATCCTCGTGATCGACAAGAAGCGGGATCGCGTGGTCGTCGAAGGATTGAATAAACGTAAGCGATTCCTGAGACCTACTCAAGAGAATCCTCAGGGTGGAATCGTAGAAGTCGAAGCGCCGATGCATATTTCCAACGTTATGTTCTACGACTCCAAAAAGAAAAAGGGAGTTCGTGTAGGATTCCAGGAAAGTAAAGGCAAAAAAGTCCGCGTAGCAAGACCGGACGGGAAAGAGATCTAAGCCATGGCAGCGAGACTTAAGGAAAAATACGGGAAAGAAATCGTTCCCGCACTCCAAAAGCAGTACAGTTTCGAATCTGTAATGCAAGTGCCACGCCTCGAGAAGATTGTTCTTAACGTAGGTATGGGAGAAGCGCATACGAATCCAAAAGCGCTGGAAGCTGCAGTCGAGGAAATGGCTTTAATCACCGGACAACGCCCGGTGAAAACCAAGGCAAAGAAATCCATCGCGGGATTTAAATTGCGCGAAGGAATGAGCCTAGGTGCAACCGTTACTCTTCGCGGGAACTATATGTATGAGTTCCTAGACCGTCTGGTGAATGTCGCTCTTCCACGGGTTCGCGACTTCAAAGGGGTTTCCGAAAAAGGTTTTGATGGCCGCGGAAACTACAACTTTAGCATCAAAGAACAGATCATTTTCCCAGAGATCAAAGTGGATAAGATTAACACGATCTATGGAATGAACATGACCTTCGTAACGAATACTAAAAGCGATGCAGAAGCACATAGCCTACTCGTCGCCTTCGGTATGCCGTTCCGGAACCTGAAATAAGGAGCACCGCAGTTATGGCTAAAACCTCTCTGATCGAAAGGCATAAGAAAGTTAAAAAATTTAAGGTGCGGATACACAACCGCTGCCCTCTTTGCGGCAGACCTCGCGGTTACCTTAGAAGGTTCGATATGTGTAGAATTTGTTTCCGGAAACTGGCTAGCCAGGCTCAAATTCCGGGCGTAGTAAAGGCATCTTGGTAAGGGCTGGGGGAGAAAGTTTATGAGTTTATCCGATCCTATCGGCGATATGCTTACTCGCATCCGGAATGCCGGCCGAGCGAAGCACGAAAGTTGCCTTGTTCCAGGAAGCAAAATCAAACGCTCCATCTTGGAACTTATGAAAGAAGAAGGCTTTATCAATGGCTATGAGCCGGTTCAAAACGGAAGTTTTGAGGATTTTAAAGTCACCTTAAAATATGACGGAACTAAAAAGCCGGTCATTCGGGAACTCGTACGAGTTTCCACCCCCGGAAGAAGGGTTTATCTTAAGAGCGAAGACATTCGTCCCTACAAGAATAATATGGGAACCATGATTTTATCCACTTCCAAAGGAATTATGACGGGTAAGAAAGCCCGGAAATTACGCGTAGGAGGAGAGGTGATCTGCAAACTCTCTTAAGAGTTTTAGATATCCGTAAAACCTATGTCCAGGATTGGAAAAGCAGAGATTAAACTTCCCGAGAAAGTGGAAGTAAAATTAGAGAACAATGCCATTCGCGTAAAGGGTCCGCTGGGAGAATTGCAAACTCCTATCTTCGAAGGAATTGCCCTGAAAAACGAATCCGGCACCTTGAAGCTGGAGAGATCCAGCGAAGAGCAAAACGTTGTCGCTTTGCACGGTTTGACTCGCGCTCTTCTTTTGAATTGCGTGAAAGGCGTTACCCAGGGATGGGAAAAAAACCTAGATATAACCGGAGTAGGATACCGTGCTGCGAAGCGCGGAGAAGATCTGGTTATGAACTTAGGATACTCGCATGAAGTCGTTTATAAGACTCCGAAAGGAATCAAAATCGACGTAAACGAGCAAGTTCGGATCAAGATTTTCGGTATCGACAAACAATTAGTCGGCCAAGTCGCCGCCGATATCCGCGCTAAGAGACCCCCGGAGCCTTACAAAGGTAAGGGGATCAAGTACAATAACGAAGTGATTAAGAGAAAGGCCGGAAAAACCGGTAAGAAGTAAGGCCATGATTAACAAACTGAAGAAAGTCGCAGCCAAACAAAGAAGAGCAGAGCGCTCCCGCTTCAAGCTACGGCAATTTGGGGATCGCCCCCGATTGGTCTTCAATAAGTCCAATCGTTATCTTTCCTGCCAAATCGTAGACGATGTCAAAGGAACTACGCTAGTTTCCGCAACAACCCTCGATAAGGAATTCGCTTCTTCCGGGAAGAGTCGTAAAGACGTAGAGGCAGCCAAAACGCTCGGTAAACTGATCGGTGAACGCGCGGCTGCTAAGGGAGTAAAGTTGGTCATGCTGGATCGTTCCGGAATGATATATCACGGAAGGATTGCAGCCTTCGCTGACGCAGCCAGAGAAGCTGGTTTGGAGTTCTAATATATGGCATACGAACAAGAACAAGAAGCTAAGGAATTTTCCGAAAAGGTCGTTAAAATCGATCGCGTCGCGAAAGTCGTTAAAGGTGGACGCCGTTTCTCTTTTAACGCTCTGACGGTTGTCGGCGACCTGAAAGGGAAAGTCGGGATCGGATTCGGTAAAGCCAACGAGGTTCCCGACGCGATTCGTAAATCTATCGAATCCGCTAAGAAAAACCTAGTAAAGGTAGAATTCCGCGGTCATACGATCCCTCACGAGGTGACTGGAAAATTCAAGTCGGCAAAAGTAATTCTAAAACCGAGTTCCCCGGGAACCGGAATCATCGCGGGAGGATCCGTTCGTTCCGTGGTTGAAAAAGCGGGAATTCAGGATATTCTAAGCAAATCCTGGGGTTCATCCAACCCGGTAAACATCGTTAAGGCGACTCTTGATGCTTTGCAACAGCTGGAAACTCCCGTTTTAGCAGCTCGTAAAAGAGGAATCACCTTGGCTCGTTTATTCGGTAACGACGTAGGATAAGAAAAATGGAAACCGTAATCGTAACCCAAGTTAAAAGCAGCATCGGCGTTAAAAAAGGCCAAAAGCTGACTCTCGCGGCTCTGGGGCTCCGGAAGACGGGGCAGCAGCGCAAGCATACTTTGACTCCGCAAATCCAAGGCATGATCAATGATGTCAGGCATTTGGTAAAAGTGGATAAGGCCTAAAAGGTTCGGATAATTTATTATGAGCAAGGAAAGAATCAAAACTGCACTCGCGTTCGGAAAGGAGCGCTCTGAAAAGGAAAACGTTCCGGCTCAGAATACGATTCCGGTTCCGGCGGGTTCCACTCGGAACAAAAAACGTTTAGGAAGAGGAATCGGGTCCAAAACCGGTAAGACCGGTGGGCGCGGATCCAAAGGACAGTACGCCCGGAATACGGTTCGTCGCGGTTTCGAAGGTGGGCAGATGCCGATCCACCGTAGGATTCCGAAAAGAGGATTTACTTCGATTTTTCACACAACGTACTTCCCGATCAACCTCAGAGACATAGAGAAAAGCGGTTTGACCGGGAACATAGATGCCAAAAATATGGTTGAATCGAAGATTCTCGATAAAGAGACGACTCTTTTCAAGATTCTTGGCACCGGGGAAATCAAAAAAGCGGTCCATATCGTGGCCGATAGCGTTTCCAAATCCGCCAAGGAAAAAATAGAAAAAGCCGGCGGGTCGGTAAAATTACGCTCCGAATTGGCTAAAGAAGCCTGATTCGGGCTTTGTATTCATGCTTCTGCTTGTTGGAAGCTTTTACAGGAGGGACTCGGATAGCGAGTCCCTTTTGCCCAAGAGGGGATCGAAAGGTCCTGGAAATAGGAAAAGGAATTTAGTTTAGAACTACATGCTGACTTCGATCGCAAATATCTTTAAGATTCCGGAACTAAGGAATAAGGTTTTCTTTACCCTTGGCATGCTCCTTCTATTCCGCCTTGGAACACATATTACTATTCCAGGAATCGATCCTAAAGTCGTTTCGGCAATCGCAGCCGACGCGACTGCATCCGAAGGATTGGTAGGCATGTTCGATATGTTTGCCGGAGGAGCTCTCCTGAACTTCTCCATTTTTGCTCTCGGAATCATGCCTTACATTTCTTCTTCCATTATCATGCAATTAGTCATGGTTTTGGTTCCATCTTTGCAGAAGCTCCAAAAAGAGGGAGAAGAAGGCCGTAAGAAAATCGGACAGTACACGAAGTATGGAACTATCATCCTTTGTGCCGTTCAATCCCTTGCGGTCATTCGTTTGGCCCAGCAATGGTCATATGGTGCCGATCAAAAGGCCGCTCTGCACCCGGGACTTATTCATTCTTCCGTAGAATCCTGGTTTTTCTTTATCGCACTTTTATCCATCACCACCGGAACCGTATTGTTGATTTGGCTCGGAGAGCAAATCACCGAGAGAGGAATCGGGAACGGGATCTCCCTTTTAATCTTTGCCGGTATCGTAGGCCGTCTACCTAGTTCCGTTTACCAACTCTTCCAAGAGAACTTCGTAGACGGTTTGAATATTATCATCTTATTATTACTATTCATTCTACTCATCTCTCTTACGGTCCTTTTGACTCAGGGTGTCCGTAAGGTGCCTTTGCAGTACGGTAAACAAATGGTCGGACGTAGAATGGTCCAAGCAAAGAGCCAAAGCATTCCGTTTAAGGTAAACGGAGCAAGCGTAATGCCGATCATCTTCGCATCTTCGTTACTTCTATTTCCGCAAACCATTATTCAGCAGATCGTCGATATCCCTGAGTGGGCCGGCTGGGCCGTTCTATTAGATTATTTGAATCCGTTTTCTCAAATCTGGTACCACGCAGCGGTTTACTTTTTCATTTACATAGGTTTGATCGTTTTCTTCGCATATTTTTATACTGCGATTCAATTCAACCCGGCAGAACTCGCCGAGAACCTCCGAAAATATAACGGTTTTATTCCCGGAATTCGTCCCGGTTCTCATACGAAAGAATATATCGAAAAAGTTTTAAATCGTATCACTCTTCCGGGCGCGATCTTTCTCGCGGGTCTGGCCCTGGCTCCGTATATTATTATTCGCTTTTTAGATTTAGGAACCAATTCCGGAGGCGGGTCCCTGGTTTATACCTTCGGGGGAACCTCCCTCTTAATCATGGTAGGGGTCGCGTTAGAGACTCTGAAACAATTAGAATCCCAGTTATTAATGAGAAACTACGACGGATTCTTGAAAAAATCCAAAATCAAGGGAAGGTCCTAGAAAATGAATTCGATCATCTTCATGGGCCCTCCAGGCGCGGGAAAGGGAACTCAAGCTAAGATTCTTTGCGATACTCTTGGAATTCCGCAAATATCCACCGGCGATATTTTGCGCTCTGCCGTGAAGAATGGAACTCAAATGGGACTGGAAGCCAAGAAATACATGGATGCTGGCGATTTGGTTCCGGATTCCGTGGTCATCGGCATAATCAAGGATCGTATCGTCGAACCGGATTGCAAGACGGGATTTCTTCTGGATGGATTTCCGAGAACTGTCGAGCAAGCGGAGGCTCTCGATAAGCTTCTGAAGGCGGAAGGCAAAGATATCAAGCGCGCGATCAATTTGGAAGTTCCCGACGGGGAATTGCTTCAAAGACTTTTGAAGCGCGCGGAAATCGAAGGGCGCTCCGACGATAACGAAACGACCATCAAGAGTCGTCTGGAAACATACAATAAAAAGACGCTTCCTCTTCTGGATTACTACTCCGCCAAGGGAAACCTTTCCCGGATCAACGGCGTGGGATCTTTAGAACAAGTAACCGAACTCATCAAAAAGGAGCTGACGTAACTTGGCTAAAGAAGAAGCGATCACTGTGGACGGGACGGTCTTGGAGCCGTTACCCAATGCCATGTTTCGCGTCGAACTAGAAAATGGGCATAAGGTTTTGGCCCATATTTCGGGTAAGATGAGAATGCACTATATAAGGATCCTTCCCGGGGATAAGGTCACCGTGGAACTTTCCCCATATGATTTGACCAAAGGTAGAATTACCTACCGCAAGAAGTAGGACAGATGTTATGAAAGTAAGAACCTCCGTTAAAAAAATCTGCACCAGTTGTAAGATTATTAGAAGAAAGGGCGTGATCCGTGTGATCTGCACCAATCCTAAACACAAGCAAAGGCAAGCATAACCATGGCACGTATCGCAGGAATCGATCTTCCAAGGGAAAAAAGAATCGTTGTTGGCTTAACCTATATTTTCGGTATCGGACCCTCTACTTCCCGCAAAGTCCTGGCAAAAGCCGGGGTTGATCAAGCAGTTCGGGTTAAGGATCTTTCCGACGTGCAAGAGGCCGCCATTAGAAAGGTGATCGAAGAAACCGTAAAAGTGGAAGGGGATCTTCGTTCCGAAAACCAGCTTAATATCAAACGTCTGATGGACATCGGATGTTACCGCGGGTTAAGACATAGAAAAGGCTTGCCGGTTCGCGGTCAAAGAACTCGTACCAATGCCCGTACTCGTAAAGGCGTTAAAAAGACCGTCGCCAATAAGAAAAAGGCAACTAAGTAATCATGGCTGAAGATAAGAAAACAAAGAAAGATAAGAAAGTTAAGAAGAAGGAAAAAAAGGTCGTACCACGCGGTAAGGTCTATATTACTGCTTCTTTTAACAATACTATTATTACCATAACCGACCTGGCAGGAAACACTCTATCTTGGTCGACTGCCGGTGCAATGGGCTTTCGTGGCTCGAAAAAGTCCACTCCGTACGCCGCACAAATCGCGGCAGGAAGCGCCGCAGAGAAAGCGATCGACGCGGCCGGACTAAACGAAGTGGATGTTCTGGTTTCCGGTCCCGGAATCGGTCGTGAATCAGCCATTCGTTCGTTAGTTGCAAGAGGTCTTTCTATTAAGATGATTAAGGACGTAACTCCTCTACCCCATAACGGTTGCCGTCCCCGTAAAAGAAGAAGGGTCTAAGGTAGGAAGAATATGGCAAGATATAGAGGTCCAGTCGTAAAACTGATGAGGAGAGAGGGTGTGAACCTCTTCCTCAAATCTAGCTATACTTTCAATCGGGATAAGTTCCATAAAAAGGGACCTCCCGGTATGCCGCCAAAACGGAAACCGAAAGTTTCCGAATACGGCGCTCAGCTGAGAGAAAAGCAGAAACTGAAACGCGCTTACGGTCTGTTAGAAAAACAATTCCGTCGTTATTATGAAGAAGCGTCGCATGCTCACGGTGTAACCGGTGAGATTTTGCTTCAACTTCTAGAAAGAAGATTGGATAATGCCGTCTATCGACTTGGATTCGCGGTAACTAGGCGCCAGGCTAGGAATTTCATCTCTCACCAACACGTTCTCGTGAACGGAGAGAGGGTGGATATTCCATCTTACAGATTGAATGTCGGTGATAAAATCGAGATTAGAGGCAAGTTCCATACTTCCGCTTTTATCACTCAAAACATTCAATTGGCTCAATCCTTGAACTCAATTCCATCTTGGTTGTCTGCCGACTTTATCAAGTTTTCAGGGGATGTTCTTTCTTTACCGGAACGCCATCATGTGGATATTCCTGTGAAAGAACAAGTGATCGTGGAGTTGTACTCCAAGTAATAAAGGTACGAAGGTTTTCACATTGTCTCTTAAAAGCTTACTCAAAGGATTTAAACGTCCGAAAAAGATCGAATTCACTACGGAAACGAATACGCCTAATTACGGAAAGTTCGTCGCGGAACCGTTCGAGCGCGGGTTTGCAACTACGATCGGAAACTCTCTTCGCAGGACTCTTATGTCCTCGATCGAGGGAGCGGCTATCTCCGCAATCCGCATCGAAGGCGTAAACCACGAGTTCTCATACATCGAAGGAGTGGCTGAGGACGTTACCCGTATCATCCTGAACCTAAAGCAGGTTCGCATCAAATACGAGCCTGAAGATAAAGACCAGAGCAAGGTCATTCACCTCGAATTGAAAGGCGCAGGATATTTTAGAGCGGGTGATTTGGCTGTGGATTCTTCCATAGAAATCATGAATCCGGATCTTCATCTTGCGACTTTGAACGAGGACGCCAATTTGATTCTCGACTTAGAGATTCAAAGAGGTAGAGGATACGTTCCCGCCGAAGATAAGAAGAAAGATATAGAAGTATTGGGAACGATCCCGATCGATTCCATCTTTTCTCCGGTTCAAAAAGTCATTTTCGAAATTTCCGAAACCCGCGTCGCTCAAAGATCCGATTACGAGAAATTGACTCTTGAAGTCTGGACGGACGGCTCGATCTCGCCGGAAGACGCAGTAGCGCAGGCTGCGAAAATCTTAAAAGAACACCTAACGGTTTTCATTAATTTCGAAGAAGAACTGGAAGAAGAAGAGGACGAGCTAGACGAGGCCGACGAGAAGCTGAAAGCGTCTCTTTCCAAGCACGTCGAAGAGCTGGAACTATCCGTTCGTTCTCTCAATGTTCTTCGAAGCTTGGAGATCGACTTTGTAGGAGATCTGGTCAAGAGATCCGAAGAAGAGATGTCCAAGTCCAAACACTACAGCGAGCAGGCTCTCGGTGAGCTCAAGTCCAAACTTGCGGGTTTGGGCTTGTCGTTCGGAATGAGGGATTTCTGAAATGAATAAAAGAAATAAAGTAAAGCATCTTAACCGCGAAAAGGGTCATCGGGATGCTTTGATCAATAATATGATCACGAGTCTTTTTAAATACGAAAGGATCGAATCCACCCAGGCAAAATTGAAAGTGGTTCGTTCTCACGCGGAAAAGATCATTACTCGTGCGAAGAAAAATTTAGGCGATGTCGCTCCCGAGATAAAACTTCATAACAAGCGGGAAGTTTTAAAAAGAGTGAAAGATCGTAATATCGTAACTAAACTTTTCGAGGATATTGCGGTCCGTTTTGCGAATACGAACGGGGGATATACGCGGATTCTTAAGCTCGTAAATCGCCCATCCGATAATTCCGAGGTTGGGATATTAGAGTTAACGAACCGTAAGGATCGTCCGACCCTTCTCAAAGAAATTCGGGAAAAACGCGAAGTGTTTTCCGACGACAAGAAAGCCAAGGCCGCTAAAGAAGCTCCTCCCAAAAAGGAAAAAGCTCCTAAGAAAGTAGCAGCAGAGAAAAAGAAAACGACTGTCGCTCCTAAGAAAAAAGCCGCAGCAAAACCTAAGAAAAAGAAATAACCCACATATTCTAGAGATGGGAGATCGACCCCGGACGTTGAAGAACGGCTCGGGGTTTTTTATTTCGTTCGTAAGAAGCTTCTTCTAAGCTCGTTCCTTTAAAAAATCGGGCGAAATAACGCGCAAATTCAACGACCTTTTCCGTCCAAGAGTTCCTCTAGTTTTTCGACCAGAGCGTTATCCTCGTTGATCTCCTTTGCTCTTTGCAGGATATCCCTCGATTTTTCAAAGTCGCCCAGTAGTCGGTAATTATCCGCTAGGTTGATTAAGTTTGCGAATCTATGAGGTTGCGAGATCCTGACCGCTTCGGCGGCCTCGGCCGCCTTCTTGAAGTCTTTTATGTGTTTATAACATAAGGAAACGACGAACCAGATATTTTGAGAATTCGAATTTAACGATAAATATTTTTCGAACCATTTGATCGCATTTACATAATCCTTCCGATCATAGTATACTTGGCCTAGCAGGCGAGCGGGTTCTTTGAACGTAGGTGCGATTGTCCAAGCTTCTTTCAATAAAGACACCGCTTTTACGGTTTCACGTTGTTGTAAACTTCTTCGCGCCTCCGAGTATTTACTTATCGCTTGTGAATATTTCGGATGATTGGTGGAAACTTGTTCCCTGAAACCGATACGCATTAAGGATAGATCGTCCGATATGACTCCGAAGGAATGTAGTCTATCCGCTATACCGTCGATTTCTCCCTTAGCTTCTTCGACGATTCTCAGGAAAACGGTTTCGTCCTCGTTCATTCGCCAATGGATTCCGTCCTCCGACAAACTGATATCATCGCGGCCATCCGAGCCTATATATATAACGTCTCCATCCATCAGTTTCGACTCTTGGATTTTAAATTTACCTTCGATCGGAGAGCCTAATTTCCAGGTCGATGTTTCTCTTACCAAAAACGAGGCCGTACCATCTCTATAAAGTACCGGCCAAGGATGTTCCGCGTTGAAGAAAAGGATTTTTCCGGTCTTTTCGTTGATCAGTCCGAGAATGACGGATGCCATCATCATTCCGTCGAATGTTCGGAAGATATCGTCCAATTCCCTATATGTCTGACGTATCCAATCTTCCGGCTTCATTTCTAAGACTCTGCCGTGACTTGCGGATCTTGCCATGATATTGTTAACTGCGGTTCCGAGTACGATGGCACCGCCGGCACCTTGCAAGGATTTACCCATCGCATCCCCGTTTAGAAATACGATCCATTTCTCCTTATTCGAACCGAAGAGAAGATTTCCGCTGATACAGATATCGCCCCCAAGTTCCGATTCCCGATTCTTGAATATGAATTTCTTTTTCTGCTCGATATAGAATGTAGTGCTGACTTCTATCGAAGTATTCCAGTTTGTGGTAAGAGGTTTACTTAACAACGATGTTAAGTAATAATCGCCGTCTTGCTGTACTTTTAGGGCATGGATCTCGTCCATTTTGCCCGTTACCTCTCTAGTGCGTTCCTTTACTTTCTCTTCCAGTGTGTTTGCATATTCTTCTTCTACCGCTCCGATTAATCTAAAAATTACGATTACGCTTCTGGTTATGTAAGCGACTACGACCAAAAAAACCAATTTTAACGCTTGCTCGGAAATGGACGCATATCCCGGGGATAAAACTTTTATTTCGTCTTCGGTGAATTCCACTCCCATTAAGCCGCTGTTTAAAATTACGATTCCCTGACAAAATGCGCAAAGGAATCCGGCCCAAAGAACGAAATTCGGGGAAAGTAAAAGTCCTGAATATACGATAAAGATCATATTGATGGCATATAAAACTAATTGCCGAATCACTCCCGACGACATGTCTCGATCCGTCCAAGACGCGACAAACATCGTTATGCCAAGGGTGATGATGTCGGCCAGGATAGAAGCCATGCCGAGTCGGAGAGGAATCGTTCCGTTCCTGCGTAGATAAAAAAGATTAGCTATGGCAAAGCCCGCTAGAGTGCAGGTTCCGAGTAAATAAGCGGCGTTCTGGAGTAAGGAGCTTTGAGCCCAAGACGCCGCGAGGGAACCTAAAAACAAAACAACAAGACCGAAACGGATTCGATTGATCGTAACAGGCCCCGAAGAAGCTATTCGATCCGTCAATAGCTCCTTTTTATCTTCCATGATTGTCAAAGCTCCGGTTGAGGAAATGGTGGTTCGAGATTAATTAACGCGATTTTGGATACAAATGTCTACAAATTCTCTTCCGTATCGATTTAGGAAGAGAATCGGAATCGACCGGAACGGATCTAAAATCGCAAAAATATAAGTGAAATGTGAGGGGATTATAAATCAACTTCTATTGCTCTTCTTCCTGCAGACAAGATCCTATTCCGAACCACGCGGCGATTGCTGGATTACTCGGACGGATATCCACCATATGTCATTTTGCCGGTCATATAGACGGGACTTTGGTTATTCGTCTGAATTTTCGTTTTTAAACTATTTTGAAGATTGATCAGCACGGTGTCATTGAAAGAAACATTGGCCGCATCGATCGCGATCGCAAAGTGAATCGAAGTGTCCGAATCTTCCCCATTTACCGGATCATCCCAGAGAATTAAAAGATTTCCCGAACCGTTCTGCCTATTCCGATCCTGAACCAGGATGGCTTCGGCGTCTTGGTTTTGAATACTATTCGGCAGCCCTTTATTGTAGATTCGTTTATCCGTTATAAGAATAACATCTTGCGCGGAAAAATGAGGAGGTAGAAAAATTTCGGTCGGCGCTTCGGATTTTCTTCCTTTCCAGATTACTATAATAAATCTCCTGTCCGAAAAATAAGTCGGCCCGGACGATTCGGCTCGGATCCCTCCCCACTCGAATACGTTCTTCCAGGAATCGAATCCGACGGTATTATAATAAAAACTTAAAATTTGCCCCTGCGATCTTCTCGGATAAGCCCGTTGAATCGTGTAGCTGTCCACATTGAAAGTCGTCCCGTAATTTCCCACGACTGAAAAGTCCTCATTGTTCCAGGCGTCCTTGGAAGTGATTAATTTGGAAGTATTGCCGTTCATATATTCATGGTGATTATCGTAATAATAATCCCAATGCCATTCCGTTCCCGAAACAACGGGGTTATAAAAGTCCGCATATCGAGTTTTTGCGGTTTGTTGACCGTCTGAAATTTCCATGGCCTGGTAAACCGCACTGATCATTCTCGGCGTGTCCTTCGCTCCGACTCCTTTTAGCCACATTCCGAATTCGCTGAGAAAAACCGGCGTTTGCTCGAATCTAGACTCTTTTCGAATATCATCCAGGTATTTAAAATATGTGGCATTATCGATTCCGGTCAGATCGGTACCCATGCGCGCAGCGTCGTAAAAGTGAGAATTGAAAACGAACCCGGGTCCGGGAAGAGTCGTCAAATGTCCGCCTCCCGTTGCGGGTGCGATGGCTCCTATATTCGTATTCCAAAAAACTAATGGTTCCGCGTAGACCAATTTGGAATCCCATCCATTCTGATTCAAATTTTGCCGAACTTTATTATAAAAAGGCCATAGTTTTTGATTGTCCCATTGCGCCGGTGTTAATCCTTGCATTCCCCCGTCCACAGGTTCGTTGAAAGGATCTATTCCCAGAATATAAGCGAATTCCTCGGGGGTCAGCTGGGCTTTTAAATATGCGGCGGTTTTTCCGAGTTGCCAAAGAAATTCTTCCTGCATTGTTCGAGTCCCGAGTGTCGTGTTTAAAGTCGAATCGTTCCAGAAATTCCTGAATGCCCGACGAATGGCTTCGTTAGTGAGATTGTTCTGACTCCAGCTCGCACAAATAATTCCGCAATATTCGGACGGATAGGATCCTCCCGAGATAATCCAAGCGGGGGCTCCGTTTCCGGTATACCAGGAGTTTTTATTAAATAGATTCCTTGAAAATAAATCCTGGTGAAAATCCAGGAGAATATAAAGTTTCTTTCGGGTGGCCTTCCGGATTTGGGCGATAATCGAATCCAGATAGGCATAATCTATAGTATCCACCGCGGGATGAGTTCCTTCCCAAGCGATATTAAATCGAATCATGTTAGCCCCGGTGGTCTGGCCCAGCCTTCCAAGCGCTATATCCGCGTCGGTTTCGTTTTGGAAGGGTTTAAAGCCGTGTTGGGCAAGCTTAGCGTTTCCGGAAATATTAAAGCCGCGGAAGTAAACTTCTCTGCCCAGACCATCTACGAATATTTTGTCGCTGTGACCGCCGTACGATTTTTCTCCGACCTTAATGTTTATTTCATCGCTCGTATCCACGTAATCTAGGTTATGAAGACCGGAACTAAGACTCAATGATCGATTTAAATAATTTGATATCAAATCGTCTGGCTGTATACCCGAAAGAGCGGATAGGAGCGGGAGCGATGAATTGGTAGCACGGGAACAATCGCCGCTAAAGCAGGTGACGACGGAAAGGAAAAGTGTGAGTATCAATCGGGACTTCATGGAGGCGAAGCCTACCGGTTCGGAATCGGGTCGCCAAGTACAAATTTAAAATCGAAGCGGATAGCTTTATAAAAATGGGATCTCTTTTTATAAAGCTATAAAAATATTATATTTAAATTAAGTTACATCGAATGAATTTATAATTGGAATGTATGCGACGAGCTCCCTTGAGTTTAAGATCGATTTGCGAGTTTTTTAGCCTTATCGACGTTTATAGCACTCTCCGAATCGCGTTAAACGAAGTTAATCCAAGCTTATTTCTTCGCAGAAACTCCCTCTACTTTCTGAAACACTTTTTCAAAACGTTTTAGAGCCTCGTCGATTACGGCGTCGGTATCCGAAGCGCTCGTATATAGACGGCTTCCCGCTAGTGTTACGAGTCCTTCCGCCATGTACGCTGCGCCCATTTCTTCCATCGCCTTCTTTCTTTCGTGGGCTTCATGAATCGTTTTCTTGATCTTCCAGAACTTCTTTATATCGATTTCGAGCAGCATGGTTCCGACCGTTTCCAGATGGCAGATAGATCCTTGGTTAAACGCCACGAAAGGTAGATCGTATTTTTTTATCAGTTTTTGTAAACCGACAGTGATACGATCTCCGGCTCTTCCCGATTTTTCGCAGGCTTTTTGTTTTTCAATTTCGCAAAGAGTGAAATAGCCGGCCGCCGAGCTTAAAGGATTGGCCGCCATCGTACCGCCGATTAATGCTTTCTTTGTTCCGCTTTGGAGTCCGGCCGACAGATATTTCATGAATTCCCTTTTTCCTCCGAGGCCTCCTGCGGAAGGATAGCCTCCCGCTACTACTTTTCCGAAAACGGTAAGATCCGGACTGACTCCGAAATATCCTTGGGCGCCGCTCATTCCGATTCGAAAGGCAGTTACAACTTCATCAAAAATTAATAAAGCGCCGTACTTATCGCAAAGCTCCCGAACTCCTTTATTAAAATCGAAATCTAGAGGCCGCGTTCCGCTCTCCGGACCGACGGGCTCGATTAAAACGGCAGCCGTACCGCCTCTCCAGCGATTCCTTTTCAGAACTTTTTCCAGTGAATTTAGATCGTTGGGGTAAAACTCCTGCGTGTATTTAAAGATATGCTTGGGAATTCCATGCGCTTCGAAATGCCGCGTGCCCGGAATACGAATACCGTACGCGAGTTGATCGCTCCAGCCGTGGTAAGCGCCGCCCATCTTAACTATATTTTTCTTTCCGGTGGCGAGTCGTGCGACTCGAATCGAAGCCATGCAAGCTTCCGTCCCTGAACCGAGCATCCGGAACATTTGTACGGAAGGCATATGCTCTACGATCTTTTCGGCCAGTCTAAGTTCATATTCGTGAAAAAGACCGGTTACGGGGCCGGTATTATTCAATAATCGGACGACTTTTTCCCGTACCGATTTCGGGTTGCTGCCTAAAACCGTAGGACCTCCACCTTGTAGAAAGTCGATGTATTTGTTTCCGTCAAGATCGTGGAGATAGGCTCCCTCCGCCTTGGTGAATACGAGAGGAAAGGGGTAATTAAACGCTAAATTGTGCTGAACTCCACCCGGAATGTATTGGGAAGCCTCTTGGATCATTGCCTTTGAACGAGCACATTTCTTCTCGTAATAGTCGTTTAAATAGGCTTGCAGCTCGTTCTTCTTGACCGAACGAATCGGCTGTGAAATGAGTGCCTTGAGTTGGCGATAAATTTCCTGAGTATCAGGGTATTTGAATATCGAAAAGCCGGTAGCCATGTCCCTCTCCATTATTCTTTGAATTCTAGTTGACGGTGAGTAACTACTCACTCACCGTCAACTAGAAAATGCTCAGACAATCCAAAAGCTGAAAAAGCTATAGAGAGTTTGGAAAGTTCCGCTTTTCCAGCCACCGGGAGGCTAGGCTAAATTGACTTCATCGATGCCAACGAAATATTATAGCGAAACGTTTGAACGGATTCCGGAAGAGAAACGCAACCGGATTCTTTCGGTGGCCATTGCCGAATTTGCGAATCGCGGTTTTACAAGTGCAAACACCAATACGATCGCTCGAAAAGCCGGAATTAGCGTCGGCTCTTTATTTAAGTATTTTGAAACGAAGGAAGATTTCTTTTTAACCGCGGTAGGTCACGGAATCAACCAACTCGAGCGAACTTTGGAAAAAGTCATAGAGGAAAAGAAGGATCTTTTCGGAAAGATCGAAAGTATTCTTCGTATTATTCAACGGCATTCCAGGGAAAACCGGGATATCATCAGGCTTTATAATGAGATGACGTCCGAAGGGAATTCGGATTTGATTCGTCGACTTTCATCCGAATTGGAAAGCGTTTCCGCAGGAATTTACACTTCATTACTGTCCGAAGCAAAGAAAGAAGGAATCATCGGCAGGGATATTGAGGAGGATATTTTCGCGTTCTGCCTGGATAATCTTTTTATGACGCTGCAATTTTCGTATGCGTCGGAATATTATAGGGAAAGGATGAAGATTTATCTCGGATCGAATATTTTCGATCAAGATGAGAAAGTCATAGAAGGTCTGATGAAATTCATTCGCAGAGCCTTGGCGATCGGTTAACCGGCTCTGTTAGAAGAATGAAACTAACCGAAATCTTCATACTTGGATTAAATCGCTAAGCGCTTCCGAACCGATGTCATTTGTGCAATACGGAACTTTTTTCCTTTGTCGCCCAGTCCATCATCGGAGATTCTTTCAAAAAGAAGGTGAGAGCTATATTAAATATCGATAAAGCAACGAACGCCTTCATAAATTCTAAGCTACCTATAACGTTTAAACCTACGATAAAACCGATCCCCGAAATTTGACCGATCAATAATAATAAGCCTTGCGAAGAGGATTCGGGGGCCGGTGAGGTGATTTCGGCGCAATATTGAAAACCGATCGGCGCCCCGGCGCCTAGCAGGAAAAACCCGATCAAGAAAGATCCTATTAATAAAACGGAATATTCCGTTCCGAATGTGAGGAGTAGAATTCCGGGTAAAAATCCGATCATCGATACGACAAGAAACGGTTGGCGCTTCCCGATCGCGTCGGAGATGGGCGGGAATACGACTCCTCCGATAATCCCCGAGATAAGCATAATACCGCCGACGAGCCCCGTTTGCTCCACGTTTAAGCCCTTGCTTTCGCAGATTTGATCTATACAGGTGCTCAATGCATTAAAAATTCCTAAACCGATCAGGAACAATAATAAAGCTTTTCGCATATCTTTTTGCCGAAGGATATGCTTGAGTCCGGCAAAGACTTTGATTCTAGTGTCTTCTCCGTGAGTACTCGGTGATGTCGGAGGTCTTTCCTTGATGAAAGCGAGAAATAGGGCCGCCCCTATAAAAGAAGCGATTCCATAGATTAAAACTGCTTCCGGAATTCTCGAGGGGTCGGGCCTATCTCCTCCAATTAGTAAAGGAGTACCGATCATCACGATTATAATCCCTACGAATTGAGCTAATGTACCTAGTGCAACTGCGGTGGCTCGTTCATTTATGGGGAACCAGAGCACGCTTACTTTCGTGACGGCATTAATGATGAAAGGTTGGGCGACCGCTAAACCGATTTGGCATGCAATAACTACTCGGAAATCTTCCGCAAACAATCCTTTAAATAAACCGAGGGATCCCGCAATCACGGCGCCGATTCCGATGCCGATTCTGATTCCGTACGTATCGATGATATAGGAGGCAGGTATCGCCATTACCACGAATACCGCCAAGAAGATCATCGATAGTAAATCGATTTCGAAGGAGCTGACGCCGTAGAATTGTTTTGCATCCCTTGCAATGGAAGCGAAGGTAAGCCACTGAATTTGGATGATGGCGGTAATCAAAGAATACAGCACGAGAACAATCCATCTGTATCCGTAAACCTTTACTTGCTGATCATCCATTCTCTTTCCCCGTGTCGAAAGCATTCATGCATTTTATCTGTTTTGAACCGGAGATCAATCGAATGAATGTAATTCCGGGCGACTGTTTGTCGATTCTTGACAGTATTTAGTTATCTTCTTTTCTCTTCCAAGCAATTTACGTTTTTGAGAATGAATCAAACGTCATTCGGTATGGATCTCCGCTTATTATGATATACTGTTTATCGAAGCGTCTCAGTAAAATGTAAGAGATATATAAGTGAAGTATAATCTACCTTGCGACACAACGATTTCCTATCGAAATCCGAGCGAGAGAATACTCGCTTCTCAAAACATCCCGTTATCGTTGGCCGGAGTCGAAGAAATTTCCTCGTGAACATCCCAATGCTCGACGATCTTTCCGTCTTGCATGCGAAATATATCCATAATGGCGATTCCTTTCGTTCCCGGTTCCCGAACGGCATGTACGTGCAAGATTACGTAATCCCCATCGGTGAAAACCTTCTTAATTTCACTGCGGGAATTCGGAAATTTTTCCTTTAAGAAAGCGAGAAATTTCCTCAACCCGTCTTTTCCATCGGCGGCCGTTTGGTTATGCTGGATATATCGAGTTCCTAAAAATGTCGAAGCTCGATCATAATCTTTACGATTAATCGCCGCCTCGTAAAATTCCAAAACGATTCGTTTATGAAACGCTTCCTTATTGCTATCTTTAGCGACGACGGCCTGGACGTGAAGCAACAGGAGCGCGATACTGGATAGAGGTTTGAGTAATACGAGTTTCATTCGACTCTCCGGAAACAGGATACGAATTGGACTTCCTCGGGCGAACTCTCCGAATGTTTTCCAGGAAAAATGATTGCCATTCCTTCCCGCTTCATTCTAATGTGAGTGAGTGCTCACTTATTCCGATCGACTATTTTTAAAGGGGAACAGAAAACGATGAGGGAAGATTCCGTAGTTCATATCTTGACTTACGATATCGGTACGACAGGTACGAAAACTTGCCTCTTTGAAATTTCGGATAAGCTCAAACTCCTGCATTCGACCACGGCAGAATATGAATTGTCCATTCTGGAAAACGGGGGAGTCGAGCAGGATGCGAACGATTGGTGGCAAGCGATGTGTGATACCACTCGCCGCTTGTTTGTAGAAACCGGGTTTGATTCCGAAAAAATTTCGGGGATCTCATTCTGCTCTCAGATGCAGGGATTGGTTTTAGTCGATTCTCAGCTAAAACCGCTTCGTCCGGCCATGAGTTATATGGATCAGCGTGCTAAGGATGAAATGCATCATGGGATCGAAACCGGAATTAAGATAGAAGGACTAAACGCATTCAAGCTTTTACGTTCCTTGCAAATCACAGGCGCCGTTGCGGGTAGCGTAAAGGATCCTCTTTGGAAATACAAATGGGTCCAGGCAAGGGAGCCGGAAATTTTTCGGAACGTCCATAAATGGTTGGATGTCAAAGAATACGTGATCGCACGATGTACGGGCAAAGCCGTTATGACGGCTGATTCCGCCTTTGCTACGTTTCTCTTTGATTCGCGTCCAGGCAGAGGAGGCTGGCACAAGGGTCTTTGTAATATGTTCGGGGTTCGGTTGGAACATTTACCCGAAATCGTATCTTCTACGGATAAAGTGGGTGAGTTGATTCCCCTAGCGGCATCCGAATTGGGGTTAAGGAAAGGAATTCCGGTGTTCGGAGGCGGAGGAGACGCATCGTTGATCGGTATCGGTGCAGGCGCGGTGGAGGAAGGAGACACTCATATTTATTCGGGGACCTCCGGCTGGGTTTCTACCGTGACCCGGAAGAGAAAAGTGGATATCAATGCAAGAATCGCCTCGATTGTGGGAGCTCGACCCGAGCATTATAATTATTTCGGGGAACAGGAAACTTCCGGCAAATGTCTGCAATGGGTAAAAGATCATCTCGCTTTGGATGAAATCGACGTGTATCTGGAAAAAAGAAATGTAACGGAAGGCGAGGATGCAGTTCATGAAAGTCTATTCGGATTTCTATTAGAATCGATCAGAGATACACCTGCCGGAAGTGATGGAGTGATTTTTACGCCCTGGCTCCACGGGAATCGGTGTCCTTTCGAAGATTCGCTAACGAAAGGAATGTTCTTTAATATCGGGTTAAACACCGGAAAAAGAAAACTCATTCGGGCGGTCATCGAAGGAATCGCATTCCATAAACGATGGATTTTGGAGTTGTCCGAAAAGAATATTCCTTCTTCTAAGACCATTCGATTTGTAGGAGGCGTGGCCCGTTCATCGATCGTCTGCCAAATTCTGGCCGATATCACGGGTAGAATTATTGAAACGACCGAATATCCTCAAAATGCAGGGGCAACCGGGGCTGCCGCAATTACGGCACTCGGATTGGGCAAAATTGCCTCCTTTAAAGATATTCGCAATTTAATTCCGGTGCAGGACCGATGGCTGCCGAATCCGGCCAACAAAGCCGTTTACCAAAAGAATTTTGAAGTCTTTCGAGAGTTATATAAATCGAATCAACGGCATTTTGCGCATTTGAACGGATGATCTCCTGCAGAGGAACAGAGGACAGATAATTATTTCTATTACCCTGACAACAATTTTTTTAAAAACGAATTATGTTGGAACTCCTGTGCAGTAGATCTTTTCCTCTGCCGCTGCTGCCTTTCCAACATTGAGCAGCTTCTGTCTAGCGCGAGCGAAGCGAACGCGTCTGTCTTCTGACCTCTGTCCTCTGAAAACGAATTATGTTGGAGCGAGGTATCAGAGAACGGAGGGCCGAAGAAAGATCCACTGTTAGCATAAGAATCTTTCTCTAGAGCATGGAAACCCGGGGGGTGTCAGCAATTTTGTGTAAATGACGATTTATGTTGGAGTGAGGAATCAGTGGATTGTCCCCCGTCCTCTGTAGCATTTCCAACGTCTAGCAGCTTCTGTCTAGCGCGAGCGAAGCGAGCGCGTCTGACCTCTGTCTTCAGTCCTCTGAAAGCGAACGCATCTGTCCTCTGTCCTCAGTCTTCCGCGTGGGAGCTGGCTCAAAACCGCACTTTATCCGCGCTTCGATTGACGACTTTTTTGCTTTCTGAGAATCTTCACGGAAAATTCTTTCAAAACCGGGGAAATATGAATCTTAACACAATCGTTCGTCGTCCAACAAAAAAATCGAAACATCGGATTCCCTTAGTCTTTGTGCATGGGGCTTGGCATGGCGCCTGGTGCTGGGACGAATTCTTTTTGCCCTATTTCGCCGCCAAAGGTTTCGAAGCGAACGCGTTTGATTTACGAGGTCACGGAGAAAGCGACGGTAAAAAGGGGATTCGCTTTCACCGTATTTCCAATTATGTTGAGGACCTTGAGCAAGTCATATCCAAACTGTCTAGTCCGCCGATTCTGATCGGACATTCGATGGGAGGTCTTGTGGTTCAAAAATATCTAGAAAAGCATACGACTCCGGGGGCCGTTTTGCTGGCGTCCGTTCCACCTACGGGTGTGTTGGCGACCACTTTGCGGCTCGCGCGTAAGCACCCGCTTGTCTTTTTAAAGACAACCTTTACTTGGAGTCTGTATAACGTTGTTTCCACGCCGGATCTATGCCAGGAAGCTTTTTTTTCCTCCGAGATAAAGAAGAACGCACTCCAGAAATATTTCCAAAATATGCAGGAAGAATCGTTCCTCGGTTTTTTGGATATGATGATTTTTGAATTACCGAAACCGGAACGTGTTATGACCCCCATACTGGTGTTAGGTGCCGAGAAGGACACGATCTTTTCCCCTTCGCAAGTCTTAGCTACAGGCAAATCGTACCGAACTCAAGCTGAGATTTTTCCGAATATGACGCATGATATGATGCTCGACTCCGGTTGGGAGAAGGTGGCAAACCGTATTCTTACTTGGCTAAACGAATTAGGCGTTTGACCCTGTTCTTTTCCGAAACGAACTAGGTCTTTCGCCTTACGTGGATTTATGAGGAGTCGGTGCGGTGCGCGCCGACTAACCTCGATTATGGTTTAACTTATAATCTTCCATATAGAAGTCGAAGTATTGCCATTCTTTCCTTTCCTTGATTGTGAACATTCTGCGATAAATCCGTGTTAAACTATAACATGCTTTTCTATTCCTCAATGGATAGAAGCAAAATACATCATTCATTGAATTCTTATTAAAAAGATTTGAACTCTCAAGCGGTCGAAAGTAAATCGTAGGAAGGAATCGCTTCCAGTTGCATGAAAAGAGTAGAACAATCGAATAAGGTCAGGGCGAAAATTCTTGAGGTCTCCCGCAAACTTTTCGTTTCGGAAGGGTACGAAAAGGCGACCATCCGAAGAATCATTGACGAAGCCGGCATTACTACCGGAAGTTTATACCACTTTTTTAAAAATAAGGAAGAGATACTTTTTGCGATTGCAAGCGAGGTCTTTTCCGAAGCGTCCGAAACTGCGGAGCGTCTTGCAGGAGAATTCGATCCGCCGGTTGTGTTTGCTTTAGAGATCGGCCTTCAGCTTTATATAATCCATAAGAAGAAGTCGATTGCAGAAACATACTTGGCCGCTTATCGGACGCACGGTGTGCTAGAGATGATCGGTCAAAGAGGTGCGGCTCGGAACGCATTCTTATTCGGAAAGTACAATCCCGATTTCGATCATGAAGAGTATCTGATTAGAACGCATGCATTTAGAGGAATGTTCCAAGCATTATTGGAAGAAGCCTTATATGTAGGAGCCGTGGATCGAAACAGAATGGTAAATACCGCATTACGGTTGGGGCTTTCCACGTTCGGCGTTCCCAAGGAAACGATCGATACTGCCGTCATCAAGACTTTCGAAATTTTAACGGACAAGGCCGCCGAAATCGAAATTCTCGCAAACGAGCTTATTAACTTATTCGTGAACGGAAAGGCTCAGTCGGATTCGGAATAACCGATTTCGTTATACTCGGGAAAGTCGTTCTTCCATCATTTCCGCCACTTTTCGCACGTCCTTTTTATTGATCACGACTTCGTACGCGGCAAACATGATCGGTACTTGTTCCGGATCGATTTTCATCAGATTCGGCATCACTTTTAATCCGTAAAACCCGTTGGACATCTTTTCGGAAGGATGTCCGTTTGCGATATCATATCCCGTCTTTCTATCCTTGGCATCGGTTCCGAAACAAGAGAGCATGAAATCGGTCAGGCCCGCCAATCCTTGGAATGTTTCCGGCTGTCCTCCCATCTGAACTCCGACTTTCACCATTTCGTTGAAAAAGCGATTCGAAAGATGGAATAGGGAATTATCCACGTTACCGCCTAGAGTCTGATTGAAATAGCCTTCAACGATTCCCATTACAAGAGCATAAATCGTTTTCAGAGCTCCGCCCAATTGAAGCCCCTTATAATCGGTGGGAACAATGGCCGGTCTAGGAAAAATATAACCGGTGGTTAAAAGTTTCTGAACACGCGGGATGAGAGTTTCATTGGCCGCCGCGATTTCAAAACCGGAGATCTTTCTTTCCATAATCTGATCGGGATAGGAAGCGCCCGAAATAACTCCGATTCGATCATCTTCGATTCCTAGAGCCTGTTGAAGATCGTCTAGAATCAGACCCGAACTCGTAAATCCCTTAACTACGTTAAAGAAGGGGGCTTTATTTTTGGTTAAATACGGCTGGAGTTCGGGATAGACCGTGTGGATTTCCCAAGGATTTGTCCCTTGGATGAACAAAGTCGCGTCCCGTAAAGCTTCGGGATCGGAAGTAAACGTAAGATTCGGAGGAAGCTTATAGAGGGAATAGTTTTTTAGATCCCTTCGTTCTTCGTTGGATTGAGACGTGTAAGCGCTATCCGGATGATACACTTGCACCAGGACTTCTTTATTAGCAAGAACGGTCGCTACTGCGATACCCATGCTACTATTTCCGATAACGACGATCTTTTCCTTAGGATCTTTCGGAATTTTGATCAGTTTGTTTTGGTCCCGGGAATCCGCACTGTACAGATTGCGATAAATTCCATGCTGGTGTTTATTCAGATTCTGGCCGACCAGTAGCGCCAAATTATCTATTAAAAACTGTTTTCTGTCGCCATGCTCCGGAAAGGGAAGATGTTCTATACTCTTCGGAAACGTTTGCATTTGTTTCGTAGATAAATCACCCACGAGTACCGGTTTTCCGATTACCAATTTACCCGCGACCTGATTGAATAAAAGGCTTGTGGTCGGCAGTATTTTGTCGGTCTTCTCCAATGAAATTGGAAGTACCACTTTGTTGGCTACATAGTGGTAAACGGTATCCACAAACGGCATGAGACGACCGTCTCTCGAGCGCGTTCCTTCGGGAAAGATCGCTACGATTTTTCCTTCGTTCTGCAGTTTTTGAGAATTGCGGAAGGCTCTCATATTGATCTTAGTCATCAGATCGGAAAGGCTAGGATTATCCGCCATATCTCGCTTGGAGCATACGAGAAGAGTGCCGAACATATACAAACCGAGACGGGTAAAATCCGGTTCGTATGCTAAGCGGCCCGCAATAAATACCAGTTGTTCCGCCACCGCCCGCCCTTCAGGGGACGCATGATATAACAAATGAAAGATAGCCGGAGCATCCAGATGGCTTAAATGATTCGAGATGAGAGTTAACGGATATTTACCGATTAACGGCTTTAAGGCGGCCAGATTTTCGATTCCTTCCACCGTAAAGAATTTCATAATCGGAGAAAGAAACTCGATCATGAATTCCCGGGCTTTTTTTTCCGGAGCCGTATAAACGCCTACTTGTTCTAATGAATTCGGGTCCTTAAATACTTCCATTGCGGGCGGCATGGGAGTGACGGAGGAAAGATATAAAAATTTCTGGAGGATTTTCTTGGCTTCCTCTTCGCTCATTCCGGATCGTTTAAACAGATGAATATTTTCGAAGAATTCTTTCTGCCATCTGCCTAGGGATTGTTCTTTTTCGGCCATACTAAGGATGCCTCTATAATTGAATTTGCGGTTGAT
Organism: Leptospira inadai serovar Lyme str. 10; assembly: GCF_000243675.2. Taxonomy (NCBI): domain Bacteria; kingdom Pseudomonadati; phylum Spirochaetota; class Leptospiria; order Leptospirales; family Leptospiraceae; genus Leptospira; species Leptospira inadai. The sequence goes on along the minus strand of NZ_AHMM02000015.1, from coordinate 89,060 downwards.
CGAGGTTTGGATCGGATTTTTCCGGAATAGATCCTGGCCTTTTATTGGTTTCCAGGGGAAGCCCGAGTTTTCCGGAGAATACTTTCTACTTCCAGAACTCGAATTGTCATTCTATTTTTTGGGAAAAACGATTTGAATTCTATCCTTGTCATCCCGAACTGTATTTTGGGGCTCCGCAAAAATAAGATGACACATAATCCTCCCGAGTTCAGCGAAAAGAAATGGATTCCGGACGGCTTCCATTTTCTGGGGCCGGACGAAAGTCTGGAAAGGCGGAGGCTCCTCGATCGGCTCGGTGACGGACTACGTGGTTTCGGCTACTCCGAAGTTTTTTTACCTTCGTTCGATTACTCTTCTTCCTTTCTTCTTACCGTTTCCGCCGAAGATTCGAGCGCACTCTATCGCTTTAGAGATTCGGACGGAAATGAGATCTCCCCCAGCGTGGATTTGACCGTACAAGCCGTAAAAGGGATGGCCGGTTTTGCGCACCGCAAAGAAAACCAACGTATCTTCTACCAAGGAAAGATTTTTCGGGACTATGGTCGAACGAGCGGATCTAGAAAAGAAATTCTGCAGATAGGTGCCGAAAATCTAGGTGGGTCCGGAAGTTCCGCGATTCTCAGGCTTTTGGAGGAGATCAGTGACCTTTTTTCCGCTCTTTCTCTCTCTTCCCCCTTGACGATCGTTCTCGGAAACGTAAATTTATTTCGCTCCATCGTGGAATCCCTCGGCCTTTCTCCCTTGGAGCAAAGACAATTGTCGTTCTTGCTATACAGAAAAAATCTTCCGGAGATTCGATCCTTCTTAGGTAAAAAAAACGGAGCCAGGATTCTACCGGTTCTGGAGTCTCTCTGCCTCGGTTTCTCTCGGGAAAGCAAGGATCCGGTTTCTTTATTCTCGAATTCTAATCTTCCGGCGGAATCCATCGAAATATTGGCGGAAACCCGCGAGATTCTTTCCTCGATAAAAACCGGATCGAATTTTCGGTATTGCCTGGACTTTACGCTTATTCCGGATTTAGAATACTATACGGGCTTTGTGTTTCAGGGATATTTAGAAGGTTATTCGGAACCGGTCGTTACGGGTGGCGCGTACGATCATCTCTATGAGCTTTTTTCAGGAATACAAAAGGATGCCTGCGGCTATGCAATCAATGTGGATAGCCTAGAAAACGTGTGAAAAACCGATTGAAAACGAATAGTACCTCTTCAGTGCGAACGCACAATAAGGAAAGAATCCTATGCCCGCAACATTAGTAGTCGGAACCCAATGGGGTGACGAAGGCAAAGCAAAAGTAATCGATTATTTATCAAAAGATACGGATATCATCGTACGCTATCAGGGCGGGGCGAACGCCGGACATACCGTCGTGGTCCACGGGAAAAAATACGTTTTTCATTTGGTTCCTTCGGGAGTCATTTACGATCAAACGGTCTGCGTGATCGGAAACGGGGTCGTATTGGATCCCGCGTTCTTTGTGGAAGAATGCGATAAATTGCAGGCGGAAGGATTCCCCGTTTATGAAAAACTTCTGCTCAGCGATTCCTGCCATTTACTTTTTCCGTTTCACGGTTTGATCGATTCCGCAAGGGAGAACAATTGCACTCCGGAGCGTAAAATCGGAACGACTAAGAAAGGAATCGGAATCTGTTATGCCGACAAGATGATGCGGATCGGTCTCCGCGTCGGGGATCTTTTGGAGAACGATTTCGAATCACGTTTAAAACATCTTGTGGACGAAAAGAATTATGAAATCGGCAAGTTGTACGGAATCGAAGAAATTTCCACGAAGGAAATCCTGGATTCTTTGAAACTCTTTCTTTCCAAGGTTCGTAAGAACATTATTAATACGCCGTACTATCTGGAAAATCAACTCAAGGCAGGAAAGAAAATCCTGCTGGAAGGCGCGCAGGGAACGGGTTTGGATGTGGACTTCGGAACCTATCCGTACGTAACCAGTTCCAACCCGACGACAGGCGGAGCCTTTATCGGATCCGGAATCGCTTTCCATCATTTAAAGAGCGTAATCGGAATCACAAAAGCGTATACGACTCGTGTGGGAGAAGGTCCTTTCCCGACGGAACTTCTCGGTGACGAAGGAGAAAAACTTCGGACTTTGGGTGCGGAATACGGAGCCACAACCGGTCGACCTCGCAGATGCGGTTGGTTCGATACGGAAGTCCTGCGTCATGCGGTGCGGATCAACGGTCTTACTTCGATCGCTTTGACGAAGATCGACGTCTTGTCCGCTTACGATAAGATTCCGGTCGCAGTCGCGTACGAAAGGAACGGCAAAAGATTGGAATGTTTTCCTTCTCAAGGACTTGAGGACGTCAAAGTCATTTACGAGGAATTTCCTGGTTGGAAAACGGATATAACCGGGATCGGCGATTTCGATAAATTACCGTCAACCTGTAAGGACTATATCCGAACTTTGGAAAAACTGATCGGAGTCCGCATCGATCTGATCTCTACTGGACCGGATCGCAAGGACACGATCGCTTCCGGTTTTTAAAAAATAAATTCTTTAGTACTAGCGCCAGGGATGCGCAGGGCTTGTCCAACGCGGGGAACTTTTACGATGGTACCCGTTACGTAAGAATCGCGTTGGATGAGGACGACTGTCCGAACCCGTAGCAGCCCGGTCCCGTTCGCAAACGGGAGGCGCCCAAGGAAATTTATTCCGTAAGAGGATCGAAATTTCTTTTTCGTTCAAACATTGCAACGCGAAGTCTCGGCCCTCGAGAAAGATGAGGAAAAAACTCTTTGAAAATCATTTGACTCTCGAGGTCCAAAAAATATCGTGTTCCGTAACGGTCCGAGTCGTTAGCTCAGCTGGTAGAGCACCTCACTTTTAATGAGGTGGTCCTGGGTTCGAATCCCAGACGACTCAGGACCAAAGACAAGTCCGAAAAGCCGCCATCGTCTAGTGGTTAGGACACCAGGTTTTCATCCTGGTAACCGGGGTTCAATTCCCCGTGGCGGTACCACTCGTTTTTCTACGACCTGCATCCCAATCAAATTCAATTTTTATAATATTCTTGCGAAAACTCGGGTTCAAAACGGCCTTTCTTTTTTCGCACGGAATTTCGTCTTCAGTCTCGGGATTTAAGTCGGGGGATTCGCTGCAGACGATCCTCGAGTCTGGGATGAAAAGGAACGATTGCAAGCTTTGCATCATTCATTTTGCGGCGTAAATTCCGCATATATTTTTGACTTCGCAGGTTTCGCATAGATCCGGAATATATTTCGTTTTACATTTTCTCAGTATTCCCAATCTAGATAAGGAAAAGTCCATTCGCAACGGATCATCGGGATAAAGTTTTAAAAAGAAATTCGTGATTTCGCGGGATTTCTTGAAATCGGAGGTTTTCCTTGCGCTGGCTCCGAGAATTTCCGCCAGGCGATTGATATGCGTATCTAGCGGAAATACGAGCTCACGGGGATGAATGGTATCGTACAGTCCCAAATCCGGCGCTTCTTTTCTCACCATCCAGCGCAGATACATGCAATATCTCTTATATGCCGAGGCTTCCTTTCCGGTTCCGATCAGAAAATTAAGGCCGTACGTATTCCATTTTGCACTAATCCGGGAAAGGACATCGCCGAATCTAGATTGAAATCCGGCGATTCTCTTCTCCAACCTCGAGTCGGTTCCTTCCAGAGGCGAAAACCAAGGCTCTAGGTAGGGAGATCCGATCCGTTTCGTTTCTTCATAAGCGATCCGTAATCCTTCCAGGAACAAAAGAATATCCGCCTCTTTTTGAAATCGGTACGGTCCTAATTTTCCTTTCCAAACTCGAGTTCCTTCGGAAAGTAGATATGACTTAGGCTTGTCTCCCATGGGCGTAAGAAGTCGGGAAAGAAATCCGCGGATAGAGGAGACGTTTCCGTAAGCGAATAAGGCCGAAAGAATTCCTACGAATTCCTTATCTTCCGGGGATTTATACAAATAGCAAAGGAATAGGGGGTCGCTGTCCAAAAACTCGGGGCGGGTGTAAGCCTCGTATAGTTTCTGAAAATTTCGTCGTATGCGACTCTCGTAGGCCATTTCCTTAGGAACTAGCCTTTGCTTTCGATGCAATATAGGATCTGGAAGCGAGTTTACGATTCAATACTCCTTCCATAAAGGACGAGGCTTCGATTACCTTATCCAATTCGATTTCGGTTTGAATTTCGGATTTATGCAGGAAATATAATAGATCTTCCGTAGCTAAATTACCGGAGGCGCCTTTTGCGTAGGGACATCCTCCCAATCCGCCCGAAGAGGAATCGAAGGAACGAATCCCCATATCGTACGACTTTTGAACGTTCGCAATTGCCATCCCGTACGTATCGTGAAAATGCCCGGCCAATTTTTCCGCAGGAATTTCCTGCAAGACTGTCTCCAGTAAGGCCTGCACTTCCATAGGGACCGCAGTACCGATCGTCTCCCCTAGGGAAATTTCGTAAGCTCCTAGGTCCAATAAGATCTTGGCGACCTCTAGGACTTTTTTAGGATCGATTTTTCCTTCGTAAGGACAATCGATCACCGTGGAAACATATCCTCTGACTCGAATCCCGTCTTTATTCGCTTCCCTAAAAATCTCCGTAAACCCTTGGATCGATTCTGCGATCGTTCGATTGATATTCCGTTTCGTAAAACTTTCGGAAGCCGCAGTAAAGACCGCGACTTCCTTATAGCCGGCTTCGTTTGCGGCTTGGTAACCTTTTAAATTCGGTGTGAGAGCGCTAAAATTCGTTTTTCCGTTCAAGTTTAAGGAAGCCGAAAGTTCTTTTGCGTCAAAGAGCTGCGGAATCGCTTCCTTCTTAACGAAAGAAGTGGCTTCGATATTTCTAAGACCGGCCTCTTCCAATTTATGTATGAATATCAGTTTATCGGAGGTGGATACGGGTAGGGATTCGTTTTGGAGCCCGTCTCTCGGGCCGACTTCCGTGATTTTGATCGGCATGACTTTAGAGGATTGGTTGTAAGAATTTTGGGCAAGCATTAAACCGGTATGGAATGGAAGCAGCCGATTCGTTTCCTAAGTACGCATTGGAAGTCAAAGGGGTTTCCCTTCGTTCGCCAGACAAAACGTTTCTAAGCGACATCTTCTTGAGAGTGGATGCGGGAGAATTTCTCGCTATACTGGGCCGGTCCGGTTCCGGTAAATCCACTCTGCTGCGCGTTCTTTTGGGCCTTCCATTTCCTTCTTCTTGGTTATTAGACGGAACGGTTCGATTCTTCGGCAAAAAGAAGTCCTTTCATCCTGCTCGGACCATCCAACCCGTTTTTCAAGATTCCGCTTCGAGCTTTAATCCCGTTTGGACGATGGAGGCCAGCCTTTCGGAGCCTTTGCGTCTGTTTCGAGAAGAGAACGAGTATTCTTCTTTATTGCAAAAGTGGTTACCTGTACTCGGGCTGGAAGAGAAAGATCGGAATCGATTGCCTTCTTCCTTTTCGGGAGGTGAATTGCAAAGATTCGCTCTTCTTAGGGCGCTTGTCTGTCGTCCGAAAATTCTTCTTTTGGACGAGGCGACTTCCGCATTGGATCCGATTTTAAATTCCGAAGTGCTCTCCGCTTTGTCCAGATTGCGAAAGGAGGAGGGGACGACGATACTCTGGGTGACGCATAACGTAAAATCCGCGTCTAAATTCTGTACTCGAATAGGAGTGATGGATGCAGGGAAATTAGTGGAAGAAGGACCAAGTAGGGAAATTTTCCTCAATCCCCGGGAGAAGGAAACGCGGCTTTTATTCGCGGCTTCCCCCGGAGAAGGTAGAAAATAGTTTAGAATTCTATATCGCGCAAATTCTTTCTATCTTTATTGTCTTTATAGAGAGCCAATAGCACGTCTATGCGATAGATCGAAGAGCGTAAACTAGTTTCGAGTAGTCGTAACGCACGGATTTGATTTTCGAGGGACATTTCGTTGAGAAGAGTTTTCTCGGTTTTTTCGAAAACTTCATGAGTCACTTCACTCTGCTTTAAGCTAGCAGGGTTGAAGACGATCTTCTTATTCTCGAACATGACCTCGTAATAGATCCGTTTACTTTTGGAGGCAAGGGTGATGTCTTTCACCTTTCCGCTTTCAAATTGAAACATGATGTACTTGAGCAAATTGCTCTCGTATCCGTCCTGCACCTGAAAGGGGATGTCCTCCGTGACGATGGTTTGGCGCTTCTCATATTCCGGCTTCAGAACCACGAGTATCTCGTGCTTGCGTTCCAAATCTTTTAATCGTTCGCTGATCGTGGCTTCTAACCCGCCGATGATTTTGCGAAGAGATTTGGTGTATTCGCTGGTTTCGTCCTGAAATACGTCCGACTGGCTGACCTTCTGTTTTTCTTGGGCCGCAAGCGGAAGTACAAATAAGAGAGTCGCCAATGCGAAAAGCCTGGTTTGGTTTTTCATCGGTTCCTCCGACCCAAGCATGCGCTATTTCCGCCCGAATGCCAAGTCTTTTTCGGAACCGACTTATTGTTCCTTTTCCGCTTCCTCGTCCAAAGCTTTTATTTCCGCAAATCGTTTAGCCAGGTCCCTGCGCCGCTCTATGATTTTTGAGGAGAATTCGGTAAAGAAAGGATCGTTAGGATATTTCAGTAATTCCTCGTATTGCTTTGCAGCCGTGACATAATCGCCGATACGACTCGCAGTTTCCGCGAAGTAAAAATGAAACTTCTTATTGTAGGATCGCTGATTCCCTTGGTCGTCGTGGAGATCCGTGTTTCGAAAGATTTTATATGCATAATAATCCCGGCCACCCATGAGTTCCAAGCGGGCCAATCCTAATTTTGCATCGGGACTATTTTGATCGATGGTCAGGGCTTTCTGGATATAGATCTTTGCCCTATTTTTCAAATCGGTCTTAATATAATGCTCCGCTAATAGTATCAAGGCTTCGGTTTGAAACGCATTTCGTTCCACCGCTTTCTTGTAAAATAGGACGGCTTGGAAAGGCTCGTTCAGGAGTTCGGAAAGCACTCCCATATGAATGTAAGTTCTATAATATTGAGGGACTTCCGCGGTTGCGTATTCGAATTGCAGAACCGCTTTTTGGTAGTTCTTATTGATATGGTATGCTCTACCTAGATTATACCGAAAGGCAAAAAAGGCGGGATCGAAACGCACTCCCGCTTCCAACATTCTGATTGCGATACTTCGCTTTTGGGAATCGGCGGTTTGTATCAGTTGAACCGCTTCATTATTGAAGAGGCCGCTATTTTGAATCTGCTTTCCTTCGAATTCGAAAGTTCCCTTGGAGGGAGGAGGATCTCCCTTCCAGTTTCGTCCTGCGGCTAGAATAAAGTCCTGATCCGTACGGAGCAAGCTGCCGTCTTGGTAGAACTCCGGATCTAATAAGTCGTTTTCTCCCCAGAGAACTCCCGCATATTCTTTCCCACCGATTTTAAATTGCCCCCGAAGTTCCGATTGAGGGAGGAGAAATGACAGGAAGCTGGCTCCAAGTAAGGAGAAATTTATGCCTTGTAAAATCGCTTTTCTGACCCAAATTGTCCCCATTGGCTGGCACACAAACAATCTCTCCCGTCCTGGAATGTTCGGGATTCTCCTATAGTATCGGACGAAAGTCCATTTTGAAGAACGTATCCTTCTCGGTTTTTCCGGGGGAAGCTCTGCTCGTAAGAGGAAGAAACGGGGCCGGAAAAACGACTCTATTACGCTCGGTTCTTCATCACGGAAAATTCGGTTCGAATTTCCGGTTTCAGTCCCAGGCTCATCCGAAGATTTCCTATCTCGGGCATGAGTTGGGTTTATATACCACGCTTAGTTTGGAGGAAAATTTGGAATATTTTAGGGGAATCTCGGGAACGTTTCGGGATTCGTCCGAGATAGAAACTTGGTTGAAAGAATTTCGGTTATGGAATCGGAGAAACGATCCCGTTTCTTCCTATTCGCGCGGGATGAAACAGAAGGCGGCCGTTATCAGAACACTGGCTCCGGTTTCCGACTTATACTTGTTAGACGAACCCCTTACCGCTTTGGATGGAGAGGGTGCAATCGCCGCAAAAACGCTTTTAGAATCCGTCTGCAGAGAATCTGCGATGTTGCTTGTGACTCATGACCCCTCGTTTGTTTTACGAGTTCCGACCGGAATTCTGGAATTGGGGGAGCCTAACAAATGAAAGTCTTCTTTTCTTTGGCAAAGAAGGAACTCCGGCTAATGGGGAGAGCGAGCAATGGGATTCTTTCTTTGGTCGTGCTGGTTTCCGCGATCGTTTTCCTATTTCATTTCGCATTGGAGAGAAACGGGAAGATGGATCGGGTCACTCTCATCGGTTTAAAGTGGGCCGTGCTATTCGTCGCGTCCTTCGTACTCGTAGGACAGTTTACTTGGGAGGAAAGAGAAGGAGGTGGAGGAACTGCCAGCAGACTGTTTCTGTCTCCCTGGATCCTTTTTCTTTCCAAATCGTTTTTGGTTTTTATCGCGCTTTCTAGTACGGGAATTTATCTCCTAGGATTGTTTGCACTTTTCTTTTCGGCATTCCCTTTGGATATTGCCGAATTCGGAAACCAATTGGTATTTTTTTTGCCGGGAATTCTCTCTCTCTCGTTCTTAGGTGTCGGGCTCTCTCATATCAGTCTTTCTTCCCGATTAAAAGAAATTCTATTGCCTTTATTGCTAGTGCCGTTTTCGATTCCGGTTTTTTTGTACGGAATGGAAGCGGAACGAAAACTCGCGAGTCAGCCCCTTTCCACGCTGATGGGATCGCTCGGGTTGCTTTTGGCCTTTTCCGCTTTTTACGCTTCCATGGGTGCCTTGCTTGTGGAAATGACTTCGGACGACGAGTAATTCTACTTGATCCTACAAAACGACCGAAACAAGCTTCATAGGAGTATGACTGTTCGTCTCTCGAATGCGATCTGGGATTGGATTCTCGGCCTCGTATTTTTCGTATTCTTTCCGTTTTCGGTACTTTTGGGTCTATATTATCCCGCTACGATTTTGGATCAGGGAGTTTCCCATCGGATTTTTTATTTTCACGTCCCGGTCGCTTGGGTCGCGCTCTATGGTCCGGTCATTTCCTCCTGTTGCGCGGTCGTTTATTTATGGAAAAAAGAACAAATCTGGGACACTCTTTCGCTTTCCGCGAATAAGATCTCGTTGCTGTTCGCTGTAGGAGTTCTTTTTTCGGGACCGATCTGGGCGTACAGTGCTTGGGGAACTCCCTGGGATTTTACGGATGCCCGGTTACAATCCTTCTTTGTTCTAGTTTTGAGCCTAGTCGCGTATTTTCTACTGAGAGGACTCGTCCTGGATTCCTCTAAAAAATACGTTTTTTCCTCTTTCTTGAGTTTAATCTGCACTGCGAACGCGATTATGACCTGGGGCGCCATTCGTTGGGTGGAAAATCCCGGCAATCATCCGGAATCCGTGCTCGGGAAAGGAGGAATGGATCCCGATATGAAGGCGGCATTTTGGGCGGGAGTACTCGGATATCACCTTCTTTTTCTCGTATTGTATCGACTTGTTTATAGACTGGATAAAACTTTTGCAATCAGAGAGGAGCTCCCTCTCGACGAGGAATAAAGATAGCATCCATGCTGCTATCCTGTAGAGTCGAAATCGAATCCAAACGACCGGTTAATTTCCAATTCGGAGAGCGAGCAATTTCCAAACTATGTCAACGGCAACAAATACAGAAAGCATGCTGAAATATTCCGAGTACGCCGTTCTTGCGGTCGATGACTCGGACATTAATTTGAAACTACTCGTTCATACACTGAGGCCTCTCGGATTTCAGGTCTTCACCGCAATTAATACCGAGGAGGCTCGGGCGATTTTAGCCACGAACCATGTGGACATTTTGCTTCTCGACGTAAGCATGCCCGGGCAGGACGGATTCTCCTTTTGCAAAGAACTACGGGAAATCGATCGGTTTAAACTTTTGCCGATCCTGTTTATCACCGCTTATAATCGCGAGTTGGGTTTTGACGAGGCGATCGCTCATGGTGGAGACGATTTTCTCCACAAACCGTTTCAGCCCAAGGAACTCGTGGCGAAAATTCGGGCATTCATTCGAATCAAGAATCTTCAAGACGAGCTGATGCAGCAAAAGAAGAAATACGAAAAAGAACTCGTAATGGCTCGGCGGGTTCAACAGGAACTCGTTCCTGAAAAGTCCTTGGTATGGAACGGTATTCGAGTTAATTCCATCTTTCATCCTTTGATGCAAATCGGCGGAGATTTTATAGATGCATGGGTCGAAGACGAAAAACTTCACTTGTTCATCGCCGATTGTTCCGGACACGGACCTTCCGCGGCATTATTATCCGCGATGGTAAAGATGCAGGTCTCCAATTTGGGAAAAATATCCGGCCTCGAGGATAAGGTCGCGAATTTAAGGGCGCAGTTGGAAAAGATTCTACCCGAAGATTTTTCCGTCACATTCTTTTACGGAATTCTAAATGAGGATCGGGTATTCGAATACGCGAATGGAGGACATCCTCCTCCATTACTTTATAAGAATGGTCAAGTGGAAGAATTGCCCGGTATGGGGCCGCTGATCATTCCGATCGATCTTGGCACTCACGACGAATTTAGAAAGATCACCTTCGAACCCGGTTTTTCGCTGTTATTATATACGGATGGCGCCACCGAAATTACGGACAAAGATTATAATATTCTAGGGGAGGAGAATCTGAGAAAGATTTTTCAAGAAGCGGTGGATTCCGGTCAAGATATTCTAACTTTTTGTCTGGATAAGATTCTTGCTCATTCCAATAATTTCACTCATGATGACGACATTGCGCTGGTGGTGTTGCAAGGATGACGAGACTTCCAAAGCCCAACTATACGGGCAAGGTGAGGGACGTATTCGATCTGGGAAACGAACTCATCTTACTTTCCACCGATAGAGTCTCCGCCTTCGATATGGTATTTCGGCAGACGGTCCCGGACAAAGGAAAAGTTTTAAATAGAATTTCTGCGGAATGGTTCCGTTTTTTTAAGGATGTTCCGAATCATATCATAACGACGGACGTTTCTAGATTCCCGGCTCCGTTTCGGGATTTCCCGGAGGAATTGGACGGTCGCTCGGTGCTCGTGAAGAAATGCAAGCGAATCGATTTCGAATGCGTCGTTCGGGGGTATCTTTCCGGCTCGGGCTGGAAGGAATATAAGCAGGAGGGAACTCTTGCCTTCAAGAAACTACCTTCCGGTTTATCGGAGTCGGATAAACTTTCCGAGCCGGCTTTCACGCCTGCGATTAAAAACGATAGCGGGCATGACGAAAATATTTCCGAAAAAAGAATGGAGGACGAGATCGGAACGGAGCTCTTCGACATTCTTAAGGAAAAATCGATTTCCATCTACAGCCGTGCGGCCGAACTGGTAGGTAAGGCTGGGATTCTGCTCTGCGACACTAAATTTGAATTCGGGATTCTGGACGGGAAAGTCATCCTAATCGACGAGATTCTGACTCCGGATTCGTCAAGGTATTGGTCGGTCGAAACCTATAAGAAAGGGACTACGCCTCCCAGTATGGACAAGCAGATCCTCCGAAATTATTTGGAAAAGTCCGGTTGGAACAAACAGCCGCCTCCGCCGGATTTACCGGGAAGTTTGATTTTGGAACTTGCCTCAGCTTATAAGGAATTACAGGACCGGTTACTGCAATGTTTATCGCAAGAATTAACGTAACTTTAAAAGAATCCGTTCTGGACCCGCAAGGTAGTACGGTAAAAACGACTCTTACGGAACTGGGAGAAAATTCGGTGCAGGACGTTCGCGTCGGAAAATACATCGAGGTTAAACTCGATTCTCCCGACATCGAATCGGCCAAGAAAACGGTCGAGAGACTTTGCGAGAAATTACTAGTCAATCACGTCATCGAAACCTATCGCTCCGAGATTATTCCTGCATGAAGGCTGCGGTCATAACGTTCCCCGGTTCGAATTGCGATAACGATATCGTTACGGTACTTCAAACTTTTTATTCGGCTCAGGTGGATAAAATCTGGCACAAGGATCAGTTTTCGGAGAAATACGAAATCGTAATTCTCCCCGGCGGATTTTCCTACGGCGATTATCTTCGCTCCGGTGCGATGGCTCCTTTTTCTCCGGTTATGCAATCCGTGAAGGCGCATGTCTCGCGTGGAGGAAAACTATTCGGAATTTGTAATGGGTTTCAAATTCTAGCGGAAGCGGATTATTTGCCTGGCGCTTTGATCCGCAATCGAAATCTAAAATACGTTTGCAAGACCGTCGGACTCAAAAAGGCTTCCGAAGCGAATAAGATCACCGGTAAACTTCCGGAAACTCAGGTACTGAGAGTTCCGATCGCCCACGGGGACGGTTGTTATTTTGCCTCGGAAGAAGTACGCAAACAATTGAAGGAAGAAGGCCGGATTCTTTTTCTATACGCGGGTGAAAATCCGAACGGCAGTTTAGACGATATCGCGGGAATTTGCTCGCCCGACTTTAAGATCGCAGGCATGATGCCTCACCCGGAACGGGCCATGAACGAGGTAACCGGAGAAATGGACGGTAAAGTCGTTCTGGATTTAATTTTGAATTCATAGATCGTCGCTCAGGTTTGCGGGGTCGGACCGGAGGAATGATTCGATCAATCGGAGGATTTCGATACGATTTCTTCCCAAATTCCGATGCCGTCTTTTAAGCTTTCTTTTTTGTTCTTCGTTTTTATCCAACCGTCGGCAGTGAATACCGTTTTACGAAATTTACCGTTTCCCCAGGTCGTCGGTCGCTCGAAACTTGCTTCTACTGCAGGCTCTAGTTCGATCTTAAACGACGAATCGGAATCGGTGAGAATTTTCTTCTTACCCATGGCTGCCGAATGAATTTGTCCGAGGGACTCCAGGATTCCGTCCCGCCAGAGAAAGGCATTGCCGTCCTGAGAAATATGAAAGTGAATTCTTTTTTTTCCGCCGGTTCCGGCGTAGATCCGACTTTCCAAAGGGAATGCGAATCCCGAATACCCTTTCGATACCGAGTAAGCGAGAGTTTGGTCGTCCATGGATACCGATAAGTCGTTCCAGGCTAATTGACCTTGAACTGGGAGGTCGGAGGAATGAGTCGTAAAAAACCAATCCTTACCGGAAGGCTCTATGCTTGAAAACGGTAAGGATTTGGATTTGCTTCCCGTTTGAACCAGGGCATCTAACTGAAAATTCAAATCCCTTTCCCAGACTGCGGAATGCGTATAACCTTGGTGGATCGTATCGTCTAACCGAAAGTTAAATCGGTAATTATCTTTGGTAAAACTCCAGTAGCCGTCTCTAAACGTTCCTTGCTTTAAGAACGAGTTGCTCCCCGTACCTTGAATTTGGATTTCTCGCACGGAGCCGTTCTTTCGATTCCAGAGGAATAGGCTGGCGCCCGAACGAAAAACGGTTTTATAAATGCGAAGCTCCAAGAAGACGGTTTCGCTCAAAATATCGACCAAAACCGAATCGACGGATCTCAGGCTGGAAAAGAGTCCCGCTTTATATTCCCTAGAGTTATCGATCATTATGGAACCTGAAAACGTCCCGAATAGCGGCTCGAGGGTGGAAGGATGAAGAAGAGATCCGACAGGTTCTTTCATAAAAGTTTTATCGACTTTTCCTTGTTAGTCTAGCTTTTGATAAACAAACGCGACATTCTACGCCGAATGGATTAGTTCATCACCGGATTTTTAGACGCACTGAAAAGAAACGATTCTACTCTCGCAAATCCATACAACGAAAAAACCGGGGAAATTTTCCTTCCTTTCGCCCTTTTCTCGACTCCTCCGGAAAGGAAATATGCTTGTAGACTCGCTTCTATCGGTTTCTACTAGCGCTGGAATTCCCCATGCTTGCAGAATACGAGTCCCATCAAATTCTCTCATTAGGGGAAGGTTATTATTCGCCTCACTACCAGCCCATCCTGGATGTCGGGAACCGCAATATCGTAGGCTACGAAGTTCTGGGTAGAGTGCTTTCCCCCGAGACTAAGGAATATCATTCGCTCGGATATCATTTTCACAATCCTGATACGGATGCCGTTAGATTGGTTCATATCGATCGGATCATTAGAGAAAAGGCGATAAAACATCTAAAAGACACGGGTCTTAAAACGAAGATGTTCTTAAACATGATGCCCAACTTTCTTTCTATGGTATATAGCGGAGAAGTGTTGGATATCAAACGACTTCATATTTTACATTTGATCGACAAATATGATATTAATCCGACGGATATGGTTCTTGAAATTACGGAGGACAAATTTGAAGGAAATATCGAAAAGCTTTTGTACATCGTAAGCGTTTTCCGGGAAAGAGGCATTAAGATCGCCGTCGACGACCTAGGTGTCGGTTTTTCCAATCTGGAACGCATCGGTTATATCCATCCGGATATCATGAAAGTGGATATTAAGATCATGAGAGAGAGTCTGAATCGGCGATCTTTCAAGAATGTGTTGGCTGCCATTTCCGAGATGTCCCAGCGACTAGGATCCCAGCTTTTATTCGAGGGAGTGGAGACGGAGGAAGAGTTGTATTTGGCTCTTTCCATGGGGGCGAATTTATTGCAGGGGTTCTATTTTTCCAAACCCGCGCTGGATTTCCAAGATAAGAAGAGATTTAATAAAACTCTAAAGAACTCCCTGGAGAAGTTTTCGGGGCTACGATTCTTGGAGATTGTCGAGAACCTGAAGAAGCAAAAATTATTTTCCGACGAATTTTTAGAAATCTTTAAGGACGTGGAAAACGGAAGTCTAGACGGCCTAACGAAAGGACTGGAAGAACATTTATCCGCCCTTCCCAAGGAAGTTAGTTCCGTGCTTGTTTGCGACTTGCAAGGTTATCAAGTTACGCCTACGTTTCAACGGGATTCGTTCGAGGTGCCTTGGATCAAGCTTTTGACCGAGATAGGAAATAATTACGCGTGGAAGCCTTTCTTCATTCATCATAAGGCGGAATCGTTTCATTCCAATCGATTATGGGGATTTACGGAGCCCATTCACGATATAGATACCAAACGACAATATGTCTTATTTACCCTTACTCTAGGATCGAACTACGTTTTGGTTTTACGATTGAATTGGGAGCTATTCTAAAACCCGCCGTTTCTAGGTCGCAGGCCGTTCTCGGTCCTTCTTTCCTATTGATCTCCGCCTATAGAATAAAAACATAGTCCCAAGCAGGAGTCTTAAGTGGCGGAAAACCTACGTATTGTCGGTCTGCGGGCGGGAATCGAGACCGAATCCGGAGAAACCCAGGAAATCCTAAAAGGAGTCGACCTAGTAATCAACGACGGCGAAGTCCATGCCATTATGGGTCCGAACGGCTCCGGTAAAAGCACCTTATCCAACGTTATTATGGGTCACCCGAAATATAAGATTTTATCCGGGGATATCCTTTTTAAGGGCGCTTCGATTCTGGAAAGTTCCACGGACGAAAGAGCTCGTGCCGGTATTTTTCTTTGCTTTCAATATCCGACCAGTATTCCGGGAGTTACGATCGGAAATTTTCTTAGGACGATACTGAAATCGGTCAGAGGAAAAGATCTACCGGTAAAAGAATTCCGTAAAGAATTGAAGGACGCGATGGCCTCCCTCGATGTTCCAGATTCTTGGGTAGCTCGCTACGTTAACGACGGGTTTTCCGGCGGCGAAAAAAAGAGGAATGAAATTCTCCAGATGGCCCTCTTAAAGCCGAAGCTTGCCGTCTTGGACGAGACCGATTCGGGATTGGATATAGACGCCCTGCGGATTATCAGCGAAGGGATCAATCGGAGTAAATCCGCCGATCGATCCATCCTTCTAATAACTCATTACCAAAGAATGCTTAATTACGTCACTCCGGACTTCGTGCATGTGTTTGCTCAGGGAAGAATCTTAAAAACCGGAGGGAAAGAACTTGCTCTCGAGCTGGAAGAGAAAGGATATGATTGGATTCTCTCAGGAACGAATTGAAAGAATGCGTCTAAAAGAATCCTTTTCGGAATATTTCTCCTCGCTACGGGAGCCGGACGCTCTAAAAGAATTCCGATCAAAGGCGAATTCGTTTTTAGAAAAAGCTCCGTTTCCGGGTCCGCATCTGGAGTCCTGGAGAAAATTGAATCTCTCCACTTTCAAGTTGGATGATTTTACCGATCCCTGTCCGCAGACCTCTCTGGAATTTACGCTGAACGGGTACGCGGAAGCTACGCAACTATCCGAGCTGGAACCCGAAAATCTAAAAATCGTCCTTCGATCGTTGGAATCCTTTTTATCCTTTTACAAAAACGAGTGGGTTTCCTTATTTGCGGCTTCCCGATTCACTCATGCATATTATATAAAATTAAAGAACCTTCCGTTAGAGGGCCGGATTCCGGAAGTTTCCGTCGGGTGTCGAAACGGGAATTTCATTTTACCGTTACTGATAATCGACGTACCGCCCGGAGTAACATCGGGATTTCTCGAACGTTGGGAATCCGAATCGAGTCAAAGCTTTCTATTCATGAACGGCATTAGCGTGCTTACGACCGGAGCGGGAGCGGACTTTAGGTATTCCAGCCTAGAAAATTTAGGCGATTCTACGTTTCGCTTTCGAACGACTCATTCCTACCAAGGAAAGGACTCTAAATTTCATGCGTCGATTGCGACCTGGGGCGGATATAGGGGAAAGGCATTCTATGATGGCGAGGTCGCCGGCAAGGGCGCATGGACCAGATACGTCGGCTTGGCTCCGTTGCGGTACCGGGAATTCCAGGATACCGAGATTCGAATTTTGCACGAAGAGAGTCATGCACATAGTTCCATTCTTTATAGAACGGCAATCAAAGATAAGGCTCATAATGTTTTTACGGGAAACCTGAGAATTCCCGCAAATTGCAAGGATGTAGGCGCCGTTCAGATCAATAATAATCTTCTCTTGGATCGGTCTGCCAGGGCGGAATCCATTCCAAAGCTGGAAGTATTTGCCGATAGCGTAAAATGCGAGCACGGCGCAACGGTCGGAGAGATAGACGACGAACAATTGTTTTATCTGGCGTCCCGGGGAATTTCTAAAGAGGAAGCGCGTAAAATGATCGTGGAAGGATTTCTTGCCGAAGTGATCCGGGAGTTTCCGTCCGAGTCGATCCGAGAGGAATTGACGGAGGTAATTCATTCGCGCATGTTGGGGGATTCCTAATGGGGACGTATCGAAAGCTGGTTAAAGTTTCCGAATTGAAGGAAGGGGAGATCAGAGTCGTTGCGACGAAATATAGCAGGATCGGTCTAACAATTATAGGCGGCGAGATCTGCGCGTTCGAGGACGTCTGTACTCACGACGGGGAAGCCATTTCCCACGGCGAGCTTAAAGGCGACGTAATCACCTGCCCCAGGCATTTCGCAAAGTTTAATGTGCGGGACGGTCGGGCGCTTTGCATGCCGGCAGTGGAGAATCTTCCGATATTTCGAACGAGAATCGTAGATGACGAAGTGGAAGTGGAATTGGAGGATTGACCTATGGAATCCGAAATAAGAGGAGAACTGGCAATTTGAGTTTCGATGTTCAAAAAATTCGCGCTGATTTTCCGATTCTTTCGACGGAGATGAACGGAAAACCGTTGGTATTTTTAGATAGTGCGGCGAGTTCCCAGAAACCGTATTCGGTTATCAACGCCGAGCGGAAATACTATGAAACGGAAAACGCGAATATTCACCGCGGGGTGTATGCTCTTTCCCAAAAGGCGACCGAGAAATACGAGTTCGCTAGGATAAAAGTCGCCCGATTTATCGGCGCACCTTGTGCCAAGGTAATCATATTTACTAGAAATACCACGGAGTCCATCAATCTGGTCGCCCAGTCTTGGGGACGAACAAACATCCACGAGGGAGACGAAATCGTATTAACCGAACTCGAACATCATTCCAATCTCGTTCCCTGGCAGATGCTGGCACAGGAAAAGCAAGCCGTACTAAAATTCATTCCCCTCAATTACGATGCTACATTAGATTTAAGTAATCTTGATCAAATCATTACGGAGCGGACTAAGCTCGTTGCAGTGGCTCAAATGTCCAACGTCACCGGGACTCTTCACGATTTGGACACTATCGTAAAGAGAGCCAGAGAAGTAGGAGCAAAGGTTTTGGTGGACGGAGCGCAAGGAGTCTGTCACCTTCCCGAGCGGGTTCAAAAACAGGATTTCGATTTTTACGCATTCTCCGCCCATAAAATGTTGGGGCCGACCGGAGTGGGCGTCCTTTACGCCAAGGAAGAAATTTTGGAAGCGATGCCCCCCTGGATGGGAGGCGGCGATATGATTGCCAAGGTTTGGAAGGACAAATCCACCTATGCGGATCTTCCGGCTCGCTTGGAAGCCGGTACGCCGAATATCGCCGGAGTTATCGGGTTCGGAGCTGCGATCGAGTATTTGGAATCCGTAGGAATGAACGAGATTCGAAACCATGAGCTGGAGCTTCTAGCATACGCCCTGGAAAGAATGGAGGATTTTGGCGGTTTGGAATTGTACGGTCCTCGGGACTTAACGAAGCGAGGCGGGGTGATTTCCTTCAATTTTCCGGGAGTGCATCCGCATGACGTGGGTTCCATTTTGGATGAAGAGGGAATCGCCATCCGTGTGGGACATCATTGCGCTCAACCGTTTATGGACTTTATGAGAATTTCCGGAACTTGTCGCGCCTCTCTCTATCTTTACAACACAAAAGAAGACGTAGATAGTCTTCTCGACGGTCTAAAGAAGGTGAAGGAGATTTTCGGCCGTGTCCTTAAGCGATGAACTTTACAAGGAAGTTCTCTTAGATCATTATCAGAATCCCCGTCACTACGGGGTGCTCCCGAATGCGGACCTCCATCAAGAAGGTGTAAATCCTCTTTGCGGGGACGAAGTGGAGCTTTTTTTAAAATTAGACGGCGATAGAATTGCGGATATCCGGTTTCAAGGGAAGGGTTGCTCGATATCGCAGGCTTCTTCCTCGATGCTGACGGATTGTCTATACGGAAAGACTTTATCCCAAGCTAGGAAGTTATTGGACGACTTTAAGGGGATGCTGTTGGAAGATAAGGAACCGAATTTTCCCGAAGAGTTCGAAGACCTTGAGTCTCTGGAAGCCGTCAAAAAATTACCCGCCAGAATCAAATGCGCCGTCCTTGCTTGGAATACTCTCGAAAAAGCGTTGGAAAAGGCCCCGAAAGCCGTATAATCCAGCAAGACGAACAGGGAATTAAAATGCCTTTATTAGAAGAACCTAAAACAGATATCGAAAAGAAGATATACGAAGAAATCAGCAGGGTGGAAGATCCGGAGATCGGCATCTCCGTTGCGGAACTCGGTTTGATTTATCGAATCCAAGTGGAGGAAGGTAAGGCGAAAATCGAGATGACTTACACTTCTATGGCCTGTCCTGCGGGACCGCAAATGAAAAGGGAAATACAGGATAACGCACTTCGCGTCGAAGGGGTTAGCGAGGCCGAGGTGGAAGTCGTATGGACCCCGAAATGGGATCCGAGAACCATGGCCTCCGAAGAAGCTAAAATGGATTTAGGTATATTCGATTATTGATCTTTTCTTAAAACCTTTCTCGGGTTTTGTCCGGGGAAAATCATTCTTTCGAACTCACGGAGGTGGTTACGATAAGCGTTGTTAGAATCCAAATGCCGGAAAACGAGTAGAACTTCCAGTTATAATCGTAATCCGCATCGTTGATAAAGCTTACGAAAAAAACGTCAGGCATTAAAATTCCCAAGCCCAACAGCACCCCGACGAAGATTTGAAGTATAAATAGGAATTTATATAGCCAATCACTTCTCCAAAATCCGCCGAAGAAAAAGACGAAAAACGAAGGGAGAATGAAAAAGATATTCGTCGCTACTCGGATATTCTCCCATTCTTCGGCGCCTAAATTAATCGTATAACTGACCCAGCTGGAAAGGCTCAGGACGAACTGAGCGAATGCCAGTAGAAAAATCGTTTTTTCTTTTCCGGTTTTTTCCGAGAAGAATTCCTTAAATTGTCCGTATAGACCTAGGAGGAAGCGCTGCCATCCTTGGAGAACGATCGGAAGAACGGGTATGGCTAGCTTGAGATCTTTGAATAAGGATATGAACATCCGGTCTTTAATCCACAAGGACGGTCAATTCCACTTCTACAGGAGCACCTAACGGTAAGGAAATGCAACCGACCGCAAAGCGAGCATGGCGACCCGCCTCCCCGAAGATTTCCAAAAGAAGATTCGAGGCATAATTTGCCACAAGATGCTGCTCGGTGAAATCAGAAGCGGAGGCGACAAAAACTCCGACTTTCACAATCGACTTGATTTTGTCCAAACTACCGATTACCGCAGATATGGCCGCCAAGCCGTTTAATGTAGCCTGTTCAGTGGCTTGTTTTACGTCGCTGACTAACAGATCAAAGCCGAGCGTACCGGTGGAGACCAGGCTTCCGTCCCGCATCGGCAGTTGTCCGGAAGTGAATACGAATTGCCCGGCAAGGGTCGCAGGAATATAAGCGGCTATCGCTTTCGGCTCAGGCGGTAATTCATGACCTAAGGATCGGATCCTTTCGAGAACACTCATTGAAACATTTCCCCCAGGGACCCTAGTATCATAGGATCTTTCGGCTTTTTCAAGCGGTTTAGAAGGATAAGATTCGGAGAGCTCGGACTGAAAACAAGAGGATTTTCCTTTACCGTAGAACTTGTCGAGAGATCCTAAGGACAAATAGAGAGGAATGGATTCTATCTTAGACCTGGAACCCCACCCGAAATATCCCGACGCATACTTGGTTTGTCGTCGGACGGGATTGCATTTTTATAAACTCGCTAAGGAACGAGAGTATGAAGATTCATACTTTCAGGAAGAGTACAAAAATCAGTATAATAGAACGTATCACGAAGATGAGCCCCAAGTGCGGAATCTGGCAAGGCGAAGATTGTCCGCTCTACGGACGTTTCAAGATCCGAATCAAAAATCACTTTTTGAGATCGGTTGCGCGGCCGGTTTTTTTTTAGACGAGGCGCGAAAGGTAGGATACCGAGTCAAAGGTATAGAGCTTTCCCGCACGGAAGCGGATTATGCAAAGAATCAGTTGGGATTGGATGTAAAATCGGGCTCCTTTTTGGAAGATGAGTTCCTACCGAACGAGAAATTCGACGTAGTCTGCGCCTTTTTCGTGATCGAGCATTTTCGGGATGCTGAGACGGTTTTTGGCCGGATTGGAAATTTGGTAAAACCCGGTGGAGTCCTGTTTTTAGGACTTCCTTCCCTATTCGGACCGTCTTATCGGACGAATCCGGCTGATTGGTTTCGGAATCACCCGAGCGACCATTTTTGGGATTATTCCCCCAATTCCCTG
Organism: Leptospira inadai serovar Lyme str. 10; assembly: GCF_000243675.2. Taxonomy (NCBI): domain Bacteria; kingdom Pseudomonadati; phylum Spirochaetota; class Leptospiria; order Leptospirales; family Leptospiraceae; genus Leptospira; species Leptospira inadai. Next base: position 67,792 of record NZ_AHMM02000015.1, on the reverse strand, counting down.
AAAAAAATGTTGAAATTGTACGGTTGGCACACGGTATATAAGAAACCTATGTCCTACCACCCTAATAGAGATCGGGGCTGGAAGGGAAAATATCTAACTCATCCTCTGTTTGTCCGCTATGCGAATCTCGCATGCTATGCTGACACATTTCACTTAATCGCGATTAAAAATATATGAAATTCGAAGAATTAAACCTCGAACCAAGTCTGCAAAAATCCATCGAAAAAGCAGGCTTCGTCGAGCTTACACCGATCCAGGAGAAGGCCATCCCCCATGGAATAGAGGGGAAGGACATCACCGGATTAGCTCAGACCGGCACAGGAAAGACAGTGGCTTTTCTTGTTCCGATCATTCACAACATCCTGACCAAGGGAATCAAAGGCGTCAGCACGCTTATACTCGCTCCTACAAGAGAGCTTGTGATCCAGATATCCGAGGAAGCGGAGAAGCTCCTAAAGTACACGGACTACCGTGTCGTTCCGATCATCGGGGGTACCGATTACAAATCGCAAAATCGCGATTTGCAGGCTCTAAACGGAATCATCGTCGCCACACCGGGGCGTCTGATCGATTTAGCTAGAGGCGGTACCGCGGACTTGGACAAAGTGGAGTTTTTCGTCCTAGACGAAGCCGATCGAATGCTCGATATGGGTTTCATCAACGATATTCGTTGGTTGCTTCATAAGTGCAGGAATCGTAAACAGACCCTCTTGTTTTCCGCCACCTTATCGGTCGAAGTGATGAGATTAGCGTATCGCTTTATGAACGATCCGGTGGAGATCCAGATTAATCCCGATAAGCTGATCACCGAAAGAATCGATCAAAAACTCGTACATCTAGGAAGGGAAGAAAAACTTCCGTATATGGTGAACGCGATTTTGGACGCGGAAGTCGACGGTCAAGGAATTATATTCACTAATTTTAAAGCGAATATTCCTCGAATCGTCCAGACTCTCCGCAGATACGGAATTCCGGTAACCGGAATCTCTTCCGACTTGGATCAGAAAAAAAGACTTCGCTTAATGAGGGATTTCAAGTCTGGTCGATTTAAATTCATGGTGGCGACCGACGTTGCGAGCCGCGGGATCGACGTCGAGAATATCGGAGTCGTGTTTAACTACGATCTCCCGCAGGATACCGAAAACTATGTTCATCGGATTGGGCGTACCGCTAGGGCGGGCAGACTCGGCAAGTCCATCAGCTTTTGTTCGGAGACCGATTATAACGAGCTTGAGAAAATAGAACGTTATTTGAAGCAAAAGATAGAAGTCACGCCTGTGGACGAAGAATTATTGGATTTCCCTAAAGGCGTTTTCGAACCGTTTCTTGCCGGAGACGCATACGATCAGGCGCCCAAAGGGAGAGACCAACGACACGAGAGAAACGGAAATGGTAAGCGCCCTCAAGGACGCGACGGCGGTTTCCGCAAAAAAGAAGAACGCCCGGTCTCCTCGAACGGCAATCGATATTCTGCGGATAAGGATCGCGGTCCTAGAGAAAATCGGGACCGCAATCGGGATTCCCGCGGACCGAAGCCTTTCGATAAGAAAAGGCCGGAAGCCGTTATCAAAGAAGCGGAACAATTTCTGCAAAAGGCCGATACCGTTATGGGTGCGGTCGTAGAATCTAGGGACAAGAATCCTAAGCGTAAAAAGAAAAATAAAAATCGTCCAAAGGAAAACGGGTTCGTGCAAAATTCCGCACCGGCACAAACTCCTATAAACGATATTTACGATAAGAAGAAGCGGAATCTATTCGATATCAACGAATCTTCAAGAAATCAATCCAAGCAGAAGGAATCCATTTGGAAAAAAATCAAATCCTTCTTCGGGGACTGATTCTACTCCTTTTCTTCGGAATTGCTCCGCTTTCCGCCCAAGTTCGCATAGCCACGATCGGAAAAAATCGCTATGTGCACTTGGAGGAAATTCGTAAGCGGATTCCCAGCCTCCAAACGAAATTCGAGCCGGCGATTCTCGTCGGTTCGATTTTTCATCCTTCCGGAGAAATTCGCTTTCGGATCGGTTCGTCCTTTTACGCAATCAACGGAAGTTTGGAAAAAACAAGCCTTCCAGTACTGTATCAGGATCGGGATTTTCTACTTCCTCCCGAAGTGGTGGAAGCCGTTTTCGTACGTCTCTTACCCGACGATGTTAAGTATGAATTTCATGAGACCGAATTGGTCTTCGAGATTCTCCCCAAAGCGGAGCTCCTCCGTTTATCGTCGATTATCATAGATGCCGGTCACGGCGGAAAGGACCCTGGCACTTCTTCTACTAAAGGCTTCCAGGAAAAGTCCGTCTCGCTTCAAGTCGCTAAAATACTAAAGAAATTCCTAAATAAAGTATATCCCGAAGTGCGGGTCGTTTTAACGAGAGGAGACGATACTTTCGTCGAACTAGAACGAAGATCGGAAATTGCCAATAAAGAAATCCAAAAAGGCGGATCGGTCGTATTCGTCAGTTTACATTGTAACGCATCGATATCCGAGGATGTGAACGGTTTCGAAGTATATTATCTTTCGCAAACACCTTCTACCGAATCGGCCCGAGAGACTTCGATTCTGGAAAACCGTATTGTAGGAAAAAAGGGAAGCTTAGGAATCAAAAGAATACAGGCAGGGATGGTGTCCTCCCTGGTCCAACGCCGAAGCCGTTCTCTAGCGCATACTGTCGAATCGGAGATGAAAAAAAAGCTCGGTCCTAAGATATTGTCCCGAGGAGTCAAAAAGGCCGATTTCTCGGTTTTACGCGGGAGCTTAATGCCTGCGATTCTCGTAGAGATGGGTTATTTGACGAACGGGAAAGAATCCGAACTTCTGGCGAGTCAGGCCGGGCAAGTGGCGATTGCAAAAAGCGTCCTGGAAGGAATACGAGCCTATGAACTGGCAAAAGATTAAAAATGTTTTCGAACAAATCCACGCAAGATGGGAGAAGTTCTATGCTTGGATTTTCAGTCTATCCACTTTGCCGGCAAATTCGCCCGAGACGAGACGGTTATTATTTCTAACTTATTCCTGGATTTTATTCCTGCTTTTCCTTACCGGTTTCATTCTCGCCGGGAAAAATCCCCTGAAATTGCTAGTCCCATTCACGCTATACGATTTACCCAATTTTGATCCTCGCAAATCCTTGGTCGTTTACGGTTCGGATGGCGAAGGCGAAATCTTTCCGATTCGTAGGAAAGTACTCTTAGACGGGAAAGATTTCCGGCATGACGTCATTACTCTAGTGGGCGAGGTCGGGGAAGCGAGCTTCTTCGATCCGTCGGTACCGAACGACGCGGTCCACTTTAGAAACTTAAAAAAATTGCCGAATCTTCAGGACTCGGTGATTTCAATCTGGAAAAGGGGAGATTTATTGATTTTGGATATGCGGAAATCGACTCTTGAGGAGCTTCTTTCGGAAATGAAGTTCAGAATCGATTATACGTATGCGAGTCAGATGACCGAAGAAGAAAAATCCCACGAAATTACCCGCAGAAAATTAGCGCTCTTATCGTCTTCATTCTTAGCCGTAGAACGCACGCTATTCGAGAATTATCCAGAATTAAATCGTATCGAGTACAGATTGGGCGGGGAGCAGGAAGGAATTCCCGGATTGAACTATTCACTTGCTGAGTCTCATCCTAGGCAGAAGACAGAGGACTGAGGACAGACGCATTCAGAAGACAGAGGTCAGAGGACTGAAGACAGAAGCTGCTCGATGTTAGGAATGCTACAGAGAACGGGGGAAAAATCCGCTATAACACAAGAATCTTTCTCTAGTACGTGGAAACTCGGCTCATCGACGTTCTGTCCTCTGTCCTCTGTCCTCAGTCCTCTGGCCTCTGCACTGGAATCCCGCTAAAAAAACTAGGTATTTGTCCCGGAACCTTTTCTCTTTCCCTCGATTGACCGATATTAAAAATAGTCATGCTACGTATTCCTATTTCATTCGGTGCGATCATAAAAAAATACCCTCCGATTCTTATAGTATGGGCCTTTACTGCCGCTTCCTCCTCGCCGGATCTGCAAATTGCACCCGAGGTCGGCAATATTACCGACTTTCGCACGGATCGCTTGGCCTTTCATTATATACAGCTAGTGGATAAGGATGGAAAGGCGCTCCCGGATCGGAATGCAGCGAAAGATAACTCCGAGTCCACCCTAGTGATCATCGAACGGGGACAGCTTACATTATTAAAGGATGGGTTCGACGATCCGGCACAAGTTCGCGAGAAGGAGCGGGAATATCTCGAAAAAATTTATCGATACACTCGATTACGGGAGCTTGAGCAGGAATATCGCAAATTACCAGAGGCCGAACGGAGTCGACCTGCATCGAGTCAGGTGAAAAATACGTCGCAGAATTCCGAGGTAAAGAATTCGGCTTCGGACAACGCAGCAGTCGTCTCCGCGAATCTAGGAGAGCCGGAACAAAGATCGAAAGAGTTGGATCTATTACTAAAGTTTGATGAGGAGTTGCTCAAATCGTACGGAGCCGAAAAAGCCGCCTATGCCGAATATACCAGATCGGAGCGTATTTATGGCAAGGATTCTCCGAAAACCGGTGCGTTGCGTAATCGGTATTCGGAACTTAAAGATAAGACCAATTTTAGAAAAAAGTTCTTATTGGATTTTTTGAGAAATCCGGGACAGGAAGCGAATCCGTATCCTGGGGAACGTAAAGAGCAAAGTATCTTTACGAATCATATGAACGGCGCTCCGGATTATTATCTACATTCGACGAGTCCGAGAGAAGTGGACGGTTTAATGAGAGGCGAAGAGGAAGTCGGAAAGAAATACGGGGAATTATATAAAAAGGGGAGAGATCGCCTTATAGAGGCGCAAATCGATAAATTGTACTATTATCTTTGGAATCGAGATATGACGAATACCCGTATCAAAGTGGATAAGTATCTTAAAGGTAAGAAAGTAGTAGTCATCACCGGGGATTCCACCGTATACACTATGATCGATAAGGAAGGAGACGGAATTACCGAATCGTTCTTCGTAGATTCTCCGGGATTGCGTTTTTCTTGGGGACGGGATATTCCGAATATATTATCTATTTCTAATTGTACTGACGAAGTCATTCTGGCTAAGATAAAGGCTCTTGCGGACGACGTAGCCTCCGGTCGAGTTCCGAAAAGAATAGAAAAACTGGATATTACGGTTCCTGAAGAGCAGATTTTGGAAGAGCTAAAACCTTTATTAAAGAATCTTTAGATTCTAGATTTTTTCGATCGGAAGAGGAAAGCGAATTCGTCGAAAGATCGTTTAAGCTTCGTCGATTTCCACGTTTTCCAGGGTATCAAAAAAACCCGTTTGCAACAAAGGGCCGAAGTCCACCATATCTTCGGCGGAAAGTTTTAATCCGTTTTCCATCGAGTAGGCTTGCAGAAGAGACGCGCAGGCCAAGTGACTTTCCCCGAGTTGCGCGTGCGCTCGAGCCTTAACGACCAGGATGTCCGCGTCGGATTCTCCGAAGTATTTAATATAAAGATCGATGAATTTTAAAGCATTCTTATGATCGCTGACTTTCAAGTAGCATTGCGCGATCATATCGTAATGTAGGAAGGTTTCCTCTTCATCCATCCTCATGGCGGTTTTTAAGGATGCGAGCGCGGAATTATAATCGCCTCTCTGGAAATAAAGGTAACCTAATTCGGCCCATATATCCTTTCTTTTAATTCCTCGCCCACGGGAGAGTTTTTCCTGCGATAATGCCTGTTTTAAAACCGCAATCGCTTCATTGGACCGGTCCGTATCTTTCAAGAGACTCGCCAGAGTTAAGTACAATTCTAGTTGGTCCGGAAAAGATTCCACGGCTTTCCCTAAAATCTTTTTTGCGAGTTTATAATTGTGAACTTTGATTAGATAATTCGAGTAATGAAGATGACTTTCGGGATGGAGGGAGAATTTGTCCAAGAGTTCCTGGAACAAATTCAAGGTTTCCCGGGTATTTCCTATGTAGTACTGGCACCAGGCTTGACGATTCTTCACTTTCAGGACGGTTTTCGGATTTTCGGTGAAATTCAAAGATTCTTTGTACAAATTAAAGGCTTTTGTAAATTCCCGTTGCCTCTCCCTTTGAATGGCGCTGCGTATCAATTCCCGAAATCCCACGACGGGGACAGGTTAAAAAAAAAGCTAAAATAATCAAGTTTTCCTTCGATTAACCGATGATTGAAATGGGGAAACAGAAAGAGAAAAACCCGAAAATTTCGGCGGAATTTGCCGGAGAGGAACGAATATGGAAATCAGCAACCAAGCCAGCCAATCCTTAATGCTCGAAAGAATTGCGAATCTACCCAAAGAGATCTTTCAAGCACAGGCGGATCTTAATTCAAAACTTTTGAAAGTCGGCATCGAGGCAAAATTACAGTCCCAGGCTCTCGAAGGAAAAACCCGTTTACTAGACGCCTACGCATAAGCCTCTAGATTCGTCCGTTAGAGTTTATTGTATTCGGGACGCTTTCTCTCCTTAAAGGAAAGAGAGGCCTCTCTGAAGTCTCTGGAGTCCAAGAAGCTCGAATTCCAGAGAGCGACGTAATTCAATCCTGCGTCCAGCGCCTTTCCTTCCGCAAAATTCATGACTTCCTTTGCACCTTGAACGACGATTTTCGGATTGGCGGCGATTTCAGTCGCGGTCGCGAGAGCCCCCTCCATGAGTTTCTCCTGCGAATCGAATAGTTTCGAAACGAGACCGATTCTATATGCTTCCGTTCCGTCGATATCCTTTCCCGTAAAGGCAAGTTCGCGCGTATGACCTTGCCCGATAATACTAGGGAGTCGATTGATCGATCCCATATCGGCGACGATGGCTACCTTGGCTTCGCGAAGGGATATGCTTGCATCCAAAGTAGCATAGCGAATATCGCAGGCCGAAATCAAATCCAATCCTCCTCCGATACAATGTTTGTGTACTGCAGCGATCGACGGCTTGGCGGAATCATAAACCGCATTAATTCCTTTTTGCATCTGGAGGATAAGATTGTAGAATTTCTTACGATCATCTCCGTAGCTTCCCTGCACTATGCTCCCGAATTGTTGAAAAAAAGAATCCAAGTCCAAACCTGTTGAAAAAGACTTACCGCGAGCAGCTATGACAAACGCTCTGATATCCGATGCGGAATCGATCTCTTCGATCACCTCCGGAAGGTCTCTCCAGAAACTCCAGTCCATGGCGTTTCTTTTATCGGGGCGATTCAAATAAACGATCGCAGTTCCGTCATTTCTCGGGACAATTTCGAAGAATTCGAAAGAAGTTTTCATGTCGTTCAGAATAGCTAGGCGGGAACTTACCAGGCTACCATTTTTTCTCATTTTATTCGATCCATATCGATCGGATTGAGAAAGGGTTTTCGCGGTAGTTAGATATTATTTCTTAACGGGAAAGGAGAGGCGGGCGAGACAACCCGAGGAATTTTCCAATTCCAATACCCCGTGCAATAATTTTACGAAGGAGTCCACTAAGGAAAGTCCTAACGAATGGGGATTGCGGTTTCGGACGGCTTGGGTCGGCAATCCGACTCCATCGTCTTTCACTTCTAAGATAAAGTTCCCGTCGTTCTTAAAGAATCGAACCAGGATTTCTCCGGTCTCACGACCCATGAATCCGTGTTTAAACGAATTCGTTAAAAGCTCGTTAATAATCAACGCACAATTCATTCCGGTTTCGCTCGGAATGCGACACTCTTGAATATCCAAGGTCAGTTTAAATTTACTTCTATCCACTTTATAGACTTCGAATAAAAGATCCGTCAATTTTCGAACGTACAAATCGAAACTAATGGACGAAAGATCATGGTTTTCATAAAGAACTTCGTGTAAAAGAGCGACCGCATGAATTCTATGCTGACTCTCCTTAAAGATATCGACGCTTTCCTGATCCTTAAGATGATTCGCATTCATGCTTAATATCGAGGAAATGATAGTCAGATTGTTCTTAATTCGATGATGAATTTCCTTTAGATAGGATTGGCCGGGGTCGTCCGAATCTTCGGTTCGAAGTACGGTGATAAAACCGGTTACTTTCTCTTCCGTATTGAAAATCGGAGAAGTATTGATCGAAACGGGAATTTTTTTTCCCAGTGCGCTGACGACTACCAATCCGTCCCAACTCACGTTATTGTTCTGGCTCAGAAGTTCGGAGATCGGAATCTGCCGTTGATTTCCTAAATTGTCCTTTATTTTCAGGATTTTAGAAAGCGGTTGTCCGATGCATTCCGAAAAGTTAAGTCCCGTGATCTGCTCTGCGGCAGGGTTGCAAAATACCACAAGGCCGTTCTCATCGGTCGTAATGATACCGGATTCGATTTTGTTCAAAGTCGATTTTAGCGATTCTTCGCTTTTCCGATTCTTGAATTCCACTTCGTTTTTATACAGTGCAACTTCGATGGAAGATCTAAGTTGATCGGATTCGAAGGGTTTTACGATATAGCCTAATGGCTGCGTTCTTTTTGCCCTATTGAGAGTATTCTCGTCGGCGTACGCCGTAAGATAAATAACGGGAGTTTGAAATCGATTTCGTAATACTTCGGCAGTTTGTATTCCGTCCAAATTTCCTTCAATATTAATGTCCATTAATACTAGATCCGGTTGATTCTCTTCGGCTTTCTGGATGGCTTCCTCTCCCGAAGAGGTTATGCCCACGAGATCGTAGCCTAGCTTTTTTAGCTTTTGGCCTAGATTAACGGCGACGATGATTTCATCCTCAACGACGAGAATTTTCGGTTTCGTGAGCATGCATCTAATTTACGAATAAAAGTTATAGTTTCAATCACATTAATATAAATTCCTTAATGAAATTATGAACAAAAAGGTTTGCAAAAACGAAGAAGTGTCAGGTGCAATCATTAATCGATCGCGATTGAATTTTTTATTGCGTAAGTGTTTCCAATATAGAAAATTTCAAGAATATAAGAATTTTCGCTAATTCGAACAGGTGTTCCAAAAATTTCTTTCGAATCTTATACCCAATTTCCTGAAAACTAATCCTTCTTGCTTATTTTTCAGTTACGAAGGACGTAGTTTTCGTTTCCGTAGGATTTTCGGATGAAGAGACGCTTATCGGCCTTTACTCCCAGGAAAAGTTGATATAGATCGGTAAGGATAGGTCTGGATGAATAATATCCGTGGCCAAGAGAAATCATCGAAGAATCGATGGGATTCACATTAACGACGTCGATTCCGGGAAATTTCGAGCAATTACCGAGGCGACCGGTTTGGTGAATCTGCGAAGATGCAAGCAAAGCCGAATCGCCCGGCGAACAATATAATGTAATTCTGGAAGACGATCTTATCAACGGATCGAGCAAAAGAATAAATTCTCCGGTTTCGTAGTCGGGTGCGTTTAGCACTAGTTCATGAATAAACGAATTCGAAGATTCTTTTGCTATTTCTGCGATTGGCTTGAGCGCGACTTGATGCCCCATCGAATGAACCAGCAAATGGATTTTTTTTCCGGTTTTGATCATTCTCTTTAAGAAAATTTTAAACGGTTCCCTGCTGGCTCTGGCCGAAACCAGGTTTTTTTCATACGTATTTTTCAGAAGCAGAGAGCCTAAAAGCGACGCGTCACCCCCCGCAGGCCAGGTAAACGTCACGACGCGACCCGGAAATTTTAAATCGTATTTCAATTGGGCGGCACGCAAAACAGCCTCTTCGAATCCGACATTGAATCCGTGGATGAACACGATAATTTCCTCGAAGGGATCGGCTTCGATTTTATTCCACCATAGCTTTTCGGATTCTTCGATGGAAAGGTTTCCGGCGTTAATTCTGTGCTCTAAAAATTGGAAGAACTTATCTTTCGCACCGAGTCCGAACGGAATTTCGCCGACTTCCCTGTCGGCGGGAACGCTGACCACACAGCTTCCGGTTTTCTGTATCTGATTCCCGAAAACCATAAAATACGCGTTCGAGCAAGCGACCTGAGCCGCGGGATTCGTGGATCGCACCGTCGCGAAAAAAATTTCCATCGCTTGAGTGGATGCATACGAGTTGGAGGTCCTTCGTTCGATCAACTCCGCAAACGAAGGCCCGCACGAAAAAAGGAAGGCTATGATAGAAAAGTGTAAGGCAGGAGGAATATTCTTTCGGAGGAAGGACATGTTCCGAAGAGTTTTTAAAACGGGTGAATTAGGCAAGAAGAAAGGTCGATCAGCCGCTTCCTGCCGTGCTTAATGATTCGGTTTAGATCCTCTTTTGAAAGCCAAACCTTTCAGATATTTGGCCGGATTTACGGATTTACCTTTGTGAATGACTTCAAAATGCAAATGAGGTCCGAAGCAGTAACCGGTGCAACCGGAAGTGGCGATCTTTTTCCCTCCGACCACATAGTCTCCCCGTTTTACGTTTAAGCGAGAGTTATGCGCATACAAGGTTTTGAAGTCGTCGTTATGCTCCAGAACGATCGCGTTTCCGTAACCGCCCATCCAGCCGGCAAAGATGACCTTCCCGTTCCGGGCCGCCATTACGGCTTCGTAGTTGGCTTTTAAATCCAGCGCCTCGTGGAATTTATGCTGAGGGAAGGTTCTCCATCCGAAGTTGGACGTGACGATATGCGAAGAAACCGGAACCACCCATTTTGGAGTCGGATCCGGGATTACCGCGCCCGGTAGGAACACCTTTTGTCCGGGACGAAGGACGTCCAAATCATCGAGTTTATTTTCCTCCAGGATTTCGTCCAAATTAACTTTGTATAAAGACGCAACTCTTGCGATCGTATCCCCTGCCTTGACCTTATATAGAAGTCCCTGCTTATTCGGTATTTGCAGGATTTGACCGGGATATAAAGTTTCTTCCAAATTGATATTGGAGGAACCTGCGATCGATTCCATGGAAACTTTGAAACGGGTCGCAATTTCCGAGAGAGACTCGTTGCGCTTAACCTTATACGTTATTACTTTTAGTTGCTTCTTTTTATCAGCCGGATTGCGAATCTCATTTGCCATCAAAATGGTGAGTTTCGCTTTTTCCGATTCTTCCAGAAACTTCTCGTCCCCTTTTTTGGCCTTCAGATCCTCCGAATCATTTTCGGAAATTTCGTCGACTTTGGTTTCCATGGACGCATTGGACGGGCTCATCCAGATCCCCAGGAAAAAGAGTACGAAAAGTACGGAGGCAATCGCAGGAATCATCCGGAATTTTCGTCTTCGGAAGTCCACACTTCCGTGGTATAGATTGCCTTTAAAATAAAAGGAATAATGAAAATGGAAGGAGCCTAGATAAATCAGCGTGAAATTATCCGTCCGGAGTAATTCTTTTCCGGCGGTTAGCTGTCTGGGCTTCTTAAAGATCATACGTTTTAATTATCGGTCGGGCAGCTTTGACTCTGCCCGAGTTTTTCGACAGGAAGGAGGCTCTAGGTTGGAAAAAAGATAAACCTGCTATCTTCGGAGTTATTCTTCCTTTCCGTTGTCCAAAGTTCGGGTCCCGCCGAAGGATTCTTCCACAATTTTCTTAACATCCTTCTTTTGCCCGCCGGTAACGGTTATATTCCCTTTTGCAACCACCCCTTTTGCCAGGGAAAGAGCAGGGGCGATAATGTCTCCTAAGAGACGCCCGGTTTCTTCGAGACGAACTTCGGCCTCAGCCTTAATATTTCCTATTAAAGTACCTGCGACTATGACCTCTCTAGCCGAGATATTGGTTCGGACTTTTCCCGTTTCTCCGATGAAGAGTGCGTCGTCGGTCTTAATTTCTCCCTCGAATTTTCCGTCGATGCGTAGGGAACCAGCGATATAAAATTTACCCTCGAAGATAGAACCGGGGCCGATTACGCTGTTATTATTGTCCTTACCGATGGCCATCTGTTACTCCTGAATGCTATTAAAAATACCTGAGAATAAAATCTATTTGGCAGCGCGTTCCGAAAACGACAACTCTTTTTGCGGAGCTTCGTTCGGTGTTTCTCGCTAATGCGACGGAAAGCCGCCGTTATCCGATAGAGGTTCGGTTGGGATTCTAACGAATTACGTCTTCATCCCCTTCAAAAAGATTCGGTTTTTTCTTTTTGGTCGGCGCGGGGCGTTGGACCGGCGCAAAACCGGGTTCCCCCAGTCCTCGGTGATCGTCGCATATTTCGGTCGGGACCGTGTCCTTATCGAATACTTCCTCTTCGGTTTGGTGGCAATGGCTTCCGGGAAGTTTTCCCGAGATGGAACAGATGGTTCTTCGAACGATTCTCACTTCGCCAAAATCGAAGGGCTTGGATTTTTCCTTAGACAATGCGTTTGCCATAAAGCGACCCCAGATCGGAGCCGCGACGACCGCTCCGGACATTCCTTTACCTAAAGAAAGCGTTCCGGTGTCGTAACCCACCCAGACCACGCCCACCAATTCCGGAGTATATCCGGCAAACCAAGCGTCTCTAAAATTATTAGTGGTTCCCGTTTTACCGGCTGCAGGACGAGTCAGTCCGTACGATCTTGCTCCCGTTCCGGTTCCTTTTCGAATCACGTCCTCCATCATCGACGTAATGATATAGCTGACTTCCGGAGAGATTAATTGTTTGCGCTCCTTGTTTTCGTATTCTTTTCGAAAATCTTTTACTAGATTTCCTTTATCATCTTCCACATAGAGAACGCTCAAGGGGAGGATTTGTTTCCCCCCGGAGGCGAAAACCGAATAAGCCCTGGCTAGTTCGAAGGGAGATACTTCAAAACTTCCTAATGCGATTGAAAAATCCCGGGGGAGATTCCTGTTTTCGATTTGTAGAAGTTTTTCCAGATTGGGTACTAGATTATTTAACCCGGTGTGTTCCAACAGTCGGACTGCGACGCTATTCCTGGAAAGTTCGAGCGCCTGTCTCAATCTTATAAATCCCGAATATTCTCCGGAATAGTTCGTCGGATTCCATTCGTCTCCGTCCTCGAGCACGTACTGTAAGGGGGAATCGTCGAACAAGGATGCCGCAGTCACGTTTTTTTTCGGATCAGGATGCTGATGATAATATTCCATGGCCGACGCATAAACGAGAGGTTTAAACGCAGAACCGGGTTGTCTATAGGCTTGGAAAGCGCGTATTTGTTGATTATCCGAGCGAAATCCCGAGCCGCCTACCATCGCGGTGATGTATCCGGTATCGGGACGAATCGAGATCAGCGCTCCTTCTACCGGAAGTAAATGGTCCTCCGTCGCCTGAGTCTTGTAACTCCAATCCACCACTTCGCCTAGACCTTCCGTTCCGGAAATTAAATTCAAAACGGAAAGTTCGTCTCGTATATCTTCCTGCCAAGCACGGTTGAAGGTTCTGAAAGAACGCGATATTTTGAATTTAAACTCCGGGATATCGTGCAATCCTGCCAAGACTTCATACACATCCCCGTAAGCGTCCTCGAACGCGTCGATCTTAGTAAAGGCTCGCTGGTTCGATAATTGCGTTTGCTGTTTGAGACCTGTAGCCAAGGCTTTTTCCGCCTGGCTTTGGTGCTGGATATTCAGGGTCGTATATATTTTTAGACCGCCTTCGTAGAGTTGGGTCTTAGGAATATATCGGGCGAGATTTTTGCGGACGTATTCGGTAAAATAGGGGAATCGATTCAATCTATCCGAAAAGGCCGAATCATTAGGGGATCTATTTAAGGTAATATAATATTCGGAAAATGCATCGAATTCTTTTTCCGCGGTCTGCACGTCCAGAATTCCGTTTTCTACCAGTTTCTTAAACACGACTCTGACTTTACTTTCCGAAGTGAGCGGATTTACGAGAGGGGAGAATTCCTTGGGGCGGGTCGTCAAGCTGGCTAAAAGTGCGGCCTCCCCCCAGCTCAAATCTTTGATGTCCTTTCTAAAATAGAATCGGGCCGCCGCTCCGGCTCCGATTGTTCCATGGCCGAGCGGAATCTCGTTAAGATAAATCTCCATTAAGGTTTTTTTATCGAAGTTAGCTTCCAGTAATAAGGCAAGCCAAGCTTCCCTGGCTTTTCTTAGAAAGGATCGTTCCGTATTCAAAAACTTTAATCTTGCGACCTGCTGGGTAATGGTTGACGCTCCTTCCTTGACCCTGCCGGCAATTAAATTGACCATGGCGGCCCGCAAAATTCCTCGAATATCCAGACCTCTATGCGATCGGAAATTATTGTCTTCCGTGGATTCGAAACACCGAATCACTTTATTGTCCAAGCCTCCGGGGAGGTCTGCTTCGGTGAGCACGATTCTGGAAAATCGATAAAATTCCGCGATGGGTTCGTACTTTCCGTCGGTATTCACTCCGTAAAGAAGGGAGGGCTTTTCATAAAGGTTTGCCTGGGGAACTCTCCAAATATCCTTTATCGAAAAAACGAAAAGAAAACCGTTCGCGAATACGAGCCCTAGGCAAAGATAAATAAGTTTCCGGACCGGGTTCTTTGAATCCAAATATTTCTGGATGCGTTCCCGGAAGAGAGTAACGAAATAGCGGGCGAGAAAATCTACGGGTTCTTTTTTCATGTTTCGTTTAAAGGGTTTTTGAATTTATAACGGGGAGAATTGTTTCATCTTATCGATTCCATGGTAGCGCAATCCCGTATCTAGGTTGTATCCTTGGTATTCCTTCAAGAAGGTCGCCCTGGACGTTTTATCTTGCAAATAATCCCAGGCCGTCGTAACCGCGTCCTTTGCGAGATCGCAGGATCGGTTGAGCAATTCGATAAACGAATCGTTCCGCACAAGAGACGGGTCCGCAGGGTAGGACCAATCCCTTTTTTCCTCATTCATAATTCTCTTATCAATATCTTCCTTTAAAGGAAGCATTAGAACCGAAGATTTTACTCTGTGAAACGAAATCTTATCGATAAAACCTAGCGCCGCACGTACGAAACGGCTTCTAGAATCCAGATATTTATGAAATTGTAAATAACCCAGAAAGGATTCGTTTAGAATATCTCCCGGAATGATTTTGTCTTCCGAGCCTAAGTATTTAGACCTAAAGAGTTCCGGAAAAGTCTCTTTCAATCCATTGAGCCAAAAATGCCAGAGCATAGGATCCATTTTTCGTTTTCCGTCTTTTGCCTTGTGGATCACATCCACATGATGTACGAAATCATACGCTTTCGGAGTCATTCCCCAGCGAAAATCCAATAACCAGGAATCGATGGCGAATTCGACTCTCATATGATTGTATTGGGCTAGGCTTCCGATTTCCTTGTTCGAACTATAATAGTCTCCGGAAATAAAAAAGATATAAGGATGGGTGACGATATCGACCGCACAATGAATGATATATCCTAGAGTGAACGCGAGAAATCGATCCCGATAAATTCCCTCTTCGGTCGAAAGGATTCTATCCAAAAAACTGGTCACGAGTTCGAAAACTTTTTCGTGATGACTGAGATCGCCCCAGTCCGTCGCCTTTTTAGTTCTTCTGGGGGAAAGAATATGATAAAAATAAAAAATATCGGGAGCGATCGCGCCTATGTTCGCGTACTTACGGGTATTTTCTTCCCGTAACAGCCTTGCGATTTTGCGCTGTTCCTGAGTGCCGTGATCCAAGTGTTTACACACTTGCGACAGAGCCTCCAGATGGGTGATTTTGCCTGCCATATTAGAATTTTGCCTTTGAAAAAACCCCGACCGATCGAAATGATGGCCTAGAACTATCTAGAAAAGCCTCGATACGTATGCAATCAATAGAAAATCTAAAATTTTTGACGACCGATGAAGCGAGAAAAATCGCGGAATCCTACGGAACTCCCGTCTTCGTTTATACCAGAAAAGGAATCGAATCCAGCTGTGATGCGGCTCTCGCTTTCCCGAACGCCTTCGGCCTTACCGTACGATTCGCGATGAAAGCGAATCCTGGAAGGACGATCCTGGAAATATTGAGAAGAAAAGGGGTTCATATCGATGCCTCCTCCGAACATGAAGTCGCCAGGGCTCTCTTGGCAGGATTTCAACCCGGAGATATTTTGCTTACTTCCCAACAGCGTGCAGCTTCCCTTAAGGATCTGGTAGAACAAGGAGTTCAGTTCAACGCTTGTTCGCTTCGACAGTTGGAAGAATTCGGAAAATTATTTCCAGGTCGGGATATCAGCATTCGTTTCAATCCCGGACTCGGTTCAGGTGCTACAAAAAAGACCGATGTAGGAGGAAAGACTTCCTCATTCGGAATTTGGCACGAAGAAATAGATCGGGTTAAGACGATCGTTTCCGGATACGATTTAAACGTCGTCAGAATCCACACTCATATCGGTTCCGGTTCCGATCCGGAAGTATGGAAGGCCGTCGCTCATTACACTTTGGAAATAGCCGCCCAGTTTCCTACTTGCAAAATCGTTAATATGGGTGGAGGCTTTAAAGTCGGAAGAATGCAGGGGGAAAAGACCACCGACCCGCAAACGATCGGCGGTCCGGTTCGGGAATTGTTCGAATCGTTTGCGAAGGAAAAAGGAACGAAACTACGGATGGAGATCGAGCCCGGTTCTTTTCTGATGGTGAATAATGGCGCCATCATAGCCAGAGTGGATGATATCGTTACTACCGGTCAGGATGGATATACGTTCGTAAAATTGGACATGGGTATGGATGTGAATACCCGCCCGGCTCTCTATGCGGCCAAGCATCCGCTGGTAGTCGTTCCTTCGGGCGGGGACGAATCGAGATCTATCGCCGATTTCGTCTACGTAGGCCACTGTTGCGAGAGCGGCGATTTGATCACCCAGGAAGAGGGAGGCGGACCTCAATTAAGGAAAACGCATGAACCGAAGATCGGAGATTTAGTCGTTATGGAAGGTGCCGGCGCCTATTGTTCTTCCATGTCGGTTAAGAATTATAATTCGTATCCGGAAACGCCGGAGATACTCTTCGATACGGATGGGGCTTATAAATTAATCCGAAAAAGACAAAACTTGGAACAGATCGTTCAGAATGAAATCCTGGTTCCCCTCTGAGAATCTATATATAATTCTTCTCTTAGGGGGAACCGGTTCTCGGATGAATTCCCCCTTACCTAAGCAATTCATGGAATTGGAAGGCAGCCCGATTCTATTACATAGTTTGAATGCGTTTCTGGAGTGGGGGAAGTCTAAAAGTATAGTCCTGGTTTCGCATCAGGATTATATGGAAAAGACCGAAAGACTTTGCGCTCCATATCTGAGAGAAAGAGATAGGATCGTGGAAGGTGGGGAGACTCGACATCAGTCGACTCTTGCGGGCTTAAAAAGTATTCAAATTTCCGATTCGGACCTGGTGCTTATACACGATGCGGCAAGACCGTTTGTGCTTCCTTCGGACCTGGATCGTTTATCATTAGGCGCAGAAGAATCGGGCGTATCCACCTTGGCGAATCGAAATTATGAAACGGTTTTGCAGGAAGAGCGCGGACAAATTCGATTTCTGGATCGTGACACGATATGGTTTATGAAGACACCCCAAGCCGTTCGAGGGGATATATTAAAAAAACTGCATTCCGATCGGGGATTACAAGAGCCGACGGATCTTTGCACATGGGCCGAAAGTTTCGGTATTACAACGAAGCTGATCGAATCTCATCCCTATAATTTGAAAATCACAAGATCGGAGGATCTTCCTTTGGCGGAGGCGATATCGCCTCTATTTCGATCCTTGCAGTAATCTCATGTGCGCCGTCGTTCGAATCCCTCCACTCACACAATCGCGCCCCATAGGAAGCGATTGTATCTTAGAAAAGTCGTCTTTCAAAATCGCTTTTCAATATCCTTGACTTCCGACTTCTCATTAAAAAATGACTAAGTAGATCGCATCGCGAGTGTGGTGAAATTGGTAGACACGCCAGATTGGAGTTCTGGTGCAGTAATGAGTGGGGGTTTGAGTTCCTCCACTCACACAATCGCGCCCCATAGGAAGCGATTGTATCCTAGCAAGGTCGTCTTGCAAAATCGCTTTTCAATATCCTTGACTTCCGATTCCCGACCTAAAAAATGACTAAGTAGATCGCATCGCGAGTGTGGTGAAATTGGTAGACACGCCAGATTTAGGTTCTGGTGCAGTAATGTGTGGGGGTTCGAGTCCCTCCACTCGCAAAAAATTCCCGTCCTATTGGTTTAATTTGAATCAACAATAAATTCTAGGGACTCGAACGCGAGAGAGCGCAAGACCCGGTAGCGCCCCCTAGGAAGCGTAAAGCCGGGTTTGTCAGAGGACTGAAGACATCGGTAACTTTTCCAATTTCTAGCAGCTACTGTCTTCTGTCCTCTGGGTGGGAGCTCCCACAAAAAAGTTTATTTAAAAAAAGCTTGGCGAATCCAGAGATTTATGATATAGACCAAGCACCCTCGCCCACGAGCCCTCCTCCGCCACCCGAAATCAGGGTGGGGGCCCGCCCGAATCATTGCACTAGTACGACCTAGTACCGCGCCAGGGATGTGAAGGGCGAAGTCCCGCATGGCTAATATCGGAATTTTTTTATTTCATGGTATTTCCATGCGGGATGAGGCGGATAGCCGAACCCGAAACAGCCCGGTCCCTGCGAATGCAGGGAGGCGCCCATACAGAGGACTGAAGACAGAGGACGGAGGACAGAACATTGATAAGCGGAGTTTCCATACTGCAGAAAGATTCTCGTGTTATAGTAGATCGGTCCTCTACCTCGGCTGCCTTTTTAACGTCTAGCAGCTGCTGTCTTTCGTCCTCAGTCCTCTGAAAGTTTCGATCTTTGGCGAAAAAGGGTTATCGAAATCAGCATTCCGAATACCATAATGACGATACCCAAGATATCCAGCCATATGGGCTGTAGTAATCCGTTGGCCATGGATTCACCCGTATACCCTTCGATTTTGATTTGAAATCCATGCTTAACCAAAATCGGAAAACCGTTAAATACCATATGAGCTAAAATCGGCTGTGCAACGGATCCCGTTTTCGCAACTAACCAAGCAAAATAATAGCCCACGACGCTCGCTCCTAAAAATTGCCAAGGATTCAAATGCAAAATCCCGAATAATAAGGCGGTAAGCAATGCCGCCGTTCTGAAGGAGTAGTTTCGTTTTAAACCGTCAAAAATAAGTCCTCGAAACAAAAATTCTTCCGTGAACGGCGCGACGATCATTAAGGCGATAGCGGTCCCAACCAGATCATTGTCGGAAAAAAGTCGATTCAGCATATCTAAAATAAAATCCGGCTTGGGAACAAGCAGAGAGAAAACGTTATCGATTTCGGAGATCAGGATCGTAAAGCCGATACAGGTCAGGACGATCGAAAGAGATTCTAATAATTTAGGTTTTTGTAATGAAAATACTTCCGAGAATCGTCGTCCCGTAAAATACCAACCCATAATCGTGACGAATCCAATTGAAACGGTGTTCGTGATCCCCAGGAGCTCGGTTTCCGTAAGGCCGATTCCTGACGCGTGATCGATTTGATTGAATAGGAACCCGACGATGAACGTCGTTATAATCGTAGCCAATACGATCAGGATGGACCCGGGTAATCCGGGAAAACTTCGGTAGTCAGTCATTTTTATTTTTGGATATATATTAATAAATAATAATTTACTTAAATAGGTAGCCGAATGCTTCCGTCATCGTTCATGGGAAAATGCGGGTTCCAGGCGACTTCCCATAAAAAACCGTCCGGATCCGAAAAATAACCGGAGCGTCCTCCCCAAACCGCATCGTGTGCAGGACGAACGATTTTGCCCCCGCTCCGTTTTACGAAATCCAGAGTGCGGTCGACGTCCTCTGCGAGCCGGACATTATGAGCGAGCGTAAATCCTCGAAAACCGGTACCCGCCGAATCTACAGTGGCATCGTTAGCCAGGTCCTCCCTCGGAAACAGCGCAAGAGCGATTCCACCCGTGCGAAAAAACGCGATGGCTTCTTCGCTGGCGCCGGACAAAGGCCATCCGAGTCCGTCCCTATAGAATTTTACGGAACGTTGCAAATCGGAAACTCCGAGAGTGATGATGCTGATGCGGGATTCCATTTTCATCCTGATTTCCTCGGCGCTGCCTTCAGGAATCCTTAGCGATACGCTTCGTATCCAACCATCCGCCTAACGCGGCGATTACGATGTACCCGAAAAGCGCCTGTGCGGAAAAATCCGGAACGCTTGTCGGAGGAGGAAAGAAAGGAGTTACTATTGCGAGAAGGATGAGGAATGCCGCAAAAAATTGCATGCCATACTTGCCGGCAAAGGTGCTTCCCGGTTTTGTCGCGCGGAAATAAAGAATCAGTCCGACTAAGGTTACGATGATTTCCAGGGTAATGGAAAGAACGCGATTTTTCCAAAGTCCGAATCCGATTTTGGGACCCGGGTCCCAAAAAATCGGAAGATCCGGAGTGTGCATCAACAAATCCGCAAAGTAATGGGAAAGGACCGAGATCCCGATCAAAAAAGAAATCTTCGTTTTCGTTTTTGAGTCATAGGGTTTGGATTTTAGCAGAACGTATTTTGAAAGAAAAAATATCAGAATGCCCCAAAGAATTCCGGCAACGAGGCTATGCGTATAGGGCATAAAGAATAAATCAAAATTGTTCATTTCGGTAAAACCGGGAACGAATCGAACGCCTTCGATTCCGAACAAAATGAAAATCATAAAGAGGATGTCGACGAACTGAACGCCTACAAGAGTCGTCCAAAGCGGGGTCTTTGGTTCCGCCTTCTTGAGCGCAAAGGAAACGCTATAATGACCGATGAACATGCGATTTCTCCTATTCCAGCTAATCGACTGAAAGTACGGACAAAGCATTTAAAGAGGCGCGAAAATTTGCAAGAAGGAAGTTTCTTCTGTAAATAAGCGAAGGGTTTTTAGGAACGAGCCGGTTTTAAATTCCGTCGCTATAGGAGTATTTTTGTCCGTCTTCTAGCTTGGTAACTAAACGATTTTCGCGATCCTGAAACGCTTCTATAAAGGGATTCAAATCCTTGATTTTACTCGAAAGGCCGTAACCTGCTTCCATCGTATCGACTAGCGATGTGGCTCCGACCATGGATGCGGCGACTTTAATGGGAGCCATGATCAATTTTACCATCGGAAGTTTCGAGAGGGAAAAAAAGAACCGTAGGGTCTCGCCGACCATCCGGATTTGTTCCCGTCGATCTTCATATCGTCCCACTTCTCCGATGGCAGCGTAAAGACTTTCCTGTTTGATGGTCCCGTTATCCAGTAAGTTATTCTCGATTACGATTCGCGCCGTATCAAAGTCTAGAGAATCCGTTATTTTATTCAGGAGAATAATCTGATGAATGCTGTCCGTCATAGCCTTTCCTGCGACGGTTTTCAGTTTTTCATACAGATTTTCGAGAGCGTTATCCCTCTCTTCCTTATTTGCGGGGGCATACAAATTATTTTCAAAAAAATGAGGAATGCCGTCGTACCCTTTTATCGTGGTAAGAAGATCCGAATACGTAGAACGCAAGCGGACAATCGTGGATCTGACTACGGCTAGACGAACTGGTTCAAGTTCTTTCAGATCCATTTCTGTAAGCAACACTTGGGCCCCCATAGCATTTGGGTCAATAGAAAAATAGATTCGGAAGTTTTCGTTTTCCCGATCTTTCTATTCTTTTGAAACTATTGCTTTCTCTTTTAAGTTAGACGGAAGTTTTTTAATGGATTTATCAGCATCTTCTCGCGTGGAAAAATTGCCCATTCGCACTGTGAAATATCCGTTCTTCGTTTTTTTTACGTAACTTTTTCCGCCGATCGATGATTTTAATTCGTCCGCTTTTTCGCGGCCTTTAAAGGCGGCAATCTGAACATAAAATCCGGCTTCGTTTCTGTGCGCCGATTTTCGTGAAACGATTTCCGATTTTTTGGAATCCTTCTCGCGCTTTACGAGTTTTTTCTCCTTATGCGGTTCGCCGGGGGCATCCGCGGAAATTTTCGCCACCTCTTCCTTTTTTGTCGGAGAAACGGTACTGCGAAGATCCACGATCTCCGATCCCGGAGGCAGGTTCCGAAATTTTATCTCCTCTTCGCGGGTGCCGTTCTGAGGAGCGGAGGAATTTATCGCGATATGCTGCGTTTGTCCTTGGGTCGGTTCGGCGGGTTGCGCCGTCGTTGAATTGTTAAGCGAATTTAACGATAGGTCCTCCTGGACTTGACCTCTTTTTCTTCCTATCGAAACTCCGAGAAAGAAGAAAGAGAATAGAAGGCCGATCAGAAAAGCGGACAGCAATGTGATCCGTTTATTATCTAAATTAATTACGTAGAATACTTTTTCCTTCATTTCATCCTGCCTTTTAGTTCCGAGAACAGCTTTGCACAATTCTTCTTTAGGTCTTCCAAGTCCCCTAGGTTCCTAAGGACATAATCGGCTCTTTCCGATTTTTCCTGGAGAGAAAGCTGGCTTTTTGCGCGCGCTTCCGCTTCTTCCATGGAAATACCGTCCCGATCGACGGTTCGTTTTAAGGAGGATTTCGGGTCGGAAACCACGCAAACAGTCGCGTCGCAAAGGGTGTAAGAGTCGGTTTCGAATAAGAGAGGGACCTCCCAAACCACTAAACGACTTCCCGCCTGGTTTTTCAAAATTCCTCGAAATTCCTCTCGAATCAGAGGATGAACCAGCTTATTCAATGCCGCGAGTTTCTCCGAATTCCCGAAGACCAGTTTAGCGATCTTTTTTCGGTCCGGTTTTCGGGACTCATCTAAAATTTCCGGACCTAAGGCCTTTACAAGTTCGTCTTTGATCGGGCTATCCGGGTCGGTGTACTTTCGCGCGATTTCATCCGCGCTGATCCGGAAGGCTCCCAATTCTTCGAGGAACTTTGAGGCGGCCGACTTTCCTCCGCCGATCATTCCGGTGATTCCGACTAAGAACGCCTCGTCGTCTCTACCTGGATGTTTCGACATAAACAAACCTATGCATAGGCCGGCTAGGAGTACAAGCAAAAAAGAAGCGGGAAATAATCAGTTTCTCCAAAAGGGGAATCTTGTGGAAAGTATTCCCGATTCGAGTTATATTGTTTCCACCTTCCGTCTCGGTAGGAGTTTTCGGCTTTAAAAAAGAAGGTGGAATGTTTTTACACGCCGGGTAAAAACAACGAATTAGCTTAGAGGAAATTATGAAATATTTGGAAACATCTCAAATCATTCCATCCAAGGGTATGTCGTACACGATGTACGAAATAGAAGGCGATGATCAAATCTTGCGGATGTTGACTTATATTCCCGACACGGACGAAGTTCACGTTTACCATAAGCCGCCGGTAAAGAAACTTTATAAGCCCGAGTTATGCAAGGCGGTTCAAGACGTCGTGTTTTCCGAATTATGGAAATTGGGAGAAGAGAGAAAGAAGAATAAGTAGAGGGTTTTGGCTCCGGGCAGAATCGAACTGCCGACACAAGGATTTTCAGTCCTCTGCTCTACCGACTGAGCTACAGAGCCGAACCCACTGCCAAGGTAAGAAATCGAGGCTAGCTGTCAATGGAAAATCATCCGCTCGGGCCGGAGCCGCTCTTCGACTCGGAGAACTCCATCGCCGAACGAGAGGCGATGGTAAAAAACCAAATCATAGCAAGAGGAATCACGGACCCTTTCGTTATTCGCGCAATGAGGAACGTGCCAAGGCATCTTTTTCTGCCTTCCGAATATCGACATCTCGCGTATTTAGACAAAGCGATTTCGATCGGATTCGGGCAGACGATTTCGCAGCCGTACATCGTAGCTTATATTTTAGGAGAGCTGTCCCTGCTTCCAAAAGAGAAAGTTTTGGAAGTAGGGACAGGATCCGGTTATCTGACCGCACTTTTAATCGAAATGAAAACCGAAGTCGTATCGGTAGAAATCGTTCCCGAATTGTACCGGAGGGCGTCGGAAATTTTAGAGCTTTGGTCCCCGGGTTGCACGACGAACCATCAGATCCGATTCGGAGACGCATACGAATTCGCAATGCAGAAAGATATGTTTACTCGCTTTGTGTCTTCGGCCTGCCTGCCCAAAATCCCGGAAACCATTCATCCTTTCTTTCTTTGCTTACGCGAAGGTGGGCTCGCGGTTTTTCCGATTTCCGGGACGGGCAATATTCAGCATCTAGTTACTTTATTAAAACGTAATGATCGGTGGGAAGAAAAGAGGCGAATCGAAGTGAAATTCGTGCCGCTAACCGGAAAGGGCGGTCTCTCCGATAAATAAAAAAGGCCCCGAATGGAGCCTTTTAAGAACGGGTTAAGCTTGAAGATTAGATTTCGAGCTTGTATCCGAAACGGTATTGAGTTCCGCCCAAAACAATCGGATAAGCCGGAGTTGGGGCTAAGCTGATAATACCACCCAAGGAATGAGTATGGCCCACTCCGTATTGGAAGGAGTAGAGAGTCTCCGCTTCCATGAAGAAGTGGCCTTTGTCGGTAAGTCTCGCTTGCGCTCCGATCAACCAGTTTGGAGCGAATCCGGCCACGCTAAAACGAGTATTTTCCCAGTTCGCTTGAGGGCTTGTTCCATCGGCGACTAGATTCGTAATCGTGTTTCCTGCTCCAAGAGTTGTGACCAAGTATTGGTGTACGTCTTCAGCGTGGTTACTACCTGCTAAGCTCCATCCACCTTTGAAGTAGTGAATACCGGCTCCGATATAAATCGCCGCGTCTTCCGATACGGAAAGTTTGATACCTACGTTTACGGGAATCTGAATGGCGTTATAATCCCAATGAATATTGTAGTATTCGTATCCGGCAAACTTTGCAGTGGTATCTCCACCCATGATTTTTCTGGTATAGTTACCTGAAATTCTCCAGAAGAATGCTTTTCCAAAGTCCTTTTCATATCCGACGGATATCACTCCACCGGTCATGGCTCCGGAGGTTTTCGCGCTGATCAATCCGTTTGTTGTGTGTTGAAGAGTGATCAGACGATTTTCCGGAATGATCGCGCGACGTGGCGAAACACCCGCGTTGGCATTAGCAGATGACGGAGCGACGTCAAAGTTATTGGATGCATCCAGACCATCTTTAGTGATTGTGCCGCCGAGTTGTCCGAGGTCGAACTGAGTACCAAGGCTCCCGAAGACGTATGATTTTGCGCTTATGCTCGCTGCCGAAAAAAGAACGGCGAAGACAAGCACAACTTTGCTTATGTTACGAACCATTTATATAGCTCCTTTAAACTTTTCGTATCGTGAAGTGTCGTAAAGCCAGGACATTTTATGTCTATTGCCTGTCCCAGGCATAGGACAGGACTCTAAGAAGCTTCCGTTCGCTGTCAAACAGATAATCGAAGCTAAATAAAAAAGTCCTCTTTTCTATTTTTTTATTTCGAACATGAGTTAGGTAATCTCGTCGACGATAATTTTTCTGCAATGCAACACGAAAAATTTTTAAAATGGATCGTTTAACTTTCGTTTTGTCCCTCTGATTTTGAATATAGCGAATGAATGTTCAGCAGGAAGGAGTTTGTATCGTGAATGTATCTATTCCCCATGAGAATGTAGAACGCGATGCGAAAGATCGGATTCTGAACGCATCGATAGGGAGAAGTTTTTCTTGTTGCTGAACGATCATTCCATACTTAAAATTGCTTGGCCTCCGCGTTGCAGACTAGGGAAAAGTCCTTGCAAGCTAATGAAAATACCGGCTAATGGAAGTGAACCGTTGGGGGTGGGACGCCATTTGGCGACTCTGAGAGAGTCCCCGGAACCTGATCAGGATAATGCCTGCGAAGGAAAACGGATGAGCGGAAGGATTTGCTCTCAAGTATATTAACTTTTTCTGTTTGATGCCGATTCCTCGGAAAGTTTAAACGGAGAGTTTCCTTCTTTCGCATATCTTGTTTTCTGATCCGGCTTTTCCTCCCTTCGGTTGGAGAGGCATATGGACCCAATTCAAAACGATTTCGCATCTAAGTACCAAATTCCCAATAAAGAGATTCGTCTTACGGATGGAACTCGATATCATGCTTATACTACCGAAGGTCCTTGGGGAAAAGGGGAGATCCCGCGCGATTTTAAAATCGGAATTCCGAAAATACGCGAACCCTGGATCCGGCAAAGAAACGAGGACTCGAATCATTCTCAGATGTACTATGCCAGACGCGGCATCGTAACCGAAGAGATGAGATACGTAGCTCTGAGAGAAGGCATGGAGCCCGAATTCGTGCGTTCTGAAATCGCACGAGGTCGCGCGATCATTCCCTCCAATAAAAGGCACTTGGAACTCGAGCCGATGATTATCGGTAGGAATTTTCTGGTAAAGATAAATGCGAATATAGGAAATTCCGCACTTTCCTCTTCCATCGAAGAGGAAGTCGAAAAGCTGAGATGGGCCGTTAGATGGGGAGCCGATACGGTCATGGATCTTTCCACCGGAAAAAACATCCATGAGACCCGCGAGTGGGTGATTCGTAATTCGCCGGTTCCGATCGGAACGGTTCCCATATACCAGGCTCTGGAAAAAGTGAAGGGCAAGGCGGAGAATCTAAACCTAAACGTCTTTTTGGAGACGTTGGAGGAGCAGGCCGAACAAGGAGTGGATTATTTTACGATTCATTCGGGTGTTTTGTTAAGATACATTCCGTTAACCGCAAAGCGTACTACGGGCATCGTTTCGAGGGGCGGTTCGATCATCGCAAAATGGTGTTTGGCTCATCATAAAGAAAATTTTCTTTATGAACGGTTCGACGAAATTTGTAAAGTCATGAAAAAATACGGAGTTTCTTTTTCTCTGGGGGACGGACTTCGACCGGGAAGCATCGCGGATGCGAATGACGAGGCTCAGTTCGGAGAATTAAGAACGTTAGGCGAACTGACTCAGAAAGCATGGGAAGAGGATATTCAAGTGATGATCGAAGGGCCGGGTCACGTCCCGATGCATCTCATCAAAGAGAATGTCGATCTTCAAATGGAAATTTGTAAGGAAGCTCCCTTCTATACTCTCGGCCCGCTGGTTACCGATATAGCACCGGGTTACGATCATATCACTTCGGCGATCGGTGCCGCGATTATCGGTTGGCATGGAACGGCGATGCTTTGTTATGTGACCCCGAAGGAGCATTTAGGGCTTCCGGATAAAGAGGACGTCAAGCAAGGAGTGATCGCATATAAGATCGCGGCGCACGCGGCCGATCTTGCCAAAGGACATCCCGGCGCCAAACAAAGGGATGATTTATTGAGCAAGGCCCGCTTCGAATTTCGTTGGGACGATCAGTTCGCTCTCTCCTTGGACCCGGAAACGGCGCAATCATTTCACGATGAAACTTTACCGCAGGATAGGATGAAGACCGCGCATTTTTGTTCCATGTGCGGTCCTCATTTTTGCTCGATGAATCTGACTCAGGAACTTCGAAAATATGCCGAAGAAAAAGGAATATCGGAACTAGATGCGGTAAGCGAGGGAATGAAGGAGAAGTCGGAAGAGTTTTTAGAAAAGGGAGCGAGTGTTTATATAGCGCCTTGAATCAGAGGACAGAGGGCGGAAGCCAGACGCGTTCGCTTTCAGAGGACGGAAGACAGTAGCTGCTACTAGTTGGAAAGGCCACGGAAGTAGAGGAAGAATCTACTATAACACAAGAATCTTTCTTTAGAGCGTGGGAGCTCCGCACATCAATGTTCTGTCCTTTTCAGAAGACAGAGGTCAGAGGACGGAAGACAGTAGCTGCTAGACGTTGAAAAGGTAATAGAGGAGGGGAAAATTCTCTGCTACCATAAGAATCTTTCTTTAGAGCGTGGAAACTCCGCTTATCAATGTTCTCTCTCCCAGAAGACAGAGGTCAGAGGACGGAAGACAGTAGCTGCTAGACGTTGAAAAGGTAATAGAGGAGGGGAAAATTCTCTGCTACCATAAGAATCTTTCTGTAGAACATGGAAACTCCGTTCATCAATGTTCTGTCTTCTGTCCTCTGATTACGAATACCAAGATAGAAACCAAGGAATAAAACCTGTTAAATAGATCCCTTCTCCTAGGATTCTATATCGTTGGGAACCTGAAAAAAAATCCGAGTATCGTAAGATTATTCCCGGAACAGCGCAAAGTAACCCGGCGAAAATACATGTGGAAACCGGATGGGTAGGTTCGAATTTGCGTACCCAACCCGCGAGTAAAATCCCCATAACGGTTCCTAAGAGGGAAGATCGGAGCACCCAATCTCTCGCCGATTCGGGAGAAAACGTTCCGAGAAAATAAACGAGCCCTTCTTTTTCGTCCAAGTCCATTTCCATCAACGAGTTCATGATTAAGTTTAAGACGGTTCCCAAATAGAAAAGCATAAGTAAGACTCCCGTAAGCCAGGAGCGGAAACCCGCCACTAGCAGGGGACCGAACCAAACTCCTAGCGTGTAAATAGTCGCTACGGAAAATTCTTTTCCGAACCTGATTTTTCCCCAGGAGGCCAATGACAAGTGAATGATTGCGAGAACGGAAAGGATCAGTCCTCCCCAAAAAACGATCTCTCTTACAAAGAAAAGGGCGAGCACCGCGCAAAAGATCGCACCACAGACCGCCGATATGATTAGTATTTTTGAATATTCGAAATGAAACTTGTGCCTCGGATTAACGGAGGATTCGCCTACTTTTCTTCCGTCCAATAAATGGTCCGCTGTGTAAACTACCCAGACGCTCAGCGGGAGAAGGATCCACCATGCCCATTTCATTTTGGCGCCTGTGACCGTGACTGCATAGGCCCCGGATCCGACCACGCCTAAGCAAATATCCAAGCTCAGAACGTGGATATAAAACCAAAGACCTCGATAATTTTCGATTCGCATAAGGTTCACCTTTTCAGGTCATCAAGATATATTCGCAATAAAATCGTCTAAATCGGGTTTTGCGCGGATATCGGGAATTCGATTCCCTCCGATTTGAACGTTTCGTGCAAGGATTTTATGAATTCCGATCTCAGTAAATATTGATCGGTTATTTCCTTTAATTGAAATGTAACCGTCAAATCGATGCTAGACGGTCCGAATGCCTGGAAACGCACGTTAGGTTCTACGTCTATCCCTTTTCCGTAAACAGATTGGAGAGTCAGTTTGGCGACTTCCTTGCAGGTGCTTTCCACTCTTTGAAGATCGTTTCGATAGGAAACGGATAGGGAAACGCCGATGGATACGTTCGAGGATGGGAGCTCATAATTTATATACGTCGTTTGGGACATTTTTGCGTTAGGAATGACGACCGTGCTCCCGTTCAGTTTTCGCAAAGAGGTGGTTCTCCAGTTGATATCTTCTATATAACCTTCTTGTCCGGTTTCCAGGGAGATGAAATCTCCCACGCGAACCTTCTTACTGAATAAGACCTCCAGTCCGGCGAAAAGATTCGAGAGAGTTTCCTGTAATCCTAACGCCACCGCTAATCCTCCGACGCCTAATGCGGTTAAGGCGGGAGCGATCGAAATTCCCAACGTTTGTAGAATCACTAATCCGCCGATCAGTAATACGCAAATGCGCAAAATATTGTTCAAAATCGAAGCCGAGGAAAGGACACCTTCGTTCTTCGAAGAAAATAATTCGAAAAATCCGGTTGCGACGTTCGCAAGAGAGAGCGTAAAAAATAAGATCGCAAGGACTTTCAGATATAAGAAATAAGAAATCTTCGTATCCGCATGCAGCGAGGATGCATGAATCGCGGCGTACAATCCTAATATTAGGAAAAAGTAACGAACGAAGGACAATAATGCGAGGTAGAGCGGATGTTTCTTATCCAATTTATCTTTCGTAAGATTACGAGCGAGCTTCGGAACTAGGAAGCCTCCGAAAATATAACCGAGCAAAATTCCAAGGGCGGCGAAGGCCGGACCGATGACCCATTGGAATCGAAGAATCGTTGGCCAATCAATTTCGTTCATAGACATACCGTAAGAATCTATACGATTCCGAAAAGGGTTTTCTCTTAACGGAAAAGTCGTAGTCATTAATTATGTGGCATTGCTGCGACATTTTTAGCGGGAATTCTTGCCTCTAAATCCGGCTCCCTTTTTTGGAAATAGGATTTTCGAATGACAAACGAAGTAGTTTTGAGAAACTCCGAACCCCATGGATGGGGAGGCATACGAATAAATGCTCGAATATGCGTTGGATTCCGGGCTTTCGCTCTATGTCCAAAGGTTTACTCCCGAATCGGAGGAAGAGCAACCCTGGTTGGAGGAAGTTCACACTCGAGGGATTAGAGAAGTAATCCTTTGGGGCAGTCCGAGCGAAGCCGGCGCCTGGAAAAAGAATCCGGGTTTTATAAAGTTACTCAAGAGTCTGAAAGCCGAGCAGATTTCCATCACGACTCTGGACGGTTCCAAGTTTAATTTATCCGACAAATCGGTGGAAAAACTGGTTTCGTTTTTGCAAACGAGGGGAAAGAAATCGCCCGTTTTATTTTGGTATTCCTTGGACGAGGCGGACAGGGTATTAAGCGTATTCAAGGATCGGTTTCCTCTAAAGGAGAAAATTGTTCCGACACCTTTCTCTCCCGTTAAGAAAGCGGCGCCGGCTCAGGAAGTCCATTCCGAATTCGCCAATTACGGGAAGTCGGGAAAGGATTTTGCGGAGAGGGAGGCGTTTCGTCCTTCGCAAATTACCATACGAGTAAAGTTGTTATCCATCGTATCCGCCATCGTCGTTCTTAGCATGGGATTTATGATCACGCTAGCGACGACGTTATTTAGAAATTATACGGTATCGTTAATTCAAGAATATAACTTGAGTCTTGCCCGATTGACCGGTTTGCAGGTCGGTCTAAAGGTTCGAGATCTAGCGGATAAGGCCGATGAATTTTATGAAAGATTCCCGGGACAAGTCGTCCCGAGTGCGAATTCCAAGAAAGGATTCCTGCCGAAGGACTTGGAGACTTATTTCGCCATTCAACCCAGAGTCCTCGCATGGGGGAAAGCAAAGGGCGGAGAAGCGATCTTATTTTTTAATCCGCGTTTTCTCAAGGAGTTGAGAACCGAGGAAGATCTTATTCGCTCAAAATGGAATTCGATACCGTTGGCGGAGAAGACAAAACTTCTTTCCTCCGAATCGGATAAATTGCACGTATCGAATATAAGCGCCAAATTCGGATTCCCGTTAGTGCTGTTCTCCGAAAGAAAGAAAGGAGGAAGCGAGGCTAGTTTCTTTTTATTGGCACCGACCGATTTATGGGAATCGGCGCGATCGGCGCTGCAGACCGAATTATTCGAAATATGGATCGTTGATTCTCAAGGAAAATTAGTCGCTCATACGAATGAAGCGGAAGCACTTTCCGAAAAAGATTATTCAAAGAATCCCTTGATTCAATTTCTGCTTCGTAACCCTACGGACAACGGTTCCAGGACGACGGATTACGAAGGAAAGGAAACGCTCGGATCATTCCAACAACTCGAGGACGGAAATCTCGCGGTAATTTCCTCGATCGAGGCCGACAAAGCCTTCGAAGCGGTGTATAAAATTCGAAGACAGAATCTTTATATTCTACTTTGCGTCCTATCGATGGCTTTCTTCGTCGTGTTTCTTTTTTCTCGAACGCTCACCGTGCCTATTATCAATCTGTTAAGCGCAACGAGGCAGATCGAAAGAGGAAATTATCACGTAGCGATTCGTCCGGTTACTAGAGACGAGGTCGGGGTCTTGACCAATTCCTTTTTAAAGATGGCGCAAGGATTGGAGGAACGGGAAAAAATCAAGGATACCTTCGGTAAGTTCGTAAATAAGGAGATCGCGGAACGTGCTCTTTCCGGCGAGGTTTCTCTGGGGGGAGAAACGAAAGAAGTCGCGGTATTTTTTTCGGATCTACGGAATTTTACCGGCATGTCCGAAAGATTAAAGCCGAGCGAAGTCGTGGAGTTTTTGAACGCATACTTTACCGAAATGGTGGAATGCATCTATCTAACGCAAGGGATCGTGGATAAGTTCATCGGAGACGCGATTATGGCCCATTGGGGCGCATTATATTCGGACGGAAACGATACAAGGAATGCCGTCAATGCCGGGCTATTAATGAGAAATGCCCTGATCGAATTCAATCGAATCGGAAGTCAGATCGGTCGACCGAAAGCAAGATTCGGATGCGGAATCAATACGGGGTCCGTGGTGGTGGGGCAGATCGGTTCGGAAAAGAAATTCGAATTCACCGTCATCGGTGACGCGGTAAATTTGGCCTCGCGAATCGAGTATCTTACGAAGGATTTCGGGACCGACATTTTAATATCCGGTTCTTCCTATGAAAAAGTAAAAGATTATTATTTGTTCGAAGCTCTGCCTCCGGTTTGGATTCGCGGTAAGGAGGAACCGCAATATCTATATGCGGTTCTGGGTTGGAAGGAAGACCCCGAATGTCCCAAAAGTCTGGAAGAGGTGAGACGAATCTGCGAAATTCCCGAACCCGCCGGCCCGTCCCAGGCTTTGGCATATTAGAAAATCATGAATTTTAAACCTTATGTTCGAGAGATACAAGTAGGTTCGCTTTGCATCCTAGTTTTCTTGATGTCGTCGTATTTGCTTTATTTCGAATCTAAATCCAGAGGCGATTCCGGAAAGGAAGCTTTAGGAACCGTTTCCTTTAGATACAAGACGGCTCAAAGGAAATTTCCTGATCGGATGCTTTGGGAGGATGTGGAACAAGGCATGTCCGTATTCAATAAGGATTCGGTGAGAACGGATGAAGCATCGGAGGCGGTCGTGCACCTAAACTCCGGAACCCAAATCGAGTTGGATCCGCAATCGATGGTCGTTTTGCAATTAAAAGAGAATCGGGAAATTCTACAGTTAGGCGAAGGGAGCCTTTTGGTCCAAGGTAAAAAGGTTCTTTCGGTGATAACCGGAAAAGTCGGTCTGGATGCTAAGTCAGATTCATCATTTCAGATAACAAATTCGCCGGACGGTCTCTCCGTAAACGTACGTAAAGGAGAAGTGATTTGGAACGAAGACGGAACCGCGAGGGTGACGCTGGGAGAAGGGGAGACGGCCTTGAACGCCATCAAGTCGGAAAAAAAATGGAATCTAATCCTTCCGGAAGAATCGTACAGATTTTTCCCGCAAGAGCCGGAGCAACTTGTGGAATTCCGCTGGGAAGGCGGCCTTGATTCCGTTTGGGAAGTTAGCTCCAAGAGAGATTTCGGCAAAATCATTGAGGCGAGGACGATCAAAGAAAAGGTACTTCGGCAGAGGTTCAAGGAAGGAATTTACTTTTGGAGAGTACGATCTCAAAATCGAGAAAGAATATCGGAGGTTCGTAAATTTCGTGTGCTTCCTAATCCGGCGCCTGATTTGTTCTATCCCAAAAAAGAAGGTATTCAAGAAGAACGAACCGTTTCGTTCGCTTGGGCGAGACAGAAGATCGCGAGCGGCTATCGGCTTCAGATTTCAAGCGATCCTTCTTTTTCGAACATAAGGGAATCCCAAGTGTTTCGAACGAACTTTTCGATGACCTTGGATCCCGGTACTTATTATTGGCGTGTGGTCTCTTATACGAATCTGCCGGGTACCGACGCGATATCTGAAACGCGTAAATTCGCCATCGTTATACCCGAATCTCCGCCTGCGAAGGAGATCCAAACTCCGTTAAAAGAACAGACTCAGGCTCCGAATAACGATGAGTTGTCGCTGGAGTTCCCCAAAAAAGGATCTGTAGTCGATATGACCGGCAAGGAAAGCCTGCTCTTTCGATGGAAGTTTAAACCGGCTAGTAAGGACGCCGATTGGAAGTTTCGTCTCTACGTACGAAAAGTCGGAAAGGACGAACTAGTATATGAAAGAAAGACGAAAGGGGATCGCTTTTCTTTTAGAGATTTGGAAAAATTAGATGTGGGTGTCTTTTTATGGACTGTCGAATCGGAAGAAAATCCCTCGATTAAATCCGAGGCGGAGTTTAGAATACAGTTAAGAGAAGTCTTGGAAGCTCCCGAAACTAAATCCAGCGGGGCACGACCTTGAAGAAAGATTCATGCGAAGAATATTTAAAAAAAGAAAGAACAAGGACAGTTTGAAAGTATTTTACTTTATCCTAATATTTTTTGCGTCCATTTCCGCCGTACTTTCCGAAGGCAGAAGTTTTATCTACTACATCGAGTGGAAGGAAGTGAAGGGCAGTAGAGGATATCTTGTGGAAGTACGGAACGCTGCGCCTCCGCAAAGTTTAATCTTGGAAAAGAAAGTTCAAGAAAATGAAATCGAATTCAAATTGGAATCGGGAACCTACGAATATCGGATCGCAGCTTTGAATCGTTTCGGAAAACCGTCCTCATTTACGCCCTGGACTAGCTTTAAAGTGGAACAAGATAGGCCTAAGGAAGTGGCCTTAGCGGAAAAGGAGGGTCTTTCGAAACCCAAGAGTTCTAGAGTATTCGTGCCTGGATGGGGCTTTTACAGGAATGGAGAAAAATTAAAGGCGATCGGAGTGTGGAGCGGATTGGCTGCAATCGCATTCTTAGGGAATGCGGAGCGAGACGCCGGAAATCGATTGGCTAGCGATCCTAAGAACGATCCTAAGGTGATCGGCCTTTTGGGAACGCAGCTTTCTCCTCTTTCGACTCTGTATCTATGGGATGCCCGTTCGAAAGATAAATCGGAATACGAATTACATCAACGTAACCAAGCCGCATTGGGCGGTATCGCAGTCCTCGGAATCGTCTTCTCGCTTTGGTGGGAAAATCGTTTACCGGCGAATCAAACTCTAGATCTTAAAATTCGTCCCGATACGTCTTCTGTCGTAAATTCTTCCCTTAGAGAAGGATTTGCAAGTCGCTGGGAAATGAGTTATGCTTGGAAGTTCTAAGGAGGACGCTATGCGTCGGAACGAGTGCATTATAAAACTTTTGTTCTTTATTTCTTCGCTTAGCATAGGTTCCCAATTAGTATTTTGTTCCAAACCTTTTCCGAAAGGGGACGAGTATTTATTGTTAAGCGTATTGCAATCCGGGCTAGGAGCCAATTCTCCTACTTCGTTTAAATATATTTTCGTGACCTCGGGCACGAGTAACGGAAATTTAGGCGGAGTGAGCGGGGCCGATACGATATGCTCGGCCGCAAAGGCAACCGACGGTGCAAGCTTACCGGGAACGAGCACCGAATACCGTGCGCTTATAGTCGGCACCGGAAGGACGGCCGGCGGAACGGGTTGGCCCTTGCATGCGTCGACCACCTATTATAAGAATTATCCTAATCCGACTCTTGTATTTTCCACGACCTCCGGTGCACTCCCCAGTTTGCCCTTGAATCAAGCGCTTCCGGGTTCTGCCATTCATATTTGGACGGGAATATCTAGTACCTGGACGACGGGCACAACTTGCCTAAATTGGACCGATAATACCGTCGGAAATACGGGCGAGTACGGAGTGTCGGGAGCCACCGATATCACTTCGTTTAATAATTTGTTAGCCGATACCTGCGATACTTTGAATCATTTACTTTGCGTTCGCCTTTAGCTTTCCACGATTCCGGCTCGAATCGCATAAACGACTAAATCGGCCACTTTATGCAAATCTAATTTCTTCATAATATTCGCCCTATGAACTTTGACGGTCGCGGGAGAAATATGCAGCAGCTTCCCGATTTTTTCGTTGGAATTCCCTTCCGATATCAATTTTAGAATTTGGCGTTCCCGATCGGATAGAACCGAAAATACGGAAGGTCCTTCTTCGGACTGCTCTCCCGTCTTTTTCTTATTGAGTCCCGAAATGACCCTGGTCGCGATGCGAGGACTAAGATACGTTTCTTTACGGCGCACGGCATCGATGGCCCGTAACAGATCTTCTCCGGCGTCATCCTTCAATACGTATCCGTTAATTCCTAGATCGACCAATTTTTGAATATACTCTTCATTATCGTGTCTGGAGAGGATGATGACTTGAATCTTAGGATAATAACGTTTGATTCCTTTCACTAAATCGATTCCGCTGACGCCGGGCATGGAGATGTCGGTTATGACGATATCCGGTTCCAGTTTTCCGATCTCGTCTAAGGCTTGTTCGGCGTTTCCGTTCTCGCCGATGATTTGTAGATCGGCCTGTCCGGAAATAATCAACCT
Source organism: Leptospira inadai serovar Lyme str. 10 (assembly GCF_000243675.2). NCBI lineage: Bacteria > Pseudomonadati > Spirochaetota > Leptospiria > Leptospirales > Leptospiraceae > Leptospira > Leptospira inadai. Next base: position 31,988 of record NZ_AHMM02000015.1, on the reverse strand, counting down.
GAGTCCTTCCCTAAGGATAGCGTGGTCGTCTACGAGATAGAGTTTACAAGTTGATGGTTGGGCGTTCATATCTTCTCCTTCGAACGTTGTTTCAACGGAATTCGTAGCACATAGGTCGTACCTATTCCGAGCTCCGATTCTAAGAATAGAGTTCCGTTCATGTCCTCGACTCTGCGCCGGATATTTTCCAAGCCAAATCCGGTAGGTTTAATTCTAGCTTCCTTTTCCCGAAATCCTTTTCCGTTATCTTTTGCGAAAACGATTAAGGTGCCTTTTTCGGATGTGATTCGAATCTCCACCCTATTTGCCTGCGCATGCTTCAGAATATTCGAACAGATTTCCTGCAGAATTCTGAAGACTTGGTTTTGCACGACTTGGGGAATCTTTTCCGGAACCTTGAATTCAGTCTTTACCTTTATTTTTTGAAGCGGAAAGATTCCCGTAGCAAGCGCGTTAAGGGCGGACTCCAAACCCAGCTCCTTTAAAGAGGAAGGCTGTAAGTTTGTGTAAATTTCCCTTAGCTCCTGACTGGCCCGATCTATTAGGCCGAGACCGGACTTAAAGGAATCCGCATGGTCTACCGCGGATTTTTGGAACGCTTGAAAATGCAATTTGGCCGCTAAGATAAGCTGACCGACTCCGTCATGGAGTTCCCGCGCGAGACGGGATCTTTCTTCCTCTTGAGACGCCAAAACCTTGGTATGCAAGTTTGCGATTTTCTTTTGCAGTTTTTTATTTTGGCTAATGTCCTTCAAGATCATCCCGGTGCTGTTTCCGAAAGGGAATGCTGTATAACCGTAAAATTTATTTCCTTTTTTAAACTCTTGGTTCTGTAATTTTATATGACGGGACTTATTCAGATTTTCCCTAAGGTTGGCTTCTTCTTTCGAATCTAATTTCAGAATGGAAAAAAGACCGGCGCCGATCATGCTGGATCGGACATGGAATTCTTTTTGAAAAGAAGCGTTCGCAAAACGAATTGTGTTGGACTTATCCAAGGCGACGATGGGAGAGATTTCCTCGACGAGGGAAAGAAAGTATACTAAAGCTTTCTCCGTTGCCGGATCAATGGAAAGACGCTTTAGGTCCTTCGGTTTTAGGATTCCCGTCGCCACATAGATCACGTTAAAGCTACTCCGTTAACCGGGAAAGGAAAAAAATTCCCTTCCCCCGGCCGAAAGGGGGAAGGGTCGAAGGATGCTTAATACTCTTTCAGGAGTCGGTTTATGGCGTGGATTGGAAAACTTTCGTGTTGTCCGGATTCCGATACCAATCTACGTCCGTGGTTCCCAAGGATTCGTACCAAGGTTTGAACTGGGAATACGGGATTCGTATATTCTCTCCTTCATAAGGCCATAGAAAGTTACCCGGAATCAATAAATACCAAGGGAATCCCGTCGAATCTCTGTATAAGTCGGCGCCCTTCGCATCGAAAAATTTACCGGCTGCATGAATGTCCTTGTTGGTATTGATTACATGCAGATACGTATCGAACGGAGGAGGTCCTAAGTTGGTTGTGGATATCGGTGAGGAAAGGATGACTTCCAAATGGGCCGATTTCCCTACATGAAAGGTATCAGTCTTTCTGGAATTCCAGGATTGGATGGTCGTGGAACTGTTACCGAGTATTTCCAACCCGGAGATAGCAGGTCCTGTTCCGCTCAATGCTTGCTCGACCGTCGTTCCATCATATCCGAGGCGATTGAGAGTATAGGAACCTACGGCAGCCGCGTTCGGCAAACTAAAATGAAGCGTATGATTATAAGCGGCCCCTTTGGCTACGTGAGTGAAATAACCTCGAACTCGAGCTACTCCACCGGTCGCATTCAGATCCTCTTCGAAATAGGTGCGAACCACATAGTCGTTAAAATCCGCGTCCCCCTGGTTCGGAAACAAATCTTCGAACGCAATCGTGTAATAATCGGATACAGGGATCCGAACGATAAAGGCTCGAGTCGGATCGAAGGGATAGGCGTCGTTTATATCCGGAACCGTGTCCCCGTCCGAATCCAACAGAAGAGTTTCTTTTGCGGTGAATGAGATGGAAATTCTGCGGCTGATCACCGTCACGTTAGTGATATTGATATCGATGTCGTAGAATTTTCCGTATGCCTGTACTTGGAGATGGACGGTGTTCGTATCGCTATCCACGGTAAAACTTCCGGTCACTTGACCGTTTGCATTCGTGTAAGCGGTAAAAATCGATTTACTACTCGGAGTACCCGGCGTGGCGGAAGCTACCGTCAATTGTACAAGGCTTCCGTTTACCGGAGCCACAGGATCGACTACCTGTACGTTTACAGTCAGCGTTCGAGTCGTATCAAATGCAAAATCTACGGGGGTTGAGGCATCCTGAACTTGAACGCTAAAATCGGTACTTCCTGTCGGGGCGGCTGCCGGAGTCGCTCCTTGCGCAAGGCTTAGGAGCCAGGCATAATCAGGGTTTTGCTGCGAGGAGCAGGAGATGAAAAAACAAAGCCCGAATGCGAACCAGATTTTTGATATATTTTTTGTAGTATTGGCCATATAAGAAACGTCCCATAGACAGCTGCATTATCGTTTCGCAGTTTCTTTATGGCAATATGCCCAAAGGCTTAATTTACTACATCCTTCGGTAAAGACGGTTTTTAACCGTACGTTAGAAATCCCGTAATAAATGCCGACATATTGGCATTCCAATGGAAATATCTTATGTACTAGAATGAATTCTAGGAATATAAATTAGTTACTTATAATGTAGCCTCGAAACTTTCCAAAGCTTTGGTCCTAAAGGAATGGAAATCGCCCGAAGTAAAAAATTTACAATATTTCAGGACTTCCTCCGGAATCTCGGAATACTTCGCCTCTTCATTATTAATTTTTATCATCGAGTCCGCCAAATAGATGGGGAAAATAATTTCTTTGTAATGCTCTTCGGCCAAAAGAGGACGATGGTGGTATTCCATTCCTCGGGAATAAAGCTCCGGAAAATTCCATTTTTCCGCAATCAAGGCACCGATCTTAGTATGTGTAATTCCGAAGGCCGCTTCTTCCAAAGTTATGGCGGATGCGATTTCTTTCGAGGCCGAATAGTTTTGGATTTTACTCATCTTGCCCGATTCCAGAGAAAGCAGGATAATTTCTCCTATATCGTGTAGTAGCGCGACCGACATTAAATTACTTACGGTTTCCTTTTGCATGGCCATTCTGAGAGCGATCAGTTTGCAATAATACGCGCATTGGTTCGATTTTTCCCAAATCGCAAGGAAGGCCGGAAATTTGTCCTCCAAAATCTGTTTGGTTCCCAGGGAATAAAGAAGGACTTGAAGTTCCTTGAGCCCGATCAACTGGATTGCTCGATCCAAGGATTCCACTTTTCCACCGCGACGAAAAGCGGCGGAGTTGGCTAATTTAAGGATATTCGCGGATAAAGCGACGTCACGTTTGATCATCTCCGCGATTTGACCGATGCTTGAATTCGGTTTATCGATCGTAGTCTGTATGTCCTGAATCGCTTTCGGGAAGGTGGGAAGTTGGTCGACCTTCCTGATGATCTCATCCGCTTTTTGAAGCTGGATATTTTCCCGCTGGATTCGAATCGGAATGTCGATGATGACCGAGGTGTTATTTCCTTGGCTTTCCACTCGGTAGGAGCTGGCGCCAAGGCCGTCGTTTTTCAACATCATTAAGGTCATGATTAAGCCGAGTCCCGCGCCTTCGGTCTCATCGCCTTTCTCCAGGAAGGCTTCGGCCAAGTCGTTATAGGACTTGGCCTTTTCGACCCTCTGATTGATTCTGTCGACTTCTTCCGGACTTAATTTAACGTTATTCATTACGCGAATGCGTATCGCGTCTTTGCTGTGTATAAACGATACTAAAACCACATAATTATTTTTGAATAGTAGGTCCTCGTATTTTTCCTTATTATCGAGATAGGATTTTTTAAAACCCAGAATTTTACTTCTATATACCGCCGGATTCTGTATGTCCGCCTGTAATTCCCTGAAATAAATTCGTTTAACGTTCGCTTTGATCGTATTCGTGATCGTTTCTTTTAAAGCTGCCAGAACCGAATCCCGTACGAAAATAATATCCAAGTGCAATAGATATCTATCTAGGGTTCTTGCCAGAACATTGTCCACATTTTCGGTTAAATTATGGAATTTGAAATGGAATGGTAGATTTTCCTGAATCGGTTGGTTCAAGTCTTTCAGATTGCTGAAGACTCCGTAATCTTTATGGTGAAATAGTTCAAGGGTTTTTCCTTGGCTCATATAGTATTAACTCTGGGAAACGTCGCCGTTCTTTGTCAAGATTTTGCAAATTTGATTTATGTTAAAAATAATACATTGCTATGCGAATTATACGGGGGAAAAGCTTAGATTCCACGGGATAAGAGACAATTTATTTGTGCTCCGCGCAAAAAAGTAAGTTAGTCACTTTGGAACTAAAAAATAGACCTTTCGCAGTAGTTTCTAAGGATGTTTTTTCCGGTTCGTTTGGCTGCAGAAGGATTCGTGAGTGACGGAAAAAAATTCCTTTTAGACGAAAAATTCCGCAATTGTTACGGAATGATCATTCAATAAAAAGGTTGCTTCTTCTTCTTAAATTTGGTTTTATATTACCTTGGTTCCCGACCGAACCCGACCAAAAATGTTAGAACCACCTGAATAAGGAGCGCTTTTCATGCCCACTACAGCAACCCCAAATCCGACAACGACTGCTTCCGTCCCCCCAGCCGGCATGGTCGCCTTTCCTCCTCCCAATCCCAAGGAGATGGAAAGAATTTTTAAGCTACAAAAACGACACTTTCATACGGTCTTAAAGCTTACGACGGCGAGGGACAGGATCCAGCGTTTAAAAAAACTCAAGGCTGCGGTCGAAAGACTGACCCCGGAGATTAAACAAGCTCTCCAAAAGGATTTTCGGAAGGCTCATCACGAAACCGATCTCACTGAAATTATGCCTTCTATCGGAGAATTGAACGATGCGATTCGTCATGTGAAGGGTTGGATGAGACCCGTCCGCGTAAAAACTCCCATGTCTTTATTCGGAGCCTCCAGCAAAGTCGTCTACGAACCGAAAGGAGTCAGTTTGATTATCGCTCCTTGGAACTATCCTTTTTATTTGGCGATAGCTCCTCTGGTTGCGGCAATTGCCGCCGGAAATACCGCAATCATCAAACCCTCCGAATTTACGCCTGAAATTTCCAAGCTTCTCGTAAAACTCGTAAAGGAGACCTTCCCCGAGGAAGAGGTTGCGGTCTTTGAGGGAGATCATACCGTTTCGACTGCGTTGCTGGAACTCCCTTTCGATCATATTTTCTTCACAGGCAGCACGCATGTGGGGAAAATCGTGATGGCAGCCGCGGCTAAAAATCTTTCTACAGTGACCCTGGAGTTGGGAGGAAAGTCCCCTGCCATTATCGTTCCGGATGCGGATCTAAAGAAAGCGGCTAAAAAACTCATGTGGGGGAAAATCATGAACGCGGGTCAAACTTGCGTGGCTCCGGATTATCTCCTGCTTCCGGAAGGCAAAACGGACGAGTTCGTAAAATACGCAAAAGAGGCGGTTACTAGTTTCTACGGTAAGTCGGACGAATCCATCAAGCAAAATCCGGATTTTTGCCGCTTAGTCAACCAACGGAATTTTCAGAGGGTTTCGGGGTACATCCATGAAGCGGTCGAAAAAGGAGCGAAACTAGCGATGGGAGGCGATACCGATTCAACTCAGAATTATATCGCTCCGACGCTGTTAACGAACGTTCCGGAAAATTCTCATATCATGGAAGACGAAATTTTCGGACCGGTTATGCCGATTCTTACCTATAAGACTTTGGACGAGGCGATCGAGAAAGTCGTTTCGAGACCGAAACCGCTTGCTTTGTACGTATTCGGAAAAAGTAATCGATCCATTTCGAAAGTATTAAGAGAGACCTCTTCCGGTGGAGCTTCGGTCAACGAAGTAATCGTGCACTTGGTCAATCCTCATTTGCCTTTCGGCGGGATAAATCATTCCGGACACGGAAGTTACCACGGTTGGTGGGGTTTTAAAACCTTCTCCCATGAGAAGTCGGTGTTTAAGCAGGCGGCTATCGCTTCCATCGATATGCTGTATCCCCCTTATACCGGTTTCGTGGATAAGATGATCCAATTTACGAAGAAGTTTTTCGTTTAATAAAACCGATCTTTCTTGCCCTTTCTCGGTATACCGGGAAAGGGTTTTTATTTCGGGATCCTTCCTGAAAAATAGGATTTTCTAGATAAGCTTCTTCGCTTCCGCTACTGCAGCCTCGTAATTGGGCTCGCTCGCGATTTCCGGAACCAATTCCGCATATTTTACGGTATTGTTCTTGTCCAGAACGAACACGGCTCTTGCGGATAAACCTTTTAGCCCGCCATCCGCGATATGGGTCCCGAACGCTTTCGAGAATGAAAAATCCTTGAATTGAGAGAGAGTAACTAAGTTCGGCGAATCGATTCCCTCGGTCGTGCAAAATCGGTTCATCGCAAACGGTAGATCTCCGGAAATCACGATCGTAACGATTCCGTCCAGAGTAGCCGCTCGTTCGTGAAATTTCTTCGTTTCCAATGCGCAAACAGACGTATCAAGACTGGGAACACCGACTAGAATTTTTACCTTGTCCGCGAAGTCTTTTAAACTTTTCGAACTTAGATCCTTTGCCGTTCCGGCAAAGTCGGGGGCTTTGTCTCCGACTTTTACCAAGTTTCCTTCCAATTGAACCGGGCTTCCTTTTAATGTAACGCTTCCCATGAGTTTTTCCTTAGCAAATTAGACGTATCATAGAATATCGAGTTCGGAAATTGTGCGAGTCTATTTTCGAATCCCGTCCGCCTCGTGACGCAATTCGAAGAAGGTCCAAATCCCGGCAAGAAATTCCACTCCGCCGGCAATGAGAATGGTAGGACCCACCCACTTTACTAGGACAAAGATTCCTAAAATTATGAATTGGAATGTTCTGGTATGGGTGGAAAGAACCAAAAACGGCCTGACGTTTTGAATTCCCATATTGAAGTAAAAATAGCCGAGTATCATGAGACAAAGGCCGGTGATACGGACCCATACGTCCGCTGCATGAAGAAGAAATAGATTTAAAAAGAAATCAGGAATCGCTAATAAAAGAATTCCCTCAAAGACAAGATATATTCCGAAATACTGAACGCTTTTTGCCGCACCGATCATACTAATCCTCTCACGAAGATTGTGCACGGATTTCTCGAGAAGGATACAAAAATCGGAAATTTTTTGTAAGTTGAAGAAAGGATAAAAAAATCTTGCAATTTTAAAATATAATTATTGGAATGGGTGAAGGTCGTTTGGCCGTTCGTAAGTTTAGAATGAATTCCTTAAAACAGCAGTCTAGTATTACAACCCTTTGGGTGGTCGTATGGATGTCGGTAGTGGTAACGCTACCTGGGCCTGGCTTTACGCCGTAGGGATCATTCGCAGACAGCAATCTTCGAAAAAGCCCCCCTCGGCTAAAGCCGAGGGGGGCTTTTTTTATAGATTCTACATAGAGGAAAAATGAAAACCAAGACCGTATTAGAACCGAATCTATCACAAAATATGAATGCTCCTAAAAATGGGGCCGAGATTGTCGTTCGTTTTCTTTTATATAAAGGAATCGATACGGTTGTGGGAATTCCTGGAGGAGCAAACCTACCGTTGTACGATTCTTTGCACGGAAGCGGGATTCGTCATATTCTAGCTCGTCATGAGCAAGGTGCGGGGTTTATCGCGCAAGGCATTGCAAGAGCCGGCGGAAGGGCAGCGGTTTGCTTGGCTTCTTCCGGGCCGGGGGCTACGAATCTCATAACGGCAATCGCCGACGCTAAATGCGATTCGGTGCCTTTAGTGGCGATTACTGGACAGGTGCCCACGTCCTTGATCGGTACGGACGCGTTTCAGGAAATAGATACGTACGGCCTATCGAAGCCTATTACAAAAAGGAATTATATCGTTCGGTCGATTCCGGAATTAATCTCTGCGTTAAGCGAAGCGTTTCGGATTGCCGAAGAGGGCCGTCCTGGACCCGTGTGGATAGATATTCCGAAAGACGTTCAACTATCTCCGTACGTGGGCGATTGGGCGAAGACGCTGGAAGAATGGGACCTTTTAGAGACTTCCGGAAATATTATGTTCGTCGATTCCTTTTTTGAGGAGAAGTTCTCCGGGTTTTGCGAACTTTTGCGGGATAGTAAACGACCGGTTTTGTATATCGGAGGCGGCATAAAACTCGCAGGGGCGGAATATCTCCTCCGGGATTTTGCGGAATCCCAGGATATTCCAGTAGCTTCGACATTGATGGGTTTGGATTGCTTTCCTCAAAATCATCGTTTGTCCTTAGGGATGTTAGGAATGCACGGGGCCCCGGCTACGAATCTTGCATTAGAAGAATCTGATTTGCTTTTGGCATTCGGAGTCAGATTCGACGATAGAGCCACCGGGAAATTGGAAACATTTTGTCCGAACGCAAAAGTCGTTCATGTCGATATCGATCCTAGAGAGATCGGGAAACTGAGACTACCGGATCTCTCCTTTCGGACGGATCTATACGATTTTTTGAAGAATACAGTCGGAATTCCTTCGAGAAGAAGGGAAGAGTGGAATTCGCTTATCTCGAGCTGGAAGACGTTGTTTCCGTTTCCGAGCCTCCGAACCGGAAACGGATTTTCGCCTGATACGATTCTGAGGATTTGCAAAGATTCTCTCGGGCCGGATACGATACTAACGAGCGACGTAGGCCAACATCAAATGTGGGTGGCTCAGTATTATCCGTTCCAAAATCGTCGGACTTGGATTACTTCCGGCGGGCTCGGAACGATGGGCTTCGGATTGCCGGTCGCTATCGGTATTTCGTTGGCGATGCCGAAAAAAACCGTTCTCTGTATTTCGGGAGACGGTTCCATTTTGATGAATATTCAGGAATTGGATACGCTCGCCGATCTGCAATCGAATGTAAAAATTTTAATATTCGATAATCGACATCTGGGATTGGTTCGTCAGCAACAGGAACTCTTCTTTGAAAGCAGGTTTTACGGAAGTTCCTACGAGAGAGAATCCAAATTGGCTTCCGTCGCAAAGGCGTTCGATATCCCGAGTTTGAACTTAGCCGGGGCAGAGAACCCGCTCGACGAATTACGGAAATTTCTCGTTAAACCGGGTCCCGGTTTTGTCGTTATTCCCGTGGATCCGACTTTGCACGTTTTGCCGATGGTTCCCGCAGGTAAAGGTAACCTGGAGATGTTATTAGAATGAAACTATTTAAATATTTTCTAATATTGATATCTAAAAGCGAATCGGATCTAGTGCTGTATAGTCTACTCTCCTGGCCCCGCTTTGGGGCATAATTTTCACTTAACAAATCAGTTGTTTACCTTCAACGGTCCGTTTTCGGGCCGATTACAAAAATTCCAGGAGGAATATATGCGCTTAGAAATACGCGATTTAAGAAACCAGGTGGAATCCTTATCTCCACGACCGATCCTGAAACCGTTTCCGTTAAAAGAAGAGGAAACGAACTATTTTTTCCGCTCATTGCTTTCCGAATCTCCGGTCGCAATTCTTCTCGAGAGTCTGGGACCGGAATCGGACAATTCCAGGTACACGTTCATTTCCGGATTTCCCAAACGAACATTTACGGCAAAAGGAAACCGCTTGGATATGGACGGAGTTCTTTTGGACCAGGGAAATCCCTATGATTTGTTATCGGAAATCTTCTCTCCTCGAAGAAGTCCCGGTTTAACGGATTTTAGCGCGGGGGTATTTCACAGATCTTTTCTGGAAAACACGGAATCAGGAGGAGGAGGTCTTTATGGATTTCTCTCCTACGAAGCGGTAAACGATATGGAACCGGGGCTGGGATTAAAAGAACACTCTCAATTTCCCAAGTTTCAATTCGCTTGGATGGAAGACGGGATTTTGATCGATCGTAGGACGGGGAAGTCGAGATACTTTCATTACGGCAGCGATCGCTACAAACTCTTCGAAGATATCTATAGAAAAAGAAACGTTAAATCAAATTCTATTTCTTTAAAATATTTGGGGCAATCTAGGACTAAGGAGGATCATCGTAAGATGGTGGAAGAGGCAAAGGAGGAAATTCGCCTAGGAAATACGTTCCAATGTCAGATAGGGTTTAAACGATCGTACGAAATTCGAGGGGAGAATATGAAATTGTACGAGGCTTTACGCGCTATTAACCCCTCGCCGTTTATGTTCTACATGGCGTTTCATGACAAAACACTTTTAGGTGCAAGTCCCGAATTACTATTCAGATTGAAGGATGGAGTCTTGGAATCGTTTCCTTTAGCGGGTACGATTCGGAGAGGGGAAAACGAGAAAGAGGATCGAAATCTTGCATTTCAACTTCTTTCCGATCCTAAAGAAATCGCGGAGCATAATATGCTGGTGGATTTACATCGAAACGATCTAGGAAGAGTCGCGAAATTCGGCACCGTGAAAATTAGGGATTCGTTCGCCTTAAAAAAATTCAGTCACGTTCAACATCTTTCCACCGAGATTTCGGGGATTCTTAGATCCGGAAAGGATATGTTCTCCGGATTGGCTTCTTCCTTCCCTACCGGAACTTTAAGCGGAGCCCCGAAAATGGAATCGATGCGGATTATAGAGAGAATCGAAAACGATCCTAGGGGACCGTACGGCGGGGCGGTCGGTCGCTTCGGTTTCGACGGAAACTGTTCCTTTTGCATTCCGATTCGGAGTTTCTTTAGGAATGGGGAAGAGGGATTGATTCGAGCATCGGGAGGCGTGGTCTACGATTCGGCTGCCGAGTCGGAGTATCAGGAAATTCTAAATAAGATGGGTGCGGTAATGAGAGCCGTCGAAGAGGTATCAAAATGAGAGTTCTATTGGTGGATCATTACGATTCTTTTACATACAATTTGTTCCAATATTTGGGGGAGCTTTTGGAAGATGAGCTCGGTTCCCGATTTAGTCTGGATGTATTTCGTCATGACGAGATCGAATTTTCAAAAATCGAGACGATGAAATACGATCGTATCGTACTATCCCCCGGCCCGGGAACCCCGAAAGATCCGAAATATTTCGGGGTCTCGGCGGAGATCCTGCTGAAACTCGACGAACGGATTCCTATTCTTGGCGTTTGTTTAGGAATGCAAGGAATGGCATTCGTTTCGGGAGGTTCGGTCGTTCCGGCTTCCGTTCCGATGCACGGCAAAGTGTCCGAAATTACGCACGATGGGAAAGGAGTGTTTGCCGATTTGCCCGAGACTCTGAACGTTATGCGCTATCATTCCTTGGTCGTCGATCCGAGCGGCTTATCGGACGAATGGATGCTCACCGCGTTTTGCGGAAAGGAGTTGATGGGAATCCGCCATAAACATAGGCCTTTAGAGGGGATTCAATTCCATCCGGAATCTTTCGCCACCGAAGGTGGAAGAAGAATGCTTTCGAATTTTCTATTTCAAAGACGAAGTAAATAGGAGGATTTAAGGCGGAGCCATCAACTTGGGAAAGTTAAATACGCAGTTCGCAAGTATTGTTGAATTTTTTCGGCTAAATCTTCCATACGAAACGGCTTTCCCAAGTAATCGTCTATCCCTGCCTTTGCACATTGCTCTCTGTCTTCCGGACTATCGTGAGCCGTTACTGCAACGATCCAAGGAATTTTACGGGAAGTGGGTTTCAGCTTCAAGATCCTTGCCGTATCTAAACCGCTAAGTTCAGGCATTTGAATATCGAGTAGGAGGAGATCTATTTCCTTTTTTTCCCAGAAAGCTAGGGCTTCGAGTCCGTTCGAGACGACCTCGCAGGATAATCCCATCTTTTCCAACATTTTCCGGATCAGCTTCTGGTTCACCGGATTGTCTTCGGCGACTAAGATAGTGAGAGTCGAATAGCCGGAAAAATCCAACGTGCCGGGTAAATTCGATTTCGGTCGCGTCGTAACGGAAACGTCTGCGACACTAGCTTTGGGTAATACGATTTCCAATAGAAATTTGCTACCTTCCCCCACGCGACTTTCGACGCTTATCGTCCATCCCAATGCGTCGCAGATTTTTTTACTCAACGCCAACCCTAAACCCGTTCCTCCGTATTTTCTCGAAGTGGACGAATCCAATTGCGAGAACGCTTCGAATAAATCCGGGATCCTTTCCTGGGAGATTCCTATTCCTGTATCTTGAAATCGTAATGTACCTTGAACATTCGTTTCGGAGATCGAAAGATTTTCCAACGAGAAATCAATTTTTCCATGTTCGGTGAATTTGAGTGCGTTAGATATCATATTGGAAATCACTTGTCGTATGCGACCCGCATCCGATCGTACCTCTAATCGTTCGAAGTCTTTAGGAAGATTTAACGAGAAAATGAGTTTCTTTTTCTTCGCTTCTTTTGTTGCGGCAATTCCTATTTCATTTAATAATTCGATTAAGTCAAATTCGATTGAGCTGAGCACGAGAGCTCCCGATTCCGCCTTACTAAAATCGATAACGTCGTTTATTAATCTAATTAAATGCTCTCCGCTCTCCTTCACCGAATCCAAATATTCCGATTGTATCTGATTCGTTTCGGTCTGATGGAGTAAATCGACCATGCCCAGAATGCCGTGCACCGGAGTTCTGAATTCGTGGTTCATATTCACGAAAAATTGTTCCCTGGCTTTTTGTAGATCCAGAGTTATCGCCTGAGCATGAATGAGTTCCCTATTATTCGCCTCCAGTTCCATATAAGCGACGACCGAATCCGCCAGGGCTCTCAAAGCCTCTAGTTGTTTCGAATCCAGGCCTCGCGGAACCGTATCGAGTACGCAAAGCGTTCCCACTGCGATCCCGGACGGAGTCAAAAGAGGCGCACCCGCGTAAAATTTTATGAAAGGAGCTCCTGAGACTTGGGGATTCTTTTGAAATCTTTCATCACTGCTAGTGTCCTTTACGATCAGAATTTCCTGGCCTTGAATCGCGAATTGACAGAACGAAATATCCCGGGGGGTTTCGGACACATCCAATCCGGTCTTCGACTTAAACCATTGTCGATTCGCATCGATCAAGGAAATAAGAGCGATCGGAGCGCTGCAAATAAGCGAAGCCGCCTTAGTGATTTCATCGTATTTTTTTTCCGGCGGAGTGTCCAAGACCTTATATCTATCCAGCTCACGAAGCCTGGCCGATTCGTTCTTCGGCTCGGGCGCTACTGAATAAGGACGAGGTGTTTCCATAATAATTGCTGACGATCGGCAGACGCGATATCGTCTCCTAATCCTGAGATGGCTATCCAAAAAAACAAGGGTTTTGCGCTTTGGATAGGCGTTTAAGATTTAAACTTTTTTTCGGTAAATCGGAATTTATTCCCTAACTCTTGATGACTTGAAAGCTCCTAGATCGTATCATCTTTCCTTGCGATAAAGTCTCTTGAAGACTTCTCATATCCTTACATATTTGATTTCGAATCTTTCGATGCAGCCAAACGTTCAAGAGGCAACCGAGTCTCTTCAGTCTAAATCGATTCGTAAAAACGATTTTAGTGTCCGTATCGGTTCCTTTAGGATCGGGATAAAACGAATACGTATCTCGAAGCTGTAAAAAACGATTTTCCTTAGTTATCACAATTCTCGTCGGATATTTTTCTTCTTCCAAATTATAGTAGGACGCGAGTTTCCAAAAACCGATTCCCACTTTGAGTTCATACCGATTCGTTCCCGGGACTCTTTTGCACTCTAGAATATAACTGTCCCACTCCGGTAAATTCTCCAGGTCGGATACATAGTTAAAGGCTTTAGCGAGAGGGGACGGGACTGTGAACGCGATCGTGGTCGTAAGCATGAAAATTCGTTGTACTCGAATGAGAAAAGACTTCCCTCTACTTATCGATCCAAAGTCCAATAAATAACATCGAGGAAATTATGGGTTTTAGACGAATTATTGGGACGAGAATGGCGGAAAAAACGCTGGAGGGAGGAGGGTTTCCGGTGCGAAGGCCGTTCCCGGTTTCCGGTTTTTCCTACTGGGATCCATTTTTACTTTTGGACGAAATGGGACCGATCGTATACGGACCGGGCGAGGCGATCGGGGCTCCGGACCATCCGCATAGAGGATTTGAAACGGTAACCTATCTTCTTTCCGGGGAAATGGAACATAAGGATTCATGGGGTCATGCGGGAAGACTCAATGCGGGAGGAATCCAATGGATGACGGCCGGTGCAGGATTAATCCATTCCGAACTTCCTTCGGAGGAATTCCGGAAAAAAGGCGGTAGAATGCACGGGTTTCAAATCTGGGTGAATCTTCCGAAAGAAAGAAAATTAATATCTCCTCGATACCAGGAAGTAAATTCAGAAGAACTACCGATCGTGGAAAAGGACGGAGTGTGGGCCAAAGTTATCGCGGGAGATTTATGGGGGACCTCCGCAGTCATACAAACCCAAACACCTATCGTATTTTTTCATTTAAAGCTTTCTCCCGGATCGTGGGCGGAAATACAAATTCCGAACGGTTTTACCGCTTTGGCATATCCTTTCGTCGGCTCGGGAACGGTGATCGATTCGGAAGCCGAAACGGAAGTCGAGGAAGGGGAAACGATATATTACGGAAACGAGATGGGAGCGATTGCATTACGAGCTCCTCAGGATTTCGAATGGGAGGTTCTCATCCTTGGTGGAGTTCCTATCCAAGAGCCCGTCGCTCGTTACGGTCCGTTTGTGATGAATACGTCGACCGAAATCCAAGAGGCTTTTGAAGATTATTCCGCCGGAAAAATGGGCGAAATTCCCGCCCAAGACTAGGTCTCGTCTTGAGAATTCGATTTCGTACTAAAAATAAAGATCGGAGAAGAATTTGCCGACCTTGATAGAGGCTAAGAAAATTGCGGTCATCGGCGGTGGAGCGGCGGGCTTTTTCGGCGCGATTCAAAGCCGTCTGCTTTCGGACGGTCATTGCGAAGTAACCTTGCTCGAAAAATCGCCGAATGTCTTATCAAAAGTAAGAATTTCCGGAGGAGGAAGATGCAACGTTACGCACGCCTGCTTCGATCCGGAAGAATTAGCAAAACGTTATCCTCGAGGCGGAAAGGAATTGCGACACGCGTTCGAAAGTTTTCAACCGAAGGATACGATCGATTGGTTCGAACATCGAGGCGTTCGTCTGAAGACGGAGGCCGACGGCAGAATGTTTCCGATCACGGACGATTCTGGAACGATCGTGGATTGCTTATTGCAGGAAGCGAAACGGAACGGAGTTACGATTCGAACTAAAGTTCCGGTTTTGGGAATATATCCTCGCGAGAACGAATCGAAAAATAGGTTTCTCGTAAAATGGGAAGGCGGAGAAGAGGAGTTTGATAAAGTCCTGCTGGCATCGGGCTCTTCGCGAAAAGCTTGGGATTGGGCCAAAAATATGGGCCATACTATCGAAACACCGGCCCCGTCCCTATTCACATTCGAAATTTCTGATTTTCTAATAGAAGGATTGCAAGGATTGTCTCTTCCCGAAGTGGAGGTCACTCTGCCCGATTTTAAATTGAAACAAAGAGGGCCGATATTGATCACTCATTGGGGATTAAGCGGACCCTCCGTCCTAAAACTTTCCGCCTGGGCGGCGCGGGAACTCGCCGACTGCGAATATAGAACCGCTTTACTCGTGGATTGGATACCGGATCGATCTAGGGAAGAGATTCGGGAAATATTGAAAACATTGAAACAAAAAAATCCTTCGCGTAAACCTTCCGCTCATCCTGAATTCCATTTTGCTTCGAGGTTTTGGGAAAGAATTTGGGAGAAAGTCGGAGACAAGCGCTGGTCCGAAATTTCGTCCAAGGAAATGCACGAGGTGGAGGAAACTCTGAAAAGAAGCGTGTTGCAAATCGAAGGCAAGGGGGCCTTCAAGGAAGAATTCGTGACTTGCGGGGGAATTCGGCGCAAAGAGGTGAACTTCAAAACGATGGAAAGTCGTCTGGTTCCAGGACTTCATTTTGCCGGGGAGGTCCTGGATATCGACGGAATCACCGGAGGATTCAATTTTCAGAATGCTTGGACGACTTCGTATCTTGCGGCTAAAGGAATGGTTTCTTAAAAAATAGGTAACCGATCACAGACCGTCACGCATTCCAAGGATTCGGGTAGGAACTGAATCCGATTCGGTTGCCGTCGGGGTCTCGTAGGTAAATCGTGTACTCCGTCCGGGATTCGATCCTGTCTCCGAATTGCTTTTCGATCAACTTCTTGTTATCGGAAGAATTTGCGCGAAAGACCAAGGCTTGGGGTCCTTTTCGAAATTCTTCCCGCTCGATCATGATCAACGCTTCTCCGGATCGAAACCAGCTGGATCGGATAGATCCGTCCGAAAACAAATGATCTTTTTCGAATTCTATACCCGGCAGGCTACCGTAAAAGGATTTTAATAAATCTATGCGATCCGTTGCGATCGCTATATGATGGATCATTCGCTTATTAAATCGGAATAATCCGGATTTCGTTTCAGATAAGTTTCCACATAGGAACAAGAGGGAATGATTTTTTTCCCGGACTTTCTTGCGGCGTCTAAAGCGGTCTTTACTAAAACGGATGCCAATCCTTTTCCGCGCAAACTACCGGGTACGAAAGTGTGGGTCAGATTCCAGACTTCCTTTCCGATTTCATTATAATCCAGATGCGCCTCGAAACCGTCTTGAATCAATACGAAGGTATGGGCCTGTTCGTCGTGTTTTACTACGTTCATTTTATACAAGTTAGACTTGGAAAATTCAGGAACGGGATTTTATTACTTACGAGTTGGACAAGAGGAAACCGGCTCGTCCGAGAGAAATATGAAATCGTCGATAGGCTCAAAACCTGGAAAATTCGAGCCTGATCGAAGTCCCCTCAAAAGGCTCCAGTTGAAGTTTCGCCTTAAGCTGTCCTGCTAAAGACTGAATGATCATCAGTCCTAACGAATCGCGCTTATCTCCGTCCGCGATCGGCATTCTTCCTTCGGACAAAAATAAAAACGCGGAGGAGTTTTTCGGTAGGCCGACCCCGTCGTCCTTGACGCAAAGAGCCAATCCGTCCTGACGCTCTTCCAGCCGAACGGTGATCGTACCTTTACGTCCGTCGGGAAATGCGTGTTTAAGCGCATTGGAAATGAGCTCGTTGACTATAAGTCCGCAAGGGATCGCTTTTTCCATCGGAATCAGGATTTGTTCCCATTCCGTTTCGAATCGGATTCGATTTCCGGGAGGAGCTTGGGAAACGATCAGATGGTTTATTAAAGATTCCAGATATTTATTCATGAACACGGTGGAGAATTTGCCTTGTTGGTAAAGATGATCATGGATCAGAGCCATGGCCCGAATTCTATCCTGGGCCTTTTCCAAGACTTCGATAGCTTGCGTATCCTGGGTATATAAGTTTTGAAGGTTTAGCATTCCGGAAACGATTTGAAGATTATTTTTCACTCGGTGATGGATTTCCTGCAAAAGTATTTCTTTTTCCTTCAAGTGTTCCGCTAATCGCTTTTCGACGTTCCCTCTTTGGATTATCTCCGATTCCAGATGATTCTTGGATCGAACGATTTGAGAACGTCTTTTCTTCAAATTCTCCAATAGATTATTTTTCCTTTCGATATTTCGTTGTAATCCCAGCATTAAAACGGTAACCGTAAGGCAGACGATCGCATTCGAGATCAGGAAGTTAAACCCGACGACGAAGAATCTATCCTGAGGCATCGACCACGTTAGTTGAAATTGCGATAGCGCGATCGCGGTGGTTAGAACCGCTAAAAAATTTCCGAATAGGGCGAGGAGGCAGGGGATGATGCCGAACAAAACCCCCGTAAGAACCGGAAAAGGGAATAGCCATATCATTCCTCCTCCTTCCGGTCCGAGTGCGATGAGAAGGGAAGCTCCCAAAAGGAAATTTAAGAATAGTACTCCGCAAGAACGTAACGGAAACGGTAGTTTTTTTCCGAAGAATAAAATATAAAGCAAGAGCATTGCGAAGGTATTTATGAAAATAACGGAAGTTCGCGTTTCCTCAAAAGCCAATAACGTGCTCGGAATGTACGCGATCGTTCCCAATACGGTCATCGCTAAAATCATGGAAGAAAGAACCGATTCCCGCCAAAAAGGTAAACCGTCCCGAATCGATTCGTCTGGAGCTACATAATTCGAAACGGATCGTCGGATCCAGTTCAAAGCGCCATACTTCTTTCTTCGCTTCATAACCAGCAATAATAGACTATCTTTGAACGAAAAATATTCCTTTTTGCTTTTCGATCAGGATGGACCCGAAAAATAGGAACGGAAATAGATATTTTATTTTTAAGTTTCACGGGGATTTGCAGGTTTCTTAATATATAGTATGTTGTTTAATAATCCTTTTTGACTAATCTCGCTCAATTGAGGAAAAAATCGTCGGGACGGAACAGATAAGAAAAAAAAGGGGGCCGATGGCCCCCGAAATTGAGGTAGTTAGATATGCATCGGATTCCACGATCGCGGTTCGATATCCTTTGGAATCGATTTGTTGGAGTTTCCTATTTTAAAATTTTATTTTTCGTCCGCGATAATACCGTCTACTGATGCCCAACCGGATCCTTTGATTAGAAGAACGATCGAGATTGCAATCGCAAGGAGATGGAATTCTATACCTTCACCCTGTTGGTTTCCCGCCCAGTTAATAAAAAATCCGTGAGGAATATGGACCAATAGAGCGACAGTCATCGCGACCGCAATGCCTGCTGCGGCTATTCTAGTGAATAGGCCGAGTGCAAGGCCGATGGGACCGAGAAATTCCGCCGCGAGTAGAAGAAGAACGAATAACGTCGGAGTTCCCTGTGCAGTAAAGAGGCCTAGTGTTCCCGAAAATCCGTGGCCTCCGAACCAACCCAATACTTTTTGCGCTCCGTGCGGAAAAAACACGACGGCCAACACAATTCGCAGAATAAAAGACGTTATGTCCTTATCAGTTTTGAGAATTCTTTCGATCATGTCAAAATCCTCCAAATGATTTGTTATAGTATAGTCTATTAATTAATAGTTTAATATTAAAGTAGTGGTCCGAATAATCCAAAAAACATCGGCTCCTCCCGTCCTTACAGATCCCGAAGACCCACGGTCTTACAGATTTGTCCCAGTTGTTTTAAATCATCATCGGAAAGAGGAGACATTCGGTCTTTAAGGTGCTCAAGGTAAGAAGGGAAAACCTTGCTGATGAGTTCTTTTCCGGAGTCGGTTAGGTTGACGATGAAATATCTTCTGTCTTCCTCACTTCTAACTCGTTGGACGAGGCCTCTTTTTTCGAGATTATCCACGATTTGAGTGATATTACCTTCGCAGGAAAAAATCTTTTGCCCGATTGCTTTCTGACACATCGGACCGAGGTGATGCAGGGTTTCCAAACAGCCGAATTGACCGCTTGTCAAGCCGAACTGACTCAAAACTTTATCCTCCATAGAGCGTATCGAATCGGTGCAACGGCCTAACTTGATGTACGCATCCAGGATTTTGACGTCTCTTGGCTTTCCTTTGAAATGACTTCCCATATTAGTTTAAGATTAAACTATCTCTATTTAGACGGCGACTTTTCTCAAATGTCAATCTTTTTTCAGAGGACAGAGGACAGAGGTCTGAGGACTGAAGACAGAAGCTGCTCAAGGTTGGAAGGCAGCGGGGGTTAGACGAAAAATCTGCTGATAATGGAGGAATCTTCCTGTAGAACATGGAAACTCCGTTTATCAATGTACTGTCCTCAGTCCGCTGTCCTCAGCACGGGCGGCCCCCTTCACTTCGTTCCGGGTCACGCTGCTCCGGGCTTCGCTTCCGCTGCGGTCTCAGCAACTCTTTTCTCTTAACATAAACCGTTATCTGGAAGCGCTGCGACTGCTTCGCACCCTGCACATCGTTGCCGCTTTCAGAGGACAGTAGCTGCTCGAGGTTGGAAGGCAGCGGGGTTAAACGAAAAATCTACTGATAACGGAGGAATCTTCCTGTAGAACATGGAATCTCCGCTCATCAATGTTCTGTCATCTGTCCTCCGTCTTCAGTCCTCTGCCTCAGGCTCCTGTCGGATCCCAGCAGGTTCTGAAATCTTCATTCCAAGATTCCATATCTTGAAGTTCGCTTTGAGATAAGGAGAAGTCAAATACCTGAGAGTTTTCCACTAACCGTTCCTTTTTTACCGATTTAGGAATTACTACGAATCCTTTATCGATCGCCCAGCGAATCAAAACTTGGGCGGGAGTCTTTCCGATTTTTTGAGCGATGGAAATCAATTTAGGGTCGTTGATTTTTCTCCCGTGCGCTAGGGGGCTGTACGCTTCCAGAATGATTCCGTTCTCCTTGCACTTAGCGGCTAATTCTTTCTGATTCAAGAAGGGATGGAATTCCACTTGGTTCACTGCAGGAATGATTTCCGCCTGAGGAAGGAGTTCCTCCAGATGAGAGATCGTGTAGTTACTGACTCCGATCGATTTTACTAAACCTTCATCGTAAAATTTTTCCAACTCTTTCCAAGCCTGCTTTCTTGTACCTGAGATAGGAAAATGAATCAGATATAAATCGATCGATTCCAAACCTAAACTCTTTAAGGAGAGTTCCAAATTTCTGCGCGGTTCCTTTTGGTCGGAATTCCATAATTTAGTCGTAACGAAGATTTGATCTCTAGGGATTCCGCTTTCCTTAATTGCGGCGCCGACGTCCTGCTCGTTTCCGTAAATCTTTGCGGTATCGATATGACGATACCCCGCTTCCAAAGCCCAGTTAACCGCGTCTCTGCATTCCTTTCCGGATTTGGTTTTCCAGACTCCAAGACCGAGGACCGGCATCCGTATTCCGTTATTCAGTTGAATCGATTGCGTTAAGGGAGGATTTGGCATACGGAAAATTAGACTGTCCAGAATCGATTCGGTCGGAAATCGCGTTGCATCGGAATGAATTTTTATCATAAATCGGGACCTCTATAAGAGTGAAAGAAGCCTTAATCGGACTTGCAATTTATCCAGTCTCTTATTCAATACCCTTCATGCAAACGAGCACAGTTATATCCGATTTTATCCTGGCGGCCGTTGCAGCCTGGACAGGATTCCGACTTCACGGTAATTGGAATAAACGAAGCGGAGCCTGGGGATTCTATTCCATCGCTATCGGTGCCGCTCTCGGGAGTTTATTTTTCGCAGGAGTTACGGTAATCGAACCTATCTACCGAATCGTGATCGGATTTGCCGCCCAAGTCGGAGTTCCTTGGATCGGCTTGGCCTTTTTTACCGGAACTTTCGGGAGGATCAGCCCCAGGAATTGGATTACGATTTCTCTTTTTCTCGTTTTACTGTCGTTAGCGGATCGTTGGATGGCTTTAGGAGGCTATTCCACATTCATCGGGGCCTTATCTTTTATAACTATCATCGTCTCTTGCGTTAAACGATATAGCGGAGCCCATAAACCTGCCGCGATGTACGGAATCCTTGGGTCTTTATTATTTATTCTTGCGGGTCTTGCCATCGGAACGGCAGGAGAGGCGGCAGGCATTTTAAAAGTCGATATCTACCATTTCGTTCTTGCCGGAGCCTGTTATTGCTTGGGCTTTTCTCTAAAAAGACTCGGATAATAAGCCGATTATTTTTCTATTCCAATTCTTCGAGTTCGTGGTTTAGATTAGCTCTAGCCTGCGCCTCAAGGGTTTCGAAAAATTCCCGGCTAGTAAAGATTCGGTCCATCCGTAAAAAATATTCCAATACCTTTTTTCTACCGGACGAATACTCTTCATCGGAATATTCTTTATATTCGTTTCGGATACTTCGTGCGTATCGTCGATATTCCGATTGTTCCGCGCCTAAAATCGATAAGTCACAATCTAAAAAATACCGGATATCCGGATCGTCCTGCGTTATGTGCATTTTAGTGGCAAGAATAAGATCCTTAACCTTAAAGATCAGAAGTTTCGGGGCATCGATCCGGGTTAATCTCTCTTCCGCTAATGCCGCACTATTCTCCTCGTTCCGGAAATCCTTAGGATCATAGATGATATCGTGATAAAACATCGCAAACAGCAGGCTATCCCAATCTTGAATTCTTGTCCGAACGGTCTTTAATCCTTCTAAAAAGGATTTTAGATGAGTAAGAGTATGATAATGTCTATGGCTTTCCGAGTAGTTTACGTTGATTTCGGTCCACAGAGCGTCGATTGTGCCTTTCAATTCGGAATACTTACTTGCAGTTCTGTAAAACTCTTCCCTTAACATGAATCTGCTCTCCTATCCTTTTCGGAAATTCGCTTCGAAGTTCTTTATTGGTCGATGCCGAGCTTTTTCGCTTATTAATCGGGAGATCCCGGAGATTCATTGTAATGATTATATTCTTGCGTTACAATTAGTTTTCCCCGTTCCGAATCGAAAGAAAGGGCGATTTTCTTAACGATTCGACTTACTGCGATGGTACGTTAAAGCTAGAGAGATGCAATCTTGTAATTCGGTAACAGGGATAGGCTCGTCGTATTTAAAAACGATGCTCCGATTTCCTTCGAAGCGGAACTGATTGCGGTATTTCCTTTTGAATTGTTCGATCAGGGTGGTTTTGCAATTAAAGTAAATTCCATATTCATCCGCTCGGGATTCCCTATGATGAATTCGAATCGTACTTCCGCTTTTTGTTTGTGTCGTCAGATAGCTGGGCTCACCCCATTTTAAGGTTTCTTCCAAAGGACCGATGCTTTCCGTCATCGAAGCCGTGTCGAAAATCAATTGCCTCAGGAAAAGAAGTTTAGTCCGCATTCTTTCCGGGTAATTATAGAAAACTTCGGCTACCGCGGCGGTTCCGAATTCTATCTTCTTTTTGGAATCCGTATTTATTTTTTTCGATTTCATGGCTTGGTATCAAATATGATTTTCCTCTTCATACTGTGTGATCGAAACATCCCTTATGATCTCCTCCTTCTTATCGATTACGGCTTCGGAAGTTCCCAGGATTTCCGCGCCTCCAACTTTGGTACGGTTGATAGAAAATTCAAACCATTTTTCGATCGGAAGAAATCGCGATAGCAGACATTTGCCCTTTTACGCATGTAACCAGAATTCGATCGGCTCGAATCAGGCGGGGATTTGTTCGGAGACTTGAGTGACCCAGGAAGAATAATAATTGGAGAGAGTCCGTAAAAACATCAGGTCCATTTCGTTTTCCGGTTTGATGGCTCTCAATGCGTTCGCATACTGAGTTCGAAAATCCGTAAGAGCCGCGGCTTCGGAAATATACGCCCGCATCGAATGTGCCTGCTCCGGTCCGAATCCATATTCATTCGACCACTTATCGATCAGAGTTCCGCAATTGTATTTTCTCGAGAGCAGTATTTGAGCCAATATGTTTCGGAACATATTTTCTATGGAAATGATCGTAATATCCTTATGCGTGATCGAAATATCCGTTATGATCTCGTCCTTTTTATCGATTACGGCTTTGGAAGTTCCCATTTTATTAAAAACTTTGGAGAGATCATTATAAGCCCTAAAGTGCTTTAAAATCGTCTCGCGATCTTTTACATCCACCGTCCTTTGGTCTTCGGGATGATTCATCTCTTGAAGAATCGATTCTATAACCTGAAACATAATGTCGAAAGTGAATTGGGTCGTTTTGCCCAGTAAGTAACGGATCTCGCTTTGAAAGGCAGCATGAATCCCGGTAAAAAAAGACTCTAGTTTTTCCGGAGGGAGAACGGTGGAAGCTTTAAAGTAGGAGATCATATCTCTTACGAATTTGGTTCGATCGAGTAGAGGGAATTGTTCGGGATGATTGGAATGCGTACGGATAAAAGGTTCTTTAACGATCTTAATCGCTCCCGTTCTTACCTCGTCCGAACGAAAGATTACCCGATATAACAGAAGGGAAATTTCCCGCGAAGTCTTCTTGTCTTTTAAGGTTTTGAGATCGGAAGGCTCGAGCAGATAGCTGCTACTAGGGTGCTTGCTCTGGACTTCTCCCATAGAATGGCTTTGTTTTTTTCCTAACGCTTGGTATGTCTATACTCAGAGGAAAAAGCGAAAAGTAAAGCAGATTTGCCGGGTGAGTCGGAAATCCATTGATTTTTCCACCCAAGCTTCAAAACTCGATCGGACATATGAACAAAATCATCGGGCCCGATAATCAAGTTAGGTACGGCGTTTGGGAAACTCCGATCGAATTTAATCATAACGATTTCCGTCTTCTGGATTTTTTCGGGAAGGAGATTACAGGATTAAAAAGGCGATTTGCATTCCATACATTCAATTATCTCGGTCTCCTGATGGAAGATTCGATAGTCGGAATTGCTGCGGTCAGTCTCGGTTATGCATATAACGTATTCGCTTATCTTTATCGCTTTGACGAAGGGAAAGTATACGAATTTAATACTAAGGGGCCGGATCTCGGGTTAGCGCTAAAATTCCCCGCAAATCCGGACGAGTATCGGATTCAATTTAGAAAAGGAAAATCATTCTTAGAGATTCGTAAATCCCACTCCGAAGGAATTTTATCCTTAGAGGCAAAGTTCGACGGAAAGTTGGAGATTTCCGGAGAATTCCCATATTCCCTAAATACGCATAATCCTTTGAGAGTCTTGAATCCTTCCGAGCCGACTCGTTGGACCTTCACCGAAAAATGCTCCCCGTTATCGCCGACCCGTCTCTCCGTTCGTTATTTGGAGAAAGAGTTGGTAAGAGATCCCAATAAATCGACTTTAGTATATGATTGGTCCGGGGGATATCTAAGAAGGGAAACAAATTGGTATTGGGCGGCTTTTTCCTCCGTCTTACCTAATAAAACTAAGATCGGAGCGAATTTCGCCGCATTGGTAAACGAAACCTTTTTTTCCGAAAACGCTTTTTGGATTAATGCAAAGCAGCAACGAGTCGATCGTTGCATTTTCGATTTTTCCCAGGAAGATCCTTATAAGCCTTGGCGCTTATGGGACGAAGCAGGCAGACTAAGATTGGAATTCAAACCGGTGGGTGAACGTAGAGAAAAGATGAATCTTATTTTTACAAAATTGTATTTTAGACAATTTGTAGGGAAATTCTCCGGAACGTTCCGACCGGACCTAGGAAAAGAAATTTCTTTCAAGAATGTTTGGGGTTTTACCGAATTTCATCGCTCTCTTTGGTGAAAATCCGAAACGAAATACATTTCGTGAAACAAGAATTATTAAACGACTCGTTTGCTAGTAAGAGGCTTTTATCCATCGATGCGTTGAGGGGATTTACCGTTGCCGGTATGATTCTCGTAAATAATCCCGGGTCCTGGTCGGCCATTTATTCTCCGCTGAGACATGCTAAGTGGTTCGGGTGTACCCCGACCGATTTGGTGTTTCCTTTTTTTCTCTTTTCAGTCGGCGTTTCTATTCCGTTTTCCACTATCGGGAACGGCGGGACTTTTTTTAAAATCCTGAAACGGGCTTCGATTCTGATTTTCATCGGACTATTTCTGCATTGGTTCGGAGAATGGAGTATGGACCGACTCAGAATTCCCGGAGTTCTTCAGCGAATCGGTTTGGTCTATTTTATCTCCGCGATCGCCTATCGCTCTGCGAGTTTCCGGACTCGCATTATGATTTGTATATCGATTCTTTTCGGATATTGGATCTTATTGGAATTCGCCCCGCCTCCTGGTGCCGGTTCCCCGAGTTTGTCCCCGGGGAAGGATTGGGGGGCGTGGTTGGATCGAATCGTTTTCGGGGAAAATCATCTTTGGAAGTCCTCTAAGACCTGGGATCCTGAAGGTTTGCTTGGCTCTCTTAGCGCCGTCGCCACGACTTTCTTAGGAATTTTTTTCGGAGAGGTTTTGAAAAAGGATTCGGATACAAAGGGAAATATTCAAAAAACTGCATTTACCTTCATCCTTGCCGCGATCGTACTTATGCTAGTCGGATGGATTTGGCACCAATTCTTTCCGATGAACAAAAGTCTTTGGACTTCCAGCTTCGTATTATGGACGGGAGGGTCGGCTGCTCTCTTGCTTTCGTTGTTTCTTTTACTCGAATCCTCTTCCATGAAAAGCAAGGATTTACTGTTCTCACCATGGATTCCTTTCGGTAGGAACGCAATCCTCGTTTTTTTCGTATCGGGAATTTGGGCAAGAACTTTGAACTTAATCCATGTCCGAAACTCCGGAGAATCGATAAACCTCAAGACGTTTTTGTTTCAAAATGGATTTCTGGTCTGGGCCCCTACGTCGGAATTCGCATCTTTGGCATATGCGTCGAGTAACGTGCTTCTTTGGTTCGGAATTTTATACGTGTTAGACAAGAAGAAGTTGTACTGGAAAATCTGAGAGTTTAAAATCGGTCGCCGCTTGAAATATTTTCTAGCGGCTTCCTAAATGCCGAAGTTAGATCGTAAGTAATTTCTTTACGGCCATTAATAAATCTTCGTCGTTAAACGGTTTTGTCATCCATCCTCTTGCCCCTGCGTCTTTTCCAGCCGACTTCATTGCGTCGCTTGATTCGGTAGTCAAGATGAGAATTTTCGTGTTCTTTCCTTTCTCCGTCCGCAAAACGTCCTTGGTGAGTTCGATCCCGGTTTTTCCGGGCATATTAACGTCGAAGATCCCTAGATCGAACGGTCCCTCGCTTTCGATCTTGGCCATCGCTTCGTCAGGCCCGGAGGCTTTCGTAACCGAATATCCTTCCTCGGAAAGGGTGAATTCCAGAAGCTTTAATACGGTGGGCGCATCGTCGACACATAGAATCTTAACCATTAAATTCTCCTATTATTTGTATGAATTCATATCGAATTTTCGAATTCGCCTAAACACAGTTTTGCGATCTTATCCGGAACGGAATCCAATGAAATCTGTTCTTGAACGGCGCCTATTTCGAATGCCTCCCTGGGCATCCCGTATACCACCGAAGTCGCTTCGTCCTGCCCGAAAGTTAAAGAGCCTCGATCGCGCATCGCCTTCATACCTTCGGCTCCGTCTTTACCCATACCCGTTAATAGAAAGGCGGCGCTAAATTCCGCCAAGGGAGATGCGGCGATCGAGCGAAATAGGACGTTCACGGATGGTCGATGACCCGTCACCTTTTCGCTTTTGAAAACGTTAAGCGAAAAGGTCGTATTATGATGATCTAATCCCATGTGAAAATCACCGGGTGCAATATAGACGGTATTCTTAGAGATTTCCATTCCGTTTTCCGCTTCGACGATCCGCAAAGGGGAGATGTCGTTTAATCTGGCGGCAAACATTGTCGTGAACTTAGGAGGCATATGTTGAACGATTACGATCGGAGGAAGGCCGATAGGTAAATTCCTCAGTAGGAATTCCAGCGCTTGAGTTCCACCGGTCGATGCACCTAGGGCGATCAGTTTTATATCGGCGACCTTTTTCCTATCGCCGAAACCGAATCCTGTGATTACGAGTTTCTTTCTGCGAAGGAGCTTATTTACGTCGGTTCTGGCGCAAGCTCGGATCTTATTCTTTAATTCCAAAATCATTCGGAAAAAATCCTCTTCGCTCCCGTCCGCCTTCGGAACGAATTCTATGGCGCCGGCTTCGAGCGAATCTAAGGTAATCTTAGCGCCGCTCTCCGTATATGAGCTTAGCATAATGACGGGAATAGGATTCTTAGGCATAAGCCATCGAAGAAATTCAATCCCGCCGATGTCGGGCATTTCCACATCTAAAGTCAAAACGTCCGGATTTACTTTCGGAAGCTCCCTCATAGCTTCCGTGGCGGTACTCGCACCCACTACTTCGAAACGAGGATCTTCCGATAATTGACCGGCTATGATTTCGCGAACGATTCGATTATCGTCGATAATGTACACTCGAATCATCAATCGTACCCGTTAAGATTTTACTTTTTCTCGATTGCCGACATTACTAACATCGCTGCGAGTCGGAGGCTGAAATTTTTCGAATAAGAATTTAGAGTCCAAAATCAAACTTACTCGCCCGTTCCCGAGAATAGTGAATCCGCTGACGCCTTTAGTTTTTTTGATGGAAGAAGTAATCGGTTTAATAACTACATTTTGATTTCCTAATACATTATCCACGAGTACTCCTAAGAACCTGTCGTCATTCTCCAGGATGATTAAAACGGGATTGGGGCTATTATAGTCCAATTTAGATCTCAGTCCGAGTAGATCGTTGATTTTTATAATCGGAATATAAATGCCTCTTAGGTCCAAAACTTCCTGATCTTGATATGGCCGAATAATGCTTTGGCCTTTAAGACTTACCAACTCGCTTATCTCGACGGTCGGCACGGTTAGATAGGTCCCTCCCACTTCGAAGATAGTACCTTCGATTATTCCCAGCGTTAAGGGAATTCTTAAAATGAAAGTCGTTCCTTCGCCTTTCTTAGATCGTATTTCGACCTTACCGTTCAGTTTTCGGATATTTTGTAGAACGATATCCATACCGACTCCTCGCCCTGAGATATCGGTTAGCTTTTCCGCAGTGGAAAAACCGGGGGTGAAAATCAGCTGGAAAACTTCCTTGTCGCTCATTTCCTCTCCGTTACCGCGTATTAGGTTTTTTTCACGGGCTTTTTGCAGGATAAGCTCCCGATCCAGGCCGCGACCGTCGTCATTGATCAGAATCCAAACTTCGTTTGCGGATTGTCTAGCTTGGAGTCGGATGATTCCTTTTTCTTTCTTACCGGATTCCCTTCTCATTTCGGGAGATTCCAGTCCATGATCGATCGCATTTCGGAGCAAGTGAATGATAGGGTCCTGAATGATTTCGACTACGGACTTATCTATCTCCGTCTCTTCTCCCACTATGCGTAGGTCCACCTGTTTATGGGATCGCTTTTGCAAGTCTCGAACCAAACGATTCATTTTTTGGAATGTACCGGATAAGGGAATCATTCTCATAGATAGGGAGACTTCCTGTACATCCCTGACGATTTTGTGCAGGTGTCTCGCTGCGGAACGAAATCCTTCCAAGTTCAAATTTTCCAGTTCGGGATGATGAATCACATTCGATTCTGCAATCACTAGTTCCCCGATAAAATCCATCAATTGATCGAGTTTTTCCGTCGAAATACGGATATCTTTTTTACGTTCCGGCATAAACGTTTCTTCGATTTTCGGGGTGGCGATGGACTGTGGAACGGGATTTTCGGAAATAGGAAGTCGTTTCGATTTTTGATCGTCCGGTATTTCTAATTCATCAAAAAAACCGAATGCTTTCTCTTTCGGGCCCGCTTTGCCTTCATCAAAAAATCCGAAGGCGGCCGCCTTCTTTTCGGGTTCATTCGGTTTTTCGAATTGGGAAATTTGATCCAATCTCTTTTTCAAAAGGTTCCGAACGGTTTCGGTTTCATCATCAAAACCGGAATCGGAACCGGACGCTTCTATCTGATCGAAGATCTTCCTGAGCAAATCCAGAGTATGCGTTAGATCTTCGCTAAAAGGCAGTTCGGTCACTTTAGGAAGATTGCGCAGTACATCCAGCAGCGTTTCCGCTAAATGCGTTATCTTTACGACTGTTTCAAGTTTGAGAAGTCCGGAAGATCCCTTGAGCGTATGAAAAAACCGGAATGCTCTATTGACGGTGTCCGGTTTCCCTTCTCCCTGGGATTCGATTTCGTCCTCCAGAGAGAGAAGGGCGTCTTCCGCAGAATCGATTAAATCCCGGGCCTCGGAAACGAATTCGAATAAAAGAGTCTTGCGATCCATCGGCGTATTATAATTTAATTTCGCTATTCGTTTCTTCGGAACTTGCGGCAAATTCTTCGTCTACGGAAGATTCGCTTTCCTCTAGAAGCGATTGAAATTCTCTCTTTCCGTTGCCTCCCTTCGACGCGTTCGTTTTCGGGGTTCCGAAATGAGATGCCGCTCTTTTAATATCAAAGTGGTGGGACGCAATCTGCGGGGTTGCCGAATTTTTTCGCGATTGTTCTTTCGATTTTTTGTTCCTTCGATTTAACTCCGCGGCTTTAAGGACGTCCTCCTTTATTTTAATCAAGGTTCCCATCACTCGCAACAGAATTTCCGCTTGTTCGCTTAACTCGTTGGACGTGGAAGCTAATTCCTCGGAAGCGGCGGCATTCTCTTGAGTGGATTGGTCTAGTTGGATCATAGCCGTATTGATTTGGGTGATACCTCGAGCTTGCTCGTCGGATGAGACTGTAATCTCTTGGATTAGCTTTGCGGTTTGTTCGATGCTCGGTACGATTTCCTCTATTAGTTTTCCCGCATCTTCGGCGCGATCCACGGAATCCTTGGATAGTCCGTTGATTTCCTGCGCGGCGACCTGGCTGCGCTCGGCAAGCTTTCTTACCTCGTCGGCTACTACCGCGAATCCTTTTCCGTGTTTACCCGCTCTTGCAGCTTCGATAGCCGCATTTAGTGCGAGAAGATTCGTTTGATAGGCGATCTCTTCTATAATATTAATTTTAGCGGATATTTTCCGCATGGCGGTCAACGTTTCTAAAACCGATTTTCTTCCCTTACTTGCGTCTTTTGCGGAACTTTCCGCCATTGAATTGGTCTCTTTTGCATTATGCGAATTTTGTTCGATGGTGGAGGACATCTCTTCGACGGCCGCGGTCGTTTCCTCCAAACTTGCGGCCTGTTCGTTGGCAGCTTGACTTAGAGAAAACGCGGTAGCCGACACTTGCGCGGCCGCGGCGGAGACCGAATTGACGACTTCCAAGGCGGTCGATAACGCTTTATTAACGCTTAGAGTGATCCAAGTTGAAAATGCGATTCCGATCAGAATTGCGGAAACCGATACGATCGCCATCAGCGTGAGGGTGCTTGAAGATAGCTCATCCGTGAATTTGTTCGCCTGTTCCTGCTCCTTTTCGGCTCTCTGGATGATCTGCCCCAATAATTTTTCGATTTTATCGAAATGGTTTCGAAGGATCGTTTGAGATATTTTTCTAGCCTCCACGTTTTTATTCAAGAAAGCCAGATCCAATACGATTTTTAGATCTTTCTTATAGGCGGGAAAAAGATTGGATCTGATTTCATCCATGTCCTTTTTGCCTGCGACGCTTAATAAAGGATAAATATCCCCATATAATTTTTCCACTTCCGTAGAATAGCGGTATGCATCGGCGATGTATACCTTCATCTCGCCTTCTTCCGTAGACAGAATGCTGTTCTTTTCGGCTCGCGTAATCATGAGCAATAAGGTCCGAATGTCTATTCCCATGGCGGCTTTCTTTGCGGATACATTGATGACGTTCGTGGTAGCCTCGTTCATCTGAAAAAAACGTATTCCTGCGAAACCGGCGACCAACACTTGCAAGCTGAGTACCGTCGAAAATCCTATTATCAGTTTTGTTTTAACACTCATATTCTTCCACCTTGATTTACGATCGGAGATTCATTCGCCGGAATCGTTTTATGCAAAATTTCTAATTCTTCATCGTGCAATAACCTTCGCACATCTAGAAGAATCTTGACGGAGTCGCCGACCTTGCCGAAGCAGGAAATGAAACGGTTTCCCTCACCGTCGCCTATTTTGGGTGCGGGTTCGGTTTGATTAACGGAAATGGTTACCACTTCCCGGACCGTATCCACGATCAGTCCGAGATGTTCTCCTTCGAAATTCAAAATGATAACGCAAGTTCTATCCGAATAAGGAATACTTTCCATTCGAAAGCGTAGTCGCACGTCTATGAGAGGGACGACTTTTCCTCGCAGATTCGTCACTCCTTTGATGAACTGAGGCATGTCCGGGACTTCCGTGATCGGCTGCATTCCTATGATTTCGGTGATGTACTTTATTTCGATTCCGTATTCTCTCTCGCCGAGCGAAAATATTAAGTACTTATTCTCCAGTGTATCTTCGTCGTCTAATTCGTCCTCTTCCAGTAAGAGATCTAAATCTGATTCTGCCATACGTTTCCTTATTAATTTGTACGTTCTTTAATCGATCGTCTATGCGACTCGAAAGGTTATTGAATTTCCTTCGGGAATGCACCGAAATTAATTCGAGTTAAAAATTTCTTCCAGCGAACTGGCATGGGCGATTCGCGGGGGTCTTTTGGGATAATGTCGCCGTCGCCTGTTGTATATTTAAATATTATAAAATATTGATATTCAAATATAGTACATTCT